>CAIWJG010000347.1 GCA_903912925.1 uncultured Verrucomicrobia subdivision 3 bacterium | reverse complement strand
CTATCGTCAAAACCGGTCTGGTTAGAGGCCGACCATGCCAAAGGCAACAAAATCGGTCAGCAAAAAGCCCCGAAAAAACGAAGATTCCGGTTGCCGAGGGTCTCCCTTTTTGAAAACGGGGAGTTTTCTCTCAGACACTAATTAACTATGCCCCTCGACTGGCAGAAACTGCACGCCCTGGCTCTGGCCGAGGTGAAAGCGACGCTGGCCGCGCTGCCTGAGCCGCTCCGCGACCGGGCGCAGGCGCTGCCTGTGACTTTCGAACGCCTTCCCAACAAGGCACAGCTCCGCGACGGCATTTACCTGGATACGTTGGGCTTGTTCGTGGGGCCGGAATTCGCCCACGAGGAGACCACCACGCTGCCCCTGCCGCCGCAGATTATTCTCTTCCTGGCGAACATCTGGGACCTGGCCGAAGCCGACGAGGAGTTCTTCCGCGAAGAGGTGCGCACGACTTACCTGCATGAACTGGGGCACTACCTCGGGCTGGATGAGGACGATCTGTTCGAGCGCGGCCTGGAATGAGTTGGATTCCATTGCTCCAATCTGAACCTGTAGGAGACGACGTAAGGAGTCTCTAATCAGCACGTTCCGAGCAAGCGCAGGTTTGGGCGGCAGGCCAAGAGATCGGAGGCCTAAGTCCGACAGGCTGCTAGTAGGATTGCGCGATGCCAGTAATAATAGGCTTCGGAATTCACAGCCCTGACACCGTCAATCCAAGACAAGGGTTGTCCGTTCAGTGTGGCGACGCGCAAAGCGGCCAGTTGTTGGGCACTGCCGGTGTAGCGCATGGTGCCGAAATCGAACGGTACGCCGGCGCGCAAGTGGGCGGTGAGGGTCGCGGCTTTGGACGCCAGCGTCCGGCGGGCTTGAACGTCTCGCACATAGGCGGGGGTGGTCAGGTGGCCCCGCATTCTGTCGAGGCCATCGTGAAGCAGCGGCGCGTCGGGATATTGCCCCCGGATGACGGGTTTGGTGGCGGTGAGGGCGATGCAAGCCTGCCAGGTGTCGTCGAGTGCTGCCTCCCGGTTATGCTGGTTGCCACGATACTCGGACTCCTGCGCGGAGATGGCGATATAGGATCTGGTGACGGCATCAAAGTTCGTGACCACGTCGAACAGCACGCCGACGTCGAATAGTTGTTTGGCTACCTGCTGTAACTGCTCGTCGCCGTTCCGGCGGTAAAACGGCACACCGGTGGTGTGCGGCGCGAAGGCCGTCAACTTGTCCCCGAGCAAGCTTTCAATCGTCGGCAGGCGTACGAGATGTTCGACCTCGGGAGCAAGGAAGCTGGTGCGGATCGGGCGCGTGACGAGCGTGTGGACCTCGCGGGCCTCCTCGACCACGTCCAACAGGAGTTCCTGTTCGACGAATCCCGCCAGCGCCGAGCGGTAGAAAAACTTGAAGTGTCGGCGCTGTGGAAGACCGCGGGCGCCGCGGTCGTCTTCCTCCAAACGGAGAAATGGCGGCCGCGTGCCAATGACACGAACGACTGCGTCCAGCTCGGCGGCGGGACGTCCGCATACGATGTCAATGTCGCGGGAAAGCCGCCGCACCTGGGGCATGTGCAGGAGCAGGCTCGTGCCGCCTTTGAAGATGAATGGCAGGTCGCTTTCCACCAGATAGCCGAGGAGCGTTAGGGCGTATACACACTTTTCGAGGATGGCAGGGTCGCAATTCCCGAGCTGCCGACGCTGGTGGTTGATCCAGTCTGGTTGAAAGACGGCGGTTGGAAACATAGGTGTTAACTAACGCCAACGGAGGCGCTCGGTTGGCGTTGGTTAATCATCTCCGCTAGAAACGGTTTAGCGGAGCTGTTTAACTTACTGAAAAACAGTGCTTTTGAGCTTTCTAAACTTTGCATAGCTTTGCATTTCAGCTACTTGCACAAGATACCGCGACCGAATTTCCCGCACGACTCCTTCGGCTTCCGACTGGTCCATGAGCGAGAGTCGGTGCGCCTCGGCCATCAAGTCCACCAGCACCTTTTCGATGGCATCCTGGCGCCCCTGACTGGCAGGCTGCTTGGTAAGCGCAGGTCGGAGGACGACCATTTTCTCGCCGGGGTGGACGGATTTTGGACCGACGCTGGGAGGTGGGTTCACGGCTACTTCCCAGCCTTTGGCGCTGAGAGTATCGCCGACGGATTCGAGGGTATCAATCGGCGCGTGGAGAAAGGCGACTGGTTGGGCGAGCAGGTGGTGCATCCACGGATTGATTTGGGCGGTGGACCAAACGGTGAAGTCCAGTAGTGGAAACGCTTTCTCGCCGGCGCGAATGAGTTTGGCGACGGGTTTGGGATCGAGCGGCGCTGGCGCGCTCAAGCGGGAATACCACCCGCGACCGGCATCGTGGATCAGGCCGCTGGCGGTGGCTTCACTGAGATAAACCGGCAACGTGCCTTCGCTGATTGCGAGGCCAAGCTCCTGGACGCGCCGGGTAATGGCGGCGGTGGTGAAATAGGCGGACGCGGCCTTGAGTCCGGGCAACACCTGACTGAACAAGATGCTTTTGGCATTCATATCGTTAAGTCTTAGCGAACAGGCCGACAACGCGGGGTTTCTTCCAGACGTGGTGCCGTTGCATTTCCGGCAGGCGCAGTTCGCCGCGCTCAATCATGCCAACAAGTTCATCAACGGACGCTTCAGATTTTGCCATATAAATAGGTTTGTTTGGCTAGCGGGTCATAAACTGGGAAGTGTCAGGGGAGTCGGTCAAGGCGGGTCGATAAAGGCGTTGAACGCCCTCCCTCGACCGCGGCGAGGAGAGCGTCAGCTTGGGGCTGGGTGATGGTGCTGACGGTGGCGTGGGCAAGGTCATCAAGGAGGATGGTTGGGTGGGCTTCAATATCAGCGATGAGCGTCGCGTCGGCGGTTAGGCCTGGTGCGTGCGCTTTGGCCGCAGTCCACAAGTCACGCGTAGAGTGCATGGCATCATCTTTCAGGATGGGCAGGCCCACGCGCCGGCGGATACAGAGGTTGCGAAGGCTTCTTTCAGGATTCGTAGCAGAACGCGACTGAGGCTGCTTCCGGACGATGCAATGTTCACCGATAAGAATTACCCATTGGGCAAAGCTCGGGCAAGGCCCAACACCAAGTTCAACCCCAAGTTCGGCGATGGCCGACCCCTTAGTTCGCCGACGTTTTCGGAGAATCACCCACCGTAAAGCATATTCCAAGGCCCACAAAACGGGCTTCCGAGCCAACCAACCGTTTTTGCATCTTATTGTCATAGAGGGTTTTGTAAATTGCATTAGCCGGTTCTAAGCGGGTTCCATCCACATTTCTATCCACGTTCTACCCACATGAAATGGTTTTTGTGGATAGAACCAGATTACCTGGGAAACCACCGGGACCATCTTTTGACTCCTTTCGCTTGGATGACGGCAGCACGGGCGAGGGAGTCTGACTCCTGGTCCTGAATCACAGAGCCGAACTGAAAGGTTCGGCTCTTTTTTGTTTTTTGCTGCCGCCTGGCGAGGCTAATCGTGGCTCAGAATGGCCTTTTGAACCAGCTCGTTGCCGATGTCTTTGCGCAGGCGGTTTTGGGCGTCGAAGAGGTTTATGTAGAAGGTGGCGCAGTTGTGGGTGTGACCTTCGGGGAGTGACGCGGAGTGCGCGTAGGGTTGGTCGGTGGGGACCTGATGCGGGCCGGCGGAGGGGTAAACGAGCACGCTGCGATGGCCGCCAAAGTGGAGGTTGTAGGTGTACATCTGTTTCAAGTCGTCGTCGGCCGGCTGGCCGTCCCTCGGGACCTTCCATTTGGTGTCCAGGATGACGCGAGCTTGGGCGCCGGCGTTGGCGAAGTCGGCGACTATATCCGGGCGGATGGTTTTGGAGGACCAAAAGCGCCTGGATGCCTGGCCGGTGATATTCAGCCCGCGGCTGGCGTATCGGAGGCTTTCGCGGCGCATGTGCGGAGCGGATGCGGGCTGAGACCGACACAAGCGCCGCTGGTGAAGTCGGGGGGCCAGACGTTGTGGTTTCATTTTGGGGGAGAGGTTTATGAGCTCGCGCTGCGCGAATTGTTCCCTGGTTTCTTTGAGGGGCCGGTGATCGCCGGCATGGCACTGCCGCTCCATGGAAAGCGCGATCAAACTGGTCGAGCGCTTCATTGCCGGCTTCACTGAGCCCGTCCCTCCACCCCGGAGGCCGAAACCAACCCGCACCACTACGACGGCCCGCCGCGCACCGCCGAACAAGTGGCCGCATAGGTCAGACCTCCCCGGCTCCGGTCGGGGACTCTTTCTGCTCGCGAACCCGGCCCACCCATCCCCAATGCTCGACCCCTTCCACGAGCCCAAGGGGTCTTCGCTAGAAGTTTTCCCACGTGACAGCAGGGACACACCCGAACTATGCTCCGCCCGCGCGTGCAACGAGAGCTCACATGCCACACCTGCGGAACCTCGCTGGTTCTCATGCAGACAGGCGGCCCCACCTACCGGTGGCAATGCCCCAAACAATGCCTACCAGCGATTGACACCGGAGTGCCAATCGGTGAGCACCTGAACGACCTCCAGCCTGACGCACCCGGCATCGTCGAGTTCAACGCATCCCATTTCTTCCCTCCGATGACCAAGAGCCGCGTCGCAACTGCGAAAGTCTTCATGGCTCAGATCCTGTACCACTTCATCGAGTGTACCTGGGGTGGCTGCTACAACTCCCTGTACTCTAACGTCCTGGTCCCACACTTGGACGCGCCGGAAATACTTGATTACGTCCTGCGGAGCCCCGTTGTTCACGACACCGACGGCACGGTGGCGGGAAAGTCCGGAGCAAAGCTCTATCCCGAACTGCGTCACCGGCTTCACGGAGTCACATCCCAGCGCATTCGTACATATCTGGTAGAGAATTTTCCCCAGAACTCCCCGTAACCAGACACCACCGCGCACCGGCTACCCCCACAGCGACATCAACTGGACCCGAGCAACCGCCCCAGCAAAGGCCATTTCTCAATCGGCGTCAGCGCCCCAACCTCGCGCGTGCCGGCCCACGTTGTAAACTTCGCGCCGACCTTCAACTCGGCCAACAGTGCCTCGACACCCGCCACAGGCAGGTCCTCCGCAAACCTCCCCAGGCCCTCGTCTTCCAGCAGCCGCAAACCCGAGCTCCAGACAAACCGCTCCAGCGCTGCTGCCTTGACCGCCCCCAGCGCTGCGACATCAAACCCCGGCAGCGTACCCAGGGGTAGGAGCGGACGTCCTTGTGGGTCGTGAGGGTGACCACGAAATTGAGGACGCCCTTAAACCCGGGCAAGCTCAGGTTCATGGCGGGCTGCTTGCCGGCTTCGTTTAGCGCGACCAGCAGCCGCTCGGCCTCGGCCTCGTCTTTGGTCTTGAGGCTCTGGAAGG
>CAIWJG010000346.1 GCA_903912925.1 uncultured Verrucomicrobia subdivision 3 bacterium | reverse complement strand
GGTATGAATGACGCCCTTGGCGTCTCTGCACGGCTATATCCCGCTTTGCTCGCAGGCGGCGAAGATTTAACGCAGAGGCGCAAAGATTCGCAGAGAGTCGCAGAGAGTTCTTCTTCTCTGCGTTAAGCCCGATTTGGTCTTGGTTGCGGCTCTGCCGCGCGGCGCCTTTGCGTTCGTTCAACTGCTTTTTCAGGATGATGGTTGGGGCGGGGTACCCCAGGGAAGTTGAAGCTAGAGCCAATGGTCAGGGCACTTCGGCGGCGCGGAAGAATTGTCCTGGCGAATTGGTCACATTGAAACCATCCACCCGCAGTTGGCCGTTGATCGCCACCACGGGATTGGGCTGCAGACTCCAGTTGGGAAACGGGAGGGCGATATTGGTGGTTGCGTAGATGCGAACCCGGGCGGCCCGGTTGGTGGCCACCGGACTGCCGTCCGCATTCGCCAGGAACAGCGAGAAGGCGCCGCCGGACGGGGCGGGGGTCAGGAAGCGAAGCTGGGGGTTGAGCGTCGCGCTCAAACTGGTGGTGGCGCCGTAGAGATTTGAGACGACGACGCTGTAGCTGCCCGCGCTGTTGCCGCCAACAACGAAGCTCAACGTGCTGTTGGTGGCCGAAGGAAGATTGGTCCCGTTGAGCCGCCACTGGTAACTCAAGGGAGAAGTTCCCTGGGCGCTGACGGTGAATGTTGCGGTGCCGCCGAGCGCGCCGACCTGGTCGGCGGGCGCGACGAGGATGGTCGGCGGGATTCTGCCCGACCACAAAAGGGCATCGGCCATGAGGCGCCCGCCGTCCGTGCTCGCCACCCAGAAACCGCTCCTCGCATCGCTGGAGGGGGGGTAAAAGTTCAGGCCGGCGCAGCGTCCGGGCGCGATGTCCTTTGCGCCGACCAGGGGCTGGCCGTTGCTCCAATGCGCGACGAGGGTGGCGCCCGGGGCGCTGGTGATCGGACTATTGTGGTAGCTCTCCCCCCCACCGTCGAAGGAGGCCACACCATCGAGCAACGGATGCAGCGGCAGGTCTTTGGTCAGGGTTAAATCGGTCCCACTCGCCTGGCTTCCCGTGGTAAAGGGCAGATAGCCACCAGTTGCCAGGCGTCCCTGGATTGACAGCCCCGATGAGTTCCAGAAGGCGAAGGTGGCCAACGCGACTCCGCCACCCTGGTCAACGTAGTCCGCGAGCGCATTCCCCAGGTTGGTAATGTCGTTAAAGTCCGCATCGGAATAGACCAACACCGCCGCGTAGGATCGCAGGTCGGCGGCCGCGGGAACGGGATAGGCACCGCTGACGAGAAAAGCATCCACCTGCGGAATCAGGCCCGTCCCGACGATCTTGTTCTGCACATCGGTGTTCCACGCGGGGGTGTTGGGCGAGCCATAAACAGCGACGCGCGCGACGCTGTAAAGATCGTAGCCGCTCCACTTCCCACCGGCCACGTCCACGATGAAGACTTTGCCATTGCAGAAACTGAAGCCCCAATCGGAATCCAAACTCGTGCCCGCGCCGGGCAACGCGGCCTGAACCACGCGGTTTCCGCTGCTGTCCCAAATGGAAAGCATACCATTGCCGTTATAGGTCAGCCACAGGTTGCCAAAAACCCCCAAGGCGCGGTTCTGCGGGAAGGTGTTTTCTCCGGTCAAGGAACCGAAGCCTGACAAGGCGACGCTGTCCAAATACGTCCCATTGGTGCTCCACCGCGAAACCAAGCCGCCGTTCATTGCCTGGTACTCCGTCCCGGCAGCGTTGAGCACAACGGAAGACTGCGAGCTGAGCGACCCTCCGGTCAGCGTGGTGCCGGAAGCGGCAAATACCCCGGGACTGGTCTGTTGATAGATCACACCGCTGTCGAAGGCGCGGGCCAGAAGGGTACCGTCCGCCCGCGTGAAGACGGAGCGAAAATCCAGTCCCGGCGAATACGTCGCCACCAACGCGCCGGAAGAGGTATAGCGAGCGAGCCGAACGCCAACTGAGGAACCGCCCGAACAGGCCCAATAGTTCGTGCCATCGAAAGCCATCCCCGTCGAGGTGGATGTCAGCACGTCGGTGATCGTCACATTGGTATGGATGGAAAACCCGGTGATGACCGGCACGCTGGCCGTTGCACTAGCACCGCAACCAGAGGCATTAACGACCGTCAATCCGAGCGTAACGCGGTTCGAAACGTCGGCCTCGTAGGTGATGCTTGGCTGGTTGGTCGCACTGGTAATGACGCCATTGCTAATGGTCCAGGCGTAGCTGGCAAAACCGCCTGGGCCACTGGCTTGATTGCCGCTTGAGTTGGCGAACACGCTGACCGGCGACAGGCTGATGGCCGGGCTGACCACTGAGCTAACGGTCACCGTCGCGCTGCCGCTATTGCTGACGGGGCAACCCTGCGAATCCGTGCCCGAGCTCACCTGATAAGTCGTCGTCGAAGCCGGGCTGACCGCAAAGAAGAGCGTTCCGCTCCCGGCCTGGGTCCCACCGTTGTTGTTGAGGGTAACGCTGTAGGGGGGCGTGCCTCCGCTCGGCGTCACCGTGACGATCGCAGAGCCACCGGGACAGGCCGTTCCGCCGCCGCCGACGGTGCCGGTGATGGCCGGGCAAGTGACGACAACCGAGTTGGTGGCGCTATTATTGCCATCGTTGGCCTCGATAACATTGTTGTTC
>CAIWJG010000345.1 GCA_903912925.1 uncultured Verrucomicrobia subdivision 3 bacterium | reverse complement strand
GTGACGGCAGCCGATGCAAACCCTGGTCGAAGACTTCCTCCAATACTTGCGCCATGAACGCGGGCAGGCGGAGCACACGCAACGAACCTACGCCGCGCTCCTGAACAAATTCGTCGTCTGGGCCAAGGCGCAGGGGCTCGGGGACTGGAATGCGGTCGAGTTTCGCCACCTGATGTCCTTCCTCGAACACGAGCGGGCGCGGGCGTTGGCGAACCAGCCAGAGGAATCGGCCCGCCGCCTCAGCAGTGAAAGCGTTTACCTGGAGATTGCCGCCCTGCGCGCCTTCTACCGCTTTGCCGAGGCTGAAAAGCTCCTGCCGGCGAACATCGCCGAGAACCTCTCGCTGCCGCGGCGCTGGAAACGCCTGCCCAAGGCCCTCAGCAGCCAGGAGATTGACAAACTCCTCGCTCCCGAGCCGTCCGAAACGCCGGCCAGCCTCTGCGACCAGGCGATCCTGGAACTGGCCTACGCGTCGGGCCTGCGCCTGGCCGAACTGCGTGGCCTCAGATTGGAGCAACTCCACCTCGAAGCCGGCTTCATCAATGTCGTCGGCAAAGGCAACAAGGAACGCGTCGTGCCTGTCGGCTGCAAGGCCGTCGCAGCCCTGGAACGCTACCTGGCCGCCGGCCGGCCCGCGCTCGTCACCCCGCGTTCGCCAGCCAGTGTCTTCCTCACCCGGCGCGGCACACCGTTTGCCCCGGTGACGCTCTGGCTGCGCATCAAACAGCGTGTCCGCCGCGCCGACATTCCGCGAAACGTGACTCCCCACATGTTGCGGCACAGCTTCGCGACCCACCTGCTGGAGCACGGCGCCGACCTGCGCGTCATCCAGGAGTTGCTCGGCCATGCCAGCATCAGCACGACCGAGGTTTACACGCATGTAGCCGGCCAGCGGCTCCGCGAAGTGCACCACAAGTATCACCCACGCCCCTAATTTTGACTTTTGCACCCGGGGTCTGCGATACTGCCCGGGATGGAACGGACCGAAACGGAGTTGATAGCGGCGGTGCTGAAAGGCGATGCCGCCAGCTTCGAGCCTTTGGTCGAGAAGTATTCCCCGCGCATTTTTGCCATGGCGCGGCGCTATGCGCGGCGGGAGAGCGAGGTCGAAGACATTGCGCAGCAGATCTGGCTCAAGGCATTCGAGCGGCTGAGCAGCTACCGCGCCGAGGCCCCCTTCGAGCACTGGCTCATGCGGGTGGCCGTCCGCACGTGCTACGACTCCCTGCGCGCCCACGGACGCAATCGGGAGACCGCGTTCTCCGAACTCAGCGAGCCCGAGGAGGACTGGCTGGACCGTTTCGTGAGCGAGCCGGATGCCGCGGACGAAAACGCCGAAGCGGCGCGCCAATTGGTCGGGCGGGTGCTGGAACAGCTTTCGCCGCCGGCCCGGCTGGTCATCACCTTGCAGGAAATCGAAGGCCGGTCATTGAAGGAGATCGCGCAGCTCACCGGCTGGTCGGTGCCGCTGGTCAAGGTGCGCGGCTTCCGGGCACGGGCCGAAATGCGCCGGGTGTTGTCAAGAATGGCCACCGAGAAGTATTTGTAACCCCACGTTGTAACGAACCGTCTGAAACCCTACAGGCTATATGAACCTTGCCGAGTTAGAACGAAAGTTGCTGGCTGCCGCCCGCGCCAACCCGCCGAGCGACCGGGTGCCTTATGCCTTTGAGAAACGCATCATGGCCCACCTCGCCGACCGGCCCAGGGCGGATGGCTGGGAGCTGTGGGGTCGCGCGTTGTGGCGCGCCGCCGCGCCGTGCGTGGCGATCATGCTACTGCTCGGGGCGTGGTCGCTCTTCACGCCGCCAGCCGGCGCGCCGGCGACCGATTTGTCCCAGGACCTTGAGCAGACCCTGCTCGCGGCCGTAGACCAGGATCAACCCGCCGACTCCGCCTGGTGAATAACTGGAAAGTCATCCTCGCCACGATGGTGATCTTCGGCACGGGTGTGGTGACCGGGGGATTGCTGGTTCGGCAGGCCGACCACGGCCGGGATCGCCGTCCGCAGCGTGCCGGTGCCGTGGTCCATCCCGCGCCAGCCGCTCCCGCGGGCGTGATGCGCATCGAGTTTCTGCGGCGCATGGAGCGGGAGCTGGAATTGACACCCGCGCAGCGCGATCCCGTCGACAAAATCCTCAAGGATGGCCAGGAGCGAATGAAGAAGCTCATGGACACCGTGGAGCCGCGCCGCCGGGAAGAATTCAAGCGGACGATGGAGGAATTCCAAGCGGTGCTCACACCGGAACAGCACAAGCGGTTCGACGAATTGGTGAAGCAGCAGCAGCAACGCGCGCGCGAGCTGCGCAAGGCCGCGCCGCTGCGGGACCATCTCCCGCAAGGCCAGCCGATCGGCAATGCGCCGGGGGCGACAAATCCCTGACCTGGGAGGGCGCGGTGGGGGACATCCAAAACCCGAGATCCGAAAACCGAAGGAGGGCCGAAATCCGAAGCGAAGCCCGAAGACAGGGGACCTGGCTCCTGCAACGCGGCTCTCCTGCAGGACGTGAAGGGGAGGATTACGCGCTGAGGAATATCAGCACCCACCTCATCGTTGACGCTTCTGGTGCCTAGCGGCGGCGCTGTTCTACCGCGCCCGCCAGCGGCGCAGGCGCAAGGCGTTACCAATCACTACCAAGTCAGACAAACCCATCGCCGCTGCGCACAGGATCGGACTCATGAATCCAAGCGCTGCCAGCGGGACGCCGATGGCGTTGTAAAAGAAAGCCCAGAACAGGTTCTGGTGAATGGTGCGCAGGGTGGCCCGCGCCAGGCCCAGACTCTCGGGCACCGCCTCGATGTCCGATCTGAGCAGGATGATGTCCGCCGCTTCGCGCGCAATGTCACTGGCCCGGCTGACTGCCACGCCCAAGTCCGCTTGTTCAAGCGCCGGGGCGTCGTTAATGCCGTCTCCCACAAAGGCAACCCGCTGGCCTTCATGCTGGAGTTTCCTCACGAACTCCGCCTTTTGCTCAGGCCGCACTTGCGCAAAGACGTTTGCCGGGCTGATGCCCGCCTGGTTGGCGATGTGACCAGCCGTCAGCGCATTGTCGCCGGTCACCAGGTAAACCTTCAACCCTTGCCGCTCAAGGTGCTGGATGACCTCACGGGCACCCGGCTTGAGGGTATCCTTAACCGCAAACAATGCTCGCAAAGAGTTCTCGACCGCCAACCCCACGACGGTAGCGCCCTGCGAAGACCAGTCAGCGATGAACGCTTTGCCGGGCGCTAGGTCCACGCCGGATTCTCCCAGCCAGGAGACGGACCCGAGCCGGGCGATTGGCGATTGGCGATCCGTGATCGGTGGCTGGCCGTAGCCTATAATCTCCGCCTGGACCCCTGCCCCGCGAACCTCCCGCCAGTCTTGCAGAACAGGTCCATTCGGCGACAGCCGCGCCACGGCCTGGCTGACAGGGTGGGCGGAATGGCTGGCCAGAGCGGCGGCGAGCGCCAACTCGGAGCCGCCCGCTTCGGATTTCGGATTTCGGCTCCCCCCCCCCTCCCCCCTCTCCCAAACGTTCACCACTTCCGCCTTGCCCGTCGTCAGGGTGCCCGTTTTATCGAACACCACAGCGGTGACTCGGCCGGCCTTCTCCAAGGCCACGCCGTCGCGAATCAATATCCCGCGCTGCGCGGCGGCATTCGAGCCGGCCATGATCGCAATCGGTGTGGCCAGCCCCATCGCGCAGGGACAAGCGATGATCAGAATCCCCGCGGCGATGATGAACGCGGCGGCCAGCGGCCCCTCGGGCACGTGTGCGGGCCAAAGGAACGGGGAGAGCGCCTGGTGAGCTTGCCTGGCCCAATCGGGCGCCAGCCCCCAGCAAAGGCCAGCGGCCAGCGCAACCGCGACCACGATGGGCACGAAGACGCTGCTGACGCGGTCGCCCAGCCGCTGGATGTTGGCGCGGCTGCCTTGGGCGCGCTGCACAGCGGCAATGATGTGCGCCAGGGCCGTTTCGTCCCCGGTGGCCGTGACCCGCATCAACAATCGCCCGTTGATATTGACTGTGCCCGAGTATAGGCGGCTCCCAGCCGACTTGTCCGCCGGCGCCGATTCGCCGGTCAGCATGGACTCGTCTACTGCTGAGTCACCTTCCACCACCTCACCGTCAGTCGGCGTATGGTCTCCGGGCCGCAAGGCAACCAAAGCCCCGGCGCGCAACTCCGCGACGGGGACCTCGATCTCGGCGCCGTCGGCATTGCGCCGCCGCGCCCGGGCGGGCGCCAGGTTCAGCAGTTGGCGCAAGGCGATCGAGGCCCGCGCACTCGCGCGCGATTCCAGCCAATGCCCCAGGCTGATGAGGGTGATGATGGCCGCGGCCTCCATGAAATAGACGTGGCCGCCGGGGCCGCTGAGTAGAGCCCACGTGCTGTACGCGAAGGCGGTGGTAGAGCCCAGCGACACGAGTGTATCCATGTTCGAGCGGCCGGCTTTGAGCTGGCCCCACGCGCCGCGATAAAACCGGGCGCCGGCCAGAATCTGCACCGCGCCCGCCAGCGCGAAGGAACACCACTGGAACCACCGCGTCATGCCGAGTCCGAATGCCCATTCGCCGAGCATGATCGGGGTGGTGCCGAGCAAGCCTACCCACAGGTTGAGCCGCCAGCCGCCCAGCATGGGCTCGCTCGGCTCAGCCGTAGCGGCCTCGACTACGCTCGCGCCGTAGCCAGCCTCGGTAACCGCGTGGAGGATGGCTGGGACATTTTGAGGCGCGCCGACCACCCATCGCACGGAAGCCCGGTTCGCTTCGAGGCGAATGTTGGCGCTGCTTACTCCGGGCACACTCTGGATCGCCTCGGCCACATGCCGGGCGCAGTTGCCGCACGCCATGCCGGTAATAGCAAGCTCCGTCCCGGACGCGGGCGCCGTCCGCGCCTCACGCTGCGCTTCCAGGTGAGTTGCCTGTTCAGTCCTCATAGTTCATTGGCTGGGTAAAGCTTACCCGAATGGGGAACAGTGTCTAATGTCCGGCGCCTGATAATCATCGCTAGAAACCTCATGCCTCCGGCTTTCCCGACAGAAGCCGGCCATGAAACAGAGGAGCTGACGCCGAGCACCTCAGCTTCGAGTCAACTGCAGCCCCGCCTGCGAGAGGCTGAAATCAACGAAGCGGGCCCGGGCGTTCGGGGGATCGCTGGCCAGCAACTGCTTGATCCTGGCAGCCGCCGTTTCGTCCTTGCCGAACAGCAGCAGGTAGCCGCCGCCGCCGGCGCCGAGCAGCTTGGCTGCGCCCAGATAATCCTGGACCCGATCGAGGATTTGCCGGACCCCCGGCGGGTTGGTGCCGGCATCCAGGCGCTGGTTCAGAGACCAGCTATTGCGGATGGCGGCCAGGAGCGCTTCATAGTCGCATTTCTGAATGGCGGCTCGGGCAAAGTCAACGTTCGCGCCGATGTCCGCAACGATGCCCAGGCGCGACGGCGAGTTGAGGAAGATGCCGCGCACGATCTCGCCGAGGATGTTCTTGGCGAGGCGCGTGATGCCGGTGTAGTAAAGCAGGATCGAGCGATTGGCGTAGTCGTGGTCGAACAGATGCTGCGGCAACCAGCCGATGACTGGTTTCTGCGCCAGGCCCGGCACCGTCTCGATCAGTTTGATGCCGCGGAAGATCGCGCCGGCCTGGTCCTGCCAGCCGCCGCCGGTGGTGAGCATCTGCTCCAGCGACAAGGTGCGAGTGAATAAAGTGTTCCGGTCCCAGTCCAGGCCGCACAGGTCGCCCAGCGCCGCCAGGACCGTTGCCGCGAGAATGCTGCTGGTGCCGAGGCCCGAGCCTTTCGGCACGGCGGCGAGCAGGGAGACCTCGATGCCGGCGCCGAACTCGCGGAGCTGCTCCTCCAGCGAAGCGAAGCCGCCCTGAGAATGGAAGCGCGGGAGGAAGCCGGCGAGGGCGAACGCCGCCTTGGCCAGCGCGAACGGGCTGTCGGGCCGCGCGAAGGTGTCCAGCTCGGCATAAGTGCGCACGCGCTCTTCGACCCCGAGATCAATCGAGCGCATGACCAGTTCCGGGCGCTCGGAGAGCTTGGCGAAGACCTGGATGGGCGGCTGGCCGTTGAGGTCGGCGGCGAGGTTGAGCACCTTGCCGCCGTGCTCGATGCAGTAAGGGGGCGTATCGGTCCAACCGCCCGCCAGATCAAAGCGGATGGGGCTGCGCGCCCAGACGATCTGGTCCTCCATGACGCTCCGGCGCGGGCAGGCGGGCGAGAGCCGGGCTTCGTGGACGATCATCTCTCGCAGCCGGGCGAACGCGCCGTCCTCGAATTGCTCCCAGCCCGGCTCACGGCGATGCCGCAGGACGGCGGAGCGGAACATCTGGTCATGCACCAATTGCATCGGATCGTCCTGCTCCTCGAAGCGCAATTCAGGCACGGCGTCGTTACTGGCGGTGAAGGCCCGCGCAGTCGCTTCCAGGTCCAGCCGGAAGAAGACGCTCCAGCGGAAGTTCTTGAGCATCGGCAGCACGCAGGCCTGGCGCAACCGCGCGCGCTGCTCATAGAGCCGGCGCAAGTTGACCTCGTCTGGAATCTGTTGCCCCGACAGCCGCTTTGACTCGCACCAGCGGCGAGCGAACCCGGCGTCCGGCCGGGGTGTGGCGGCAAAGAGCCATTCGATGAAAGCCGGTTCCAGCTCGCCGGCGGGCAGGACGGGAAAGAGCGGACACGAATGGATGTCGGCTCGCGGGTCGATGCCGCACTCTTCCGGCTGGATGCCGCGCGCAGCGAACCAATCGCACGCCACCCGGCCAAGCCAGCGGGTGGCCGGGTCACCCAGCGGGCCGCCGAAGGGGTCGTTGAAACCGTATGCCCGCACACAGAGCTGGTCCTGGCCAATCGGCACGAAGTCGAGGCATACGCCAGGGCTGAGGCGGAGGGTCCAATCGTTCTCCGGCACGCCCGTGAGGACATGCTGGGAGGCGAGCTGCCAGCCGGACGGCACCACGCTGTTCTCGACCCAGAGGGTATGGTTGCCATCCCGGCGCAGGGCGGCGTCAAAGCGCGAGTTCTGCGTGACCTGGTCCGGCTGCTGTCGTGCGCCGGTGCGGCCCACTTTGGATTCGTCCAACTCCAGGTTCTGCAAGGCGGCCACCGATTCAATCATCTGTCCGTTGGCGCCGAAATGGTAGAATTGCGCCTCCGGCAGCGGCACCACCGCGCAGGTAAGCGCGCTAACATCCGCGTCCCACACCGTCGGCGACTTGCCCAGGGCGAGGCCGAACTCGGCGTAGAGCTCATAGCGGCGCGCGGTGCCGCCGTTGAACCCGCTCCCCTCCCAGCCGCAGCGCTCCATGAGCACGCGCACGGCCCGCTCGCTCAGCAGCCACATGCCGGTGTCCACCAGGCAAATGTGATTCTCCGCCAGCGCGCGGATCTTCGTCGCGGCCGGTTTCTGGAGGAAGAAGGCCAGTTCGGTCGGCTGGCCGCGCGGGGAGAAGAATACGCCAAAGTCCTTCGCCTTTTCCGCGGCCACCCGCATGCCGAGGCCGAGCACATCCACCTCGGGGAAGGGCGGCAGTTCGCGGGCAAAGCGCAGCAGGACATCACCGCTGGTGATCAGCGCGGCCGTGGATGGCCCGGCGTGGGCCAGCACCCGCTGGTAGTCGGCAAGCTGGAGGTCCAGCAGCGATTGGTCGAGGCGCTGCCCGCGCGACCAGCGGAACACGGGGATCGGCATGAGCAGTTTGCCCACAGGCGCGTAGGCAGGCAGGCGCCGGCTCAGGCCGCCCGCGTGCAGGATGAGCTTGCGGCTCTGCCGCAGCCAGCCAGCGAACGGCTCGCCGGGAGCCGTCGTGCGCCAGGCCTCGGCCAGGAGATTGGCCGTGCCGCCGCCCGAGCCGAGCGGTTGGCCGGTGGGGTCGGAGGTGGCAAACCAGTTGGGCCGCCGCCGGCCTTCCAACGCTTCGAATTCGGCCACCATGCGCGGTGGAAGGGTCAGGAGATGCTGAACAGAGATTTCGGTGCCTGGCATAGCTCTGGCCCGGATGATGGAAAGAAACCGCCAGCCTTGTCGAGCGGATTAGGGCGCCCGTTTGCAGGGCTAAACACTTCATTGACGCTGCACTTGCCAGGCGGTTGAAACAGACTAATCTGGGACTATGAAGCTTAACCGTGCCATTGGAGCAGTCCTGCTGTTCCTGGGCGTCGTCGTCGTTCCATTGCTGGGCCAAACGACCGACGCGGAACGCAAACAGTTCGAGGCGATCAAGGCCAAAGCAGACAAAGGAGACTCCGAGGCACAACTGAGCCTCGCCTCCCGCTATGCCACTGGCGATGGCGTGTCCAAAGACCCGGCCAAGGCCGTAAAATGGCTCCGCAAGGCTGCCGAACAAGGCTCGGCGCACGCGCAGTGCCTGTTGGGGCTGAAATATGCCAACGGCGACGGCGTGAAACCGGATAAAGTCGAGGGCGCGCGGTGGCTGAAAAGGTCCGCGGAGCAAGGCCTGGCCGAGGCCCAATTCGATCTGGGCATGTGTTACGCCAACGGGGATGGGGTGCCAAAGAATTCCGTCGAGGCGGTAGACTGGTATCGCAAAGCTGCCGATCAGGGCCTGGCCGATGCCGAATGCGAGCTGGGCACCTGTTACCTGGAAGGCAATGGCGTGCCAAAGAACGTTCCGGAAGGCCTCAAGTGGACCCGGAGGGCCGCTACGCAGGGATTTGCCCAGGCTCAAAACGCCCTCGGCCTGTGTTATACCAAAGGCACGGGCGTGCCCAAAGATTACGTGCAAGCCTACCTGTGGTTCAATCTCGCTACGGCCAAGGGCGACCAACGCGCCGACGACGCCCGCATCAACCTAGCTTCGGCCGAAAGGTATCTGACACCCGACAAAGTGGCGGAGGGGCAGCGGTTGGCGAGTGAGTTCAGGCCGCACAAATCTTCAGCCGCGGAGGAAGCGTCGTTGCCGCCAGCCAATGCAGGCTCACCGCCTCCGAGCGGAGGCACAAATACCGCCCCCCACACCACGTCCGTGTCCGCCTCGACTTCGAAGGTCGGCGTAGTGAATGTGAAGGCGGAGGACGACAGTTACGAGATTTTCGTAGACGGTGCCTTTGTCGGCAACACGCCCGCGATAGTGAAGCTGGCTCAAGGCGCGCATATGGTTGAGGTGAAAAAGCCGGGGTTCAAGGATTACCGGAGGCAAATCCAGATCACGGAAGGGTCGGAGCTGACTTTGCGAGCAGTCCTGGAGAAGCAGTAACGCCCGGATCGGAGAACAGGCTTAAACCAAGAATGTGAAGATCTCCATCGTCACCCCGAGTTTCCGCAATTCTAACTGGCTCAGGCTCTGCGTAGCGTCGGTGGCTGACCAGGCGGGCGTCGAGGTCGAGCACATCGTGCAGGACGCCCAGTCAGACGACGGCACGCAGGAATGGCTGGCCAAGGATCGCCGGGTGAAAGCTT
>CAIWJG010000344.1 GCA_903912925.1 uncultured Verrucomicrobia subdivision 3 bacterium | reverse complement strand
CGGGCAAGCTCAGGTTCATGGCGGGCTGCTTGCCGGCTTCGTTTAGCGCGACCAGCAGCCGCTCGGCCTCGGCCTCGTCTTTGGTCTTGAGGCTCTGGAAGGTTTTTGGGGTGTGGTCGAAGGCGTCGTAAACGCTCTTGCGGCGGAGGGATAGGCGATACCGTTCTTTCACAGGTCAATGTTTATCGAGCCTATCCCGGAACCGATTTCCACGGTCAGCCCATCACGGCGTAACCTTGCCGCAATACTGAGAGCATCTTTCGGCTATCGCTCAGTTGTTAGCCAAACCGGTAGCCATTGGCTTTCCCAGATTCCTAATACTTTTCTGCATACGCAGTTAGCGATGGAGGCGAGGGTCGGAATCGGCCGACTTTACCGCCGTTGCAGTTCTAATATCCCTGATTTCATTGGGGTTTCAAGATAAAACTGCATAACCCAACTATACCCTTTTTGACTCCTTTGGTGTCCGTTTTGGTGTCCGCTATCGAATCTCCACGACGCGGCTTTTACTCTGTCGCTGAAGGTTTCGTTGAAGGTTGTTTGGCGCGCCGGCGCTCGGCAACACCGAGCAGATATACCTGGCGGCGCAGCGTCTCCACGTCAAGATCGACCCAGCGGCACAGCTCGGCATGAGTTTGCTTGCCGTAGTTGTAGGGACGCTTTCCCGGGAAGAGCGCACCGGTCTCCAGAGCCTGCCTGACGGACGGCTTCTCGGGTGTAATGCCGGCCCGGCGAAGGACACCGTTTGCCCGATATGAAATACCGTTGTTAAGGAGGGGGATTCGAGCGCCTTCGTCATGCGTTGCGATGGGGAGGAATTGACTGATGTCCAGCCAGGCGCACACGTCGAGGTGGGTCTTCCTTCCGTAGCAGGGCGTAGCCCAGGAAAGTGCGCCAGTTCTAAGCGCGTGGAGGACTGCCTGTTTGTCCAAGGGAATTCCGGCGGCGGTGAGACACCGTTGCGTCCGGCGGGAGGGTCCTTCAGCGGGCAACCGAGTGGTGTAGTCAAGGATTAGATCCGCAATGTCGTCGCGGTTGCGGGAGCGGGCTAGGTCCTGGGCGGCGGCGAGTTCGCTGGGCTCCCAACCACCGGCACGGAGGAGCTCCGCGACGATGGTGTAGAAGCCGGTGGTGACGGCGGTTCGCAGCAAGTTGGCGGCGGATTGCGGGTCCCCGGGAGGGCGGATGGGATTCCCGCAGTTGAGGTAGTCCTGGAGGGCAAAGAGGTCGCCCCTCTGGACATAGTCCAAGAGCCTGGCGAAATCTTCTGCAAGAATCGGTCGATGGTATGCCATAGGCGCGACAGTGCGAGGCATGGTCGGGGAATTCTCGGAGCAATGCAAAGCGAGAGTTGTTCGGAGGAAGCGAAGCTTCCGGGTGCGCTGCCGGTGCCAGAGGTTAGAGGTTTTGCGGCGTGTTGAGCGAGGGCGCGGGAGAAGGACGCGAGAAGAGCCGGACCGGGACAGGCGGGAGCACTGGGTTTCACTCTAAAGGCAACTGGTAGCCTCACGGCAACCTGGCTAGCGAGGGCTCGCGCTGCCGGCGGTTGTTCCAGTTTACGGACTCGCCACGCCCCTCCAGCAGAGCGGAGGGGCGGTTGCGAAGGGAGAGGGCCGCGGAAACGCAAGCGGCGGGGAGAAGACGAGCGGTTTGGGTGGAACTGGTTTGCTTGCTTTACGGTGCGGGTTCGGTACTATGGGCTGCGCTGGTGGGAAAGTGATGCCGTAGCAGACCTGGAATCCGACCTTGTCGCCGTGTGAAATCGCTTGTTGAACCAAATGAACGGAACAGAACCGCCCCGGCGAGCTTGATTGAAGCCAGGGATCACTCTCCTCTGTCGTCGCGGAATACGTCAAAAGGGGCTTTGGTCGAGGAGGTGTTTGGGATTTTCAGCGCGGTGAGGAAAGGGTTGCCGCTTAGGGAGGTCAGGAAGGCGACGCTGGAGGGGGAAATCTTGCGGAAGTCCTCGTTTGAAACCCGGCGGAAGATCATGAACGCGCTCAGCTACCGTTATTTGTGGCCGCATTCAGGCTGGACAGCAGGGTGCCTGGCGACAGCTACGGAGGCCGGTGTCCGGTCCTCAGCATTCGTGTCGCTGGCGTACTTGTACTACGCGTTGCGAGACCGCCTAACGTTTGAGTTTATCGTCGGGCCTGTGTGGGAGCGGTGGAGGAACCGGAGCACGAGTCTGTCGTCAGCGGAGTTTTTGGCATTCTTGGAACACCAGGCCGCGAAGGAGCCGCTCATCAAGAAGTGGCGCGAGAGCACAAGGAACAAGCTTGCTTCCAACACACTGACCGCACTTCGCGAGTTCGGGCTGCTGCAAGGGATTTACAGCAAGCAGATTCGGATGCCACCGACCTCGGCGGAAGCGACGTTTCATTTGCTCTGCGTTCTGCTGGCTGAGGGGCTGGAAGGCGGGGCGGTGGTCGAGGCCCCCGACTGGCGGCTGTTTTTGTGGTCGGAATCGGAGGTGGCACATGCGCTGGGCGAGCTTTCGCAAAAGCGATGGATTCGGTTCGAGAAGAGTGGGCGGACGGTGATGCTGGAACTGGTACGTCAGCCGGAGGTGGCCGGATGAGCGAGTCGGTTGACTGGGGTTGGAAGCTGAGGGAGGGCGTCGAAAGGCTGAAGACCCAATACGATCAGATCGGAAGGAAGACCGGTGCGCCGTTCCTGGGCATTGTTTACCCACCGGAAGCGGAGGCGGCGGTGCTCAAGGAATGGCACATAATGGCTACGTCGCTGAAACCGGAATTCGACATCCGGACGATTGACGTGTTGGCAGTGACCCGAGGGGTAATGGATGAGCTTGGGGGACAGAATGTTGTTGAGGCGATGGCGGACCCGATGCCGGGGGCGAACCCGGAGGCTGAGCTGGGAACGATGTGGGTGACGGCGCTGGCAGCCAAAGTGAAAGAGTGCGCGACGGAGGTGCCGCCGAAGGGCAAGGTGGTGATTGTATTGGAGTGCTTGGCCGCGCTTTATCCGGCGGCCGGTCCTCGGGACCTGATGCAAAAGCTTTGGGATCAGGAACAGAGCTTCCTTTCCGGTCCGGTTGTGGTTCTCATACCGGGGAGGCTGATTGAGAGGAAGGTGTACTCGTTTGTGAATGAGCGAGACGAATTGATGTACCGAGGGGACATTATTTAGGCGACGCGAGGGATTTTAACATGCGCATAAGAGAGATTTTCGATACCCCAGTTGAGGAGCGGATTGAGCCGGTCATCAAGGTCGGCGACCGCCAGGACGAACATAAGCTGGCGAATGAGATCGGCAGCTACGTGGTGACGCCGACGCTGGAGAAATACCTGGATGATTTTCTGGAGCATTACACGGACACGTTCTTGCAGCGAACGGAGGAGATCGGTGTGTGGATTTCGGGCTATTTTGGGTCGGGCAAATCGCACCTGGCGAAGATTGCGGCTTTGCTGATTGAGAACCGCAAGCTGGAGGGCATTTCGGCCAGCAAGCGGTTTGAGAGCCGGATTCCGCCGGCGGCGCCCCACCGGGAATCCATTTTGCGGAGCCTGAGCCGGCTGCCCAACTGCCACACGAGAATCCTTGGCTTCAACCTGAACACGATCGCGGACAGCAAGAATACGCCACTCCCGAAACTTCTGCTCTCACAGTTCTATCAGTCTAAAGGGTATGGGGCGAACTTCCTGTATGCGAAGGTGATCGAGGCGGAACTCGACAAGCGCGGGAAGCTGGAGGGCCTGCACGCGGCGGTTTCGCGGCTGGCAAAGAAGCCGTGGGCGGAGATTCAGAACAATCTCACGTTTTACGCACGATCGCTGTACCGGGGAGCGAGCGAGGTGGCCCCAGACATTTTCCATACTCCTGAGGACGTGCAAAGGGCATTGAAGGATGCGGAAAGCGGGGAGTTGTATAACGCGCAGTTTTTCGTTCGGACGGTGTTGGAAGACTTACGGGTCGAGGAGACGGCTCAAGGCAAGCCTAGGCGGTTTGTCATGGTTCTGGACGAGTCGGGCCAATGGATTGAGGATGACAAGGGACGCCTCGGACAACTGCAGGCGCTAGTAGAGGAGGCGGCGGTGGCCGGGCAAGGGAAGATTTGGGTCTTTGTCACTACCCATGAGGACATGGGGTCTATCTACAAGAACGCGCGGGCCTTGCAGGGGGACATGAAGAAGATCGAGGGGCGTTTCAGGCACAAATTCAATCTGACGACCGAGAACATCGAGCTGGTGCTCGAGGACCGCATTTTTAAGAAGAATGTGGCTGGCAAGCTGGAGGTCGTCCGGGTTTACGACGACAACCCGGGAGTGCTGCGGGATTTGGGGCAGTTGTCCAACACGAGCCAGAAGCTTCCCGACTGCACGGAGGAGCGGTTTGAGAAGTTGTATCCGTTTTTCCCGTATCAGATCCACCTGGTGCCCGAGATTGTTAAGAGCCTGAGGAGCGCGGGCGGGCGCGGCGAACAGCTCTCGGGCTCGACGCGCACGCTGCTGGCCATCGCCCAGGACATCCTGACTGCGGGCCGCCGCAAGTATCTGGAGGCGCCAGTCGGGGAGATGGTTTCGTTCGACGAGGTCTATAACAATCTAGCGGCGGGTGAGGTAAGCCCGGATGTCCGGCGCGAGCTAAGCCGAGTTGAAGAGGTGGTGCCAGGCGCGACAGCTTTGACGCGGCGGGTCGCTGAGGTGCTTTTCCTAATTCGCGAGACCGCGTACATCCCGCGGACCATTGATAACCTGGCGCGGCTGTTGGTGGAGAGCACAACCGATGACCTGGCGGTGCTGCGCGGGAAGATTGAGCCGGAACTGAACAAGTTGAGGTCGGCCAAACTGGTGGCGAAGGCGGGGGAGGAATATGAATTCCTAACGGGCGAGAAGCGAACTTTCGAGGATGAAGTCAGCCAAGTGGGAACTGACCTAAAAGTGCAGGACCTCGACGCCGGGCTAGCGAAGTTTGTCAGCGCTGATGGCCTGGGATTTCAGACGGTGCCGTACAAGGGGACGGAATTCCCGGTCCGGATTTTCTTTGATGATTCTCCTGTCACACGGGAGGGGCATGTCGAGGTGCGGGTGGCTTCACCGCTGGCGGGCGGGAAGATCAAGGTGCCGGAGTATGAGAACCGGAGTTTGCGGCCGGATGAGCAGCAGACGATTCTTGTGGTTTGCGAGAGCGTTCCTGGATTTGATGAGCAGCTCCGGTACTATCTCGCGATGCGGGAGGTTATCGAGCGGTGGAAAAACGACCCGCATAAGTCTGAAGAGGCGCACAAGCTGGCCAGTGACCGCGAGAGCGTAGGGCTGGACAAACTGCGACGCCGTGTGAATGAGGGCCTGCAGGAGGGGCTGAAGCGGGCGTTCATTATCTTCAGAGGGGCGAGCCGGCGGGTGTCATTCAAGAACGGGCAGACTCCAGGCGATGCGCTGCGTTCTGACCTGGCCGGGTATTGGCCGACTCTGTATCCGAAATTCGACCGGGTGCCGACTCGGGTGGTGAATGAGCAGAGGGCGATTCTGGATGTGCTGAAGGGAGCGAAGGAGCTAACGAGTGACGTCCGGGAGCTGCGTATTTTCGACAAAGCCGGGCAGCTTGATCCGCATTGCCCGCTGCTTGACTCGACGCGCGTTTACTTGTCGGGGAGGCAGAGCCGGAAGGAACGCACGCTCGGGCGCGAGTTGGTCGAGGAATTTACAAAGCCTCCGTGTGGGTGGGACCCGGGGGCCATTCGCGTTGGCGTGGCCGCCCTGGTGCGGTCGGGAGCGGTCAAGGTGCTGATTGGCAAGAAGCCCTTTACGAATCCTGCTGACGCAGAATTGCAGGATGCGCTGCGGGTGGTCCGGAGCTTCGACCGGGTGGAGTTGGTGTTGGAGGAGAGCGAAGTCAGCACTGACGTTCTGACGGACGCGCGGACGGTGGTGATGAAGCTGACAGGCAAGCGGAAGATTGATGAGACTCCGGCGGCGCTTTCAGAGGAAATGGGGAATTTTTGCGGGGCGATGCTTGAGCAGGCGGCCAAAATCACGCTCTGGGCTGAACCGGCGGGGCTGCCGCTGCCGGCGGTGTTCCTGGAGGGCAGAGAGGCTTTTGAGAAGATTCGAGCCTTAACGACTCCGAGCCACCGGGTCGCGGAGATCCATGCCCGGCGGGAGAAGGTGGAGGCTTACGCTTATGCGATTCGCAGCCTGGGGAGTTTCGTCGAGACCTGGGGCAAGGCTTATACAGAAATCCGTGCGTTCGCGGTTTCGCTTGGTGCGGCAGAGCACCACCTGCCCTCGGGCGGGACGTGTGAGGCATTCCTGCGGAACTGGCGGGCGGCGGTGCTGCAGGGCGGGGTGACGAAAGAGGGTGTCATTAAGGACCTGAAGAGCAGCCGGGCGATGGCGGAGCAGGAGGTCCAGAAGCTGATCGGGAAATGGCGCGACGAGGCGCAGAGGAAGATCGAGGAGGCGCTTGAACGGTTGCCTGGGGAATTGGAGGCGGAGGGGCTGACGGAAATTCAGGAAGCGATTGCCGGGCCGCCGTATGCCTTTCTAAGCGGGCTGGAGCTCGAAACCGATGTGGCGAGGGCCGCTAACCTGCCGGAACGGGCGGCGCGGCTGCTTTGGGAGATGGAGGGGGAGATCGAGGCTGAGAAGAGCAAACGCGGACAGAAGCCGAAGAAGCCGGTGAAGCGGGTCCGCATCGCCGAGGTGGCGGCCAGTGTGCGGATTGAAAGCGAGGGGCAATGGAACCTGGTGCGAGACAAGCTGGACCAGACGGTTCGGAGAGAATTGGACGAGGGAAATGATGTGGAATTGGGATGAGCAGGGAATGGGCAATAGCCAATAGGCGATAGACGATGGACCAGGGTGAGACGCAATTGTATGTCGAACAAGAGACAAGCGACAGGTGAAGATTATCCGGAAGCGGTTTTAAAGCATTGTGAGGACGCGCGCCATCTGGTTGCGGGCAACCGGCCAGACGGGGCAGCCTATCTGGCGGGGTATGCGGTCGAGTGCGCCCTGAAAACATTGGTGCAGGTTGAGGAAGCGAACACTCACCTGATCAGAAACCACAATTTGAACGACTTAAGCACCAAGGCGCTAGCTCTAGCGGCGCAGGCCACGAGTAAAACTGCCAAATACTTGAGCAACCCGGCACTAACGGCTTTGCGTTATGGGAATCCCCCAGCGGGATGGATTGAATACCTGCGCTACTATCCAGTTGGAACTATACCGGCGCCGACCGCGGAGCAATGGGTGGAAGAGGCCGAACGACTTTACATCGAGATAATTGGTGAACTCAAGAAAGACGGGGAGATTTGATTATGAGTTTTAAACATCATGATGAGGCTCGCAAGGATGCCATCGAAGCCTGCCGCGAACTTTTGAGCAAGCGGCCCACAAGCAAAGCCGTCTTGCTAGACGATCTTTACGGCAAATATCGATTGATACTCTGGCCGGGAGAAGAACCCGCCAAAGCATTGGCCGCGACAGCAAAAACATCCCTGGCAGAGGCAGCAGCAAGCTATTGGGCGGACAGTATTTGGATGGTGACACCAGAGACGTCCAAGCTCGATCAAAAGGTCTATGACGGAGCATGGGAGGAGGGTCGCCCCGCTCCAGGGGAGGCGCGTCTAAGGGTTGCCGAGCGTCACCGCAGCAAGGCGGCCTGGTTTAAGGAGCTGTCTGAACCGCCCTGGGCAGCGAAGCGCGCGGGCGGCTCCGATCAGCCGCCCATCATAGTTTTTTACTCGTTCAAGGGAGGTGTTGGGCGCACGACCAGCCTGGCATCGTTTGCGTTGCAGCGGGCACGCGCGGGGGAGCGGGTGGTAGTTATCGACGGCGATTTAGACGCTCCTGGGGTCGGGAATCTGTTGTCACCAGATGAGACGGGAGCCGGTGCGCGCTGGGGAGTGGCCGATTACCTGCTAGAGCGGCCAGCAAAGGGCGCTGTTGACCTCGGGGACTACTACCATGGCCTCCGCCGTGAGACGGTGGCCGGAGGAGGAGGGGAAATTTTGGTATTTCCGGCGGGCGTGGTGAACTCCGACTACCTAGGGAAACTGGCGCGGATAGATTTCGAACCGACTGAGACGGGCTTGCCAACACCCTGGCCGCAGTTCCTGGACCATATCCGGCAGGAACTGAAGCCGAATTGGATCTTGCTGGACTCCCGGGCGGGGCTGGGTGAACCGGCTGGGTTGTTTCTGGGAGGTGTGGCTCACTTGCACGTGCTTTTCGGCACGTCGTCGGAACAGAGTTGGCAGGGGCTGCGGCTCGTCCTGGACCGGATTGGAGCCGACAGGGTCAAAGCCGGCAAGCCACAGGGGGGCTGTTTGCTAGTGCAGGCAATGGTGCCTGAAGCGGTGGATGCGGCACGGGCGGCGAGGGAACAGTTCAACGCGCGGGCTGAGCTGGAATTCGAGGGCCACTACTACGCAGAGGATCCCGAGGATGAGGGAGATGGTTCGATGTGGTATATGCGTGACTCGGCTGGCAGAGACGCGCCGCACCGGGCAGTGCCAATTTCGTATCGGCAGGGCCTGGCGCACTTTTCCCGGCTAGACGACGTGGTTCCATTGCTCAGGGGAGAGGAATATGAGGCATTGGAGCAGCGGATCGTTGAGAGATTTCTGGAGGAGACCGAATGAGCAAGCTGTCCCAGGTTGAACGAGAAGAGTTGCTGCAGGCGTTGCGGGATATGGGTGGCGCGGGCCAGGCGGAGAGCGAGAATCCGGACTTATTCCGACAGCGTTTCTACCCAGTCGCCGAGCATTTGCGGGCGTTTTCGCCGGATGTGACGCTCATCGTGGGGGAGCGTGGCTCCGGCAAATCCGAGCTGTTTGGAGCCGCGATGCGGTTTGAACTGCTGCCGGTGGCGGCACAATACGCGCCGGGTGTGAGGCTGCCACCGCTGGACCCGGACCGCACGAAGTGGGTGGCTGCGTATCCGATTGGGGCAGATTTCCCGGATCCTCAGGGACAACACCGGTTTTTGAACAGCAACCAACGGACTTCACGTGACGCACAACAGCTTTGGTTTGCCTATCTGGTGCGGCTACTGCGGCCCGAACTGGATGATGAGGGGAACCGTGCCTTGCCGGGGCTGTTTGCGCCGCAAGGCGGAGATGCCGAGGCAGTAGTGAGTGCTTTCAACCAGGCCGGCCAGTCTCCGTTGCTGGCGTTGGATAGGCTGGACGAGCGCCTGGTGAAAGAAGACCGGTGGATCTTTGTTGGGTACGACGAATTGGATACCTTGGGCGACTATGATTGGCAAACTATGGGGACCGCTATTTCGGGGCTGATCAGTTTTTGGGCCTCCTATACCCGGCGGTGGCGGCGCTTGCGCGCCAAGATCTTCATGCGGACTGACCTGTTCAGGCGGAACACCAGCAGCCTGAGTGCCGACATGCCTAAACTGGCGGCGAACCGCGTAGAGGTCTCCTGGAGCGACCGGAACCTGTACGGGATGTTGATCAAACGAATTGCCAACAGCTCGGAGGCACTACAGCGCTACTGCCTGGACGCGCGCATTGGTTTCAAACCCCGGGACGCGAAGCTGGGATGGATTCCGGAGATCGCAAGCGCGGAAGACGCAAAGCCGCTGGTGCAGAGAATGATCGGGGCTTACATGGGTGCCAACAAGAACAAGGGGCTGACCTTTAACTGGCTTTTGGACCACATTCGCGACGGGTTGGATAAAGCATACCCACGGGCCTTAGTGCGATTGGTGGAACAAGCGGCAGTGAATGAGGTGGAGAACCCCAAGGCGGCGTACACGCGGCTGATTGATCCGACCTCGCTGCGGCGGGCCATAGAAAAGGTGTCGGAGCTGCAGGTAACTCAGGCGATTAGCAACGAATGGCCCTGGCTGGAGGGTGTGCGAGACCGGGTTCGCAGTGAAATCGTGCCCATGTTAAGGCGAAGACTAGAGTACTTGCTAAGCAAGGATTGGGAGCAGAGCTGGACAGCGGCCCGAAAGATTCGCCCGCCTGCTGAAGATCCGCGGAATTTCGTGAATTACCTGGTGGAGTTGGGGGTTGTGCGGCAGCGAGGGGATGGGCGATTGGATATTCCGGACCTTTACCAATACGGCTTGGGTTTAACGCGGAAGGGCGGAGTGAGCAGGAAGTGAGCGGTGCCTATGAAGCAGCTTGAGAGTTTTAGGGTTGAGGCGTTTCGGGGGCTGAAGAACCTGCAATTGAGCGGGCTGGGCAGGATTAATCTGCTCGTGGGGCAGAACAACGCCGGCAAAAGCAGCGTGCTCGAAGCATTGTCTTGCTACTGTCATCCGCTGGATGGGTTCTACTGGCTGGAAACCGGGCTTAGGAGGTTTGGACGGACACGCGGGGTCTCCAGGATCGAAGCGGTTAAGTGGCTGTTCCCCCAGGAGAGCAGTTCGTCACCGCTCCAGTTCTACCCGGGGGGCGTGGTCGAAATGCGGAGCGAGGGGGCTTACGGGGTGCAGAACTGCCGTGCGGAATTCGAAGAATTTGAGGCGATACGGAAACCCAGGAGGGGGGCGGCGGCGCGAGAGGTGGTTGAAACCCTGATTGAAGGGAGCGTGCCAGAGGCAGGACTGGGCCGGCGAGGTGGTGAGTTGAAGTTGCAGGTGCGACTGGGAAGCAACCCGACGCTGGCGGGGCCACCCAGTCGAAGCCGGCAGCTTACAATCTGGGACGACAAGACGATCATCAAGCGCCGACCGAAGGACGAGATTTTGCTGCCGGTCGAGACGCTAAGCGCTCATCAAATCCAGGGGGACACTGCTTCGGCAGAGAAGTTCTCTGAGTTTCGGAGGATGGGACTGTACCCGGAGGCCATCGAGATTCTGCGGGAGTTGGATAAGGGTGTGAAGGAAGTGCTGGTGCTCGCGGAGAACGGAGGAGTCGGCAGACTCTACGTTGAACATCAGCGCAGGGGGCTAACACCCCTAAGCGCCGGCGGGGACGGCATGCGCCGGGCCTTGCAGATAGCGATGACCGTTCCAGCCGTCCGAGATGGCGTCCTGTTGGTGGACGAAATTGAGTCGGCGTTGCATACGTCCGCGTTGGCGAGCGTGTTTAGGCTGCTGGCGACGGCTTGCAAGGAGCACAATGTGCAACTGTTCGCGACGACGCACAGCCTGGAGGCAGTGGATGCCATCTTGCAGGCGGCGCTGCCCGACCCTCAAATTGACCTGGTGTATTATCGGTTAGAGAGGGGAGACCAGGGGACAACGGCGGTGCGGCTAGACGAGCCGACGCTGGCGACGGTGCGGAATGAACTGGGGCAGGAGGTACGTTAATGGCTACGCGCTACGCCGTCATTGGAGTGGAAGGACCGCACGACCAGGCCTTTGTGGGAAAGGTGCTGATGGGGCTTGGTTTTCGGGAATTCGGGGGTAAGGCCAGCGAACTCGACCCATTTTGGGAAAAGTTCAAGCCGACCTATCCGAAAAACGGGAAGTTGTACGACCGTTTGGATATGCCTTCTATCCTCAGCACGGCTGATTTGTCCGTGGCACTCTATGCGGCGGGAGGTACCAGCCTTAAAACGATCTACCCGAAAACGTTCGCGAACAGACCGGAGTACCGCGATGGCGTGGCGGCTTTCGGTATTGTCGCTGATGCGGACAATACCGACCCTGCAAGGGTTGCCGGTGACTACGCCACCGCATATCGGCCGCACTTTCCCCAGTTCCCGGGCCAGCCAGGCGACGTGGACACGGGGGCGATCCGAACAGGTATCTATGTGCTGCCTGACAACGTTCAACACGGAGTGTTGGAAACGCTGGTGATCCCTTGTGGTGACGTGGTTTATCCAAGACACATGGGGGCGGCGCGGAGGTACCTCGGTGAGTTCGAGGCTGGTGATAAAGCGCACTGGGCTCCTTTTGACGAGCAAAAGGCCCTGGTTGCCACCGTGGCCAGCGTGCTCCAACCCGGGTCGACGAACACGGTGACGATCAAGCGCGACGGGTGGATCGGTCCGGCGACCGCCGCCCAAGTGCAACCGTTTGTTGATTTCTTGAAACGCCTGCTGAACCTGCCGTGAACCTGAGACACACCAGCCAACCGTGTGCCGCCCCTACAGGGCTTGAAGGTGTTTGGTGGCGGGTTACCCAGGGCGTTGCCCTGGGCTGGTATGTTCCGCCCCGTTGGGGCTGGGGGGTGGAAGGGGCCGGGCTCAGAGTTGATGGCAAATGGCATACGGCCAATAAGAAATAGGCGCACAGAACGATGGACCCCAAGCTCAAAAAGATTCTTCGCGGCATCAGCCTGGAAATTCGCCGGCTGCTGGAGGGCCGTTACGATGAGCACGGCCAGTGGCGCCCCGGGGACCTGGAGGAGCGGCTGAAGGGGATGGGCGTTTGGCGGGACCGGGAGCCCAAGCCGATTGAAGAGCTGCCTCAGCTTTCGGCTGGGGATAAGGCTGCCCGCCGGCAGTTGGACGGGTATCTGAAATTGCGGGAGGAGGCCGGGGTTTCCAGGTCGGACGCAGTTGGTGAGTTCGTCCGTGAGTCGGCTTATACCTGGGCAAACCGGCTGTTTGCGCTGCGCTGCATGGAGGCGAGGGGGATTATTGATGAGGTCGTCTTGCAGAAAGACGCATATGGCGGCAGGTCGATGGTCCACAACCGGTTCGGCAAAAAGAACCCGGAGACGTGCGCTGGAGATGACGACGGACTCTACGCCGTTCTCTTCACCGAGTTTTCCAATAGGGCGCAGGAATTGCCCGCCCTGTTTAACCCAGCTTCTCCGGCAGTGGCGCTGCGGCCGTCGGTGGGAGCGCTGAAGCGGACGGTTGCGCTGCTGAGTGGACGTGAGACCGTGCGCGGACAGGATCCGGCCACGGATGAGGTGTTTGCTGCGCCAGATGCCTTCGGCTGGGCTTACCAGTATTGGAACGCCGACGAGAAGGACCGCGTGTTCGAGATGGTGCGCACGAAGAAAGGCGCGAAGATCCAGGGCGCGGACATCATCCCGGCCACGCAGCTCTACACCGAGCCTTACATGGTGAAGTTCCTCGTCCAGAATTCCCTGGGCGCCCTCTGGATGGGCATGTATGCGGACTCGAAGCTGTGCGAGGCTTGGGAGTACTACGTGAGGGACGCCGATCGCGCGCCGGTTACACGGAAACCAGTTCGCGAAGTCACTTTTCTCGACCCGGCCGAGGGCTCAGGGCATTTCCATCTGGAAGCGTTTGACGTCTTCTACACGATGTACGAGGAGGAGGCGGCGCGGGAGGGACGCACGATTACGGCGCGTGAGATTTGCGCGGCGATTCTGAATCACAATATCTACGGAATTGATATTGACGGGCGGTCGGTGCAAATCGCAACGGCAGCGCTATGGATGAAGGCGAAAGAGCGAGCGCCGGACCTGGAGGCGGGAGACCTGACGTCCTTTCATGAGCACCTGGTGGCGACCAACATTCGGCTGCCCAGGGAGCGGAACCACATGGAATTGTTTCTGCAGAAACATCCCGAGGACGAACAACTGCGCCCGGCGCTGGAACTGGTTTTCCAAGGACTGGAACACGCCGATGAACTGGGCGCGCTGCTGCAAATCGAGGAACTAGTGGACGCTGTTTTGCGGCGGCTGAAGGCAGAGGCTGACGGGAAGAAGGGCACAGTAGTGCAGACCGGCTTGTTTGAGCCGACGTTGATCCAGGGCACGCTGCCTGTAAGCGTGGAGAATTACGACAAGTGGAAACGCGATGCGCTAAACCGTCTGCAAGGGCACTTTGAAGCGGAGGCGCAAGCTGCCGATGCGGGGCAAGCCTTCTTCGGCGAGTCCGCTGGGAAGGGACTGGTCGTCCTCAACTTGCTGGCCCGGCGCTACGACGTGGTGGCGGCCAACCCGCCGTACATGGGGTCGAAGAACATGGGGGACGAGTTGAAAGCTTACGTCCAGCGCCACTTCGTGCCCGGCAAGCGTGACCTCTATGCCGCTTTCATTTTGCGCTGTACTGAGTTCGCACATCGTGGTGGACGCGTGGCAATAGTCACGCAGCAGTCATGGATGTTCCTTCGCTCCTTCGTCGAGCTCCGCGCCATTGACGCCGAGAAGCTATCGCGCCTTGGCGATGGCGACTTCCGAGGATTGCTGCGCGACACGTCATTTGAAACCCTCGCCCATCTCGGGGCGGGCGCGTTTGAAGAAATTAGTGGCGAGGTTGTTAAGACCGCGCTAATTGTCTTCGCGAGAAGGCACGCTGAGGCAACGCATCGCGTCGTAATTGCTGCGCCTGCCAGTGGGACTGATCCAGCGGGCAAAGCCGAGGCACTCCGCTCCACCCACGTGGGATCATTTCATAGGCAACTGGGGTTCGTGCGCGACACGACAGGCTCTACCATCAATTACTGGGTTCCACGTGATCTCTGGGAGTCTGTCTCGGGAAAACCAATTCTTTCATCCCTCGCCAAAGCGAGGAAGGGAATCACGACGATGGATAACCAACGCTTTGTCCGCTGGGTCTGGGAGGTCAGCAGGGCAGATCGCTGGAAGAACCTCGCCAAGAGCTTGTCTTTCGTCAAATGGCGAGCCCCGGTCACGCACCGCGTTGAATGGGAAGGAGACGGCGTTAGAGTGAAGACATTCGTTGAGGAAGGCTACGGCGGGGGTGGTTGGTCGCGGGCGATTGCGAACGCGAATCTCTATTTCGAAAGGGGAAGTTGGTGTTCAATTGTGTGTGGAGGCAACCCTTCGTTTAAACTGCTGGAAGGGGCGATCTTTGAGACCAAGGTAATCGCTGTTGTGCCATCTGATTCGGCCCTGTGCGAGGGACTCTTGGCCTATCTAAACACGCGACTAGCAGTCTATCTGCTCCGTGCGTTTTCTCCGGGTTTGGAGACACTGCCTGGTGCTGTTGAGAGCCTTCCTGTCCCAGCAACGCTCAAGGGTTTCTTAGTTCCAATGCACACGGGGAAGATTCAGAGACTCTCGGAGCTTTCGGATGGTTCTTTGCCTTATGGCGCGTTACTTCTGACAAATCAATTACGCCCTGAAACTCGATCGAAGCTCACAACGAACGCAGAGATCGCTGCAATCGGCGTGCTTTGCATCGAGGCACTCAATGAGGATCGGGCCTACGTCCAGATGGGTGTGACACCGGAGACGAGAGAAAGAATTCGGAGTGAGGTCGGTACAGCTGCTGGCTTGTTCCCTTTATTGGCGGGTTACGAGGCGTTGCCGCCATTTTTCGCCGGGTTACCCGGATTGCCGTGCGAGGCACTCTCCTCTCTGGAGCGCCATGAGCGTCGTTCGCTTCTGCCCGCCCACTTGGCCCAGCTCAAGCGCCGTTTGCGCGAGCTTTACGAAGCAGGGCCAGGCAGTAGTTCCATTAGAGACGAGGCGGACGGGGCCGAAGAGGAGAATGACGAGGTGGAGGAACCTATCGCTGTGAGCGCACGCGTGCCCATTCCCGCTGAGACGTTCATCGAGGAGCTGTCGCAGAAGCTCGAAGTCCATCCCATCTCGGTTTACTGGCTGATCGAGGAAGGTGCGGAGTGCGAAGGCTGGCGCTGTCTGTCTGAGGAGCGGCGGCTCACCGAAGATCGTTTTACGGTCACGGTCCTGCGGATGCTCGGTCATCGCTGGCCCAAACAACTTGAAGTCGGCGAGCTATTGCCCACTTGGGTCGATCAGGACGGGGTGATTCCGCTCACGAGCGGCGGCAGCGAGACACCGTTGATTGAGCGCGCGCGCGAGCTGCTAGCGGAAAGTTCTCTGGGCCGGAATGTAGCTGCGTTGGAGGGTGAGTTTGAAGAAATCGTCGGCAGCAGCCTGGAACAGTGGCTGTCCGGCCCATTCTTTGAGCGCCATGTCAGCCAGTTCAAAAAGCGCCCCATAGCATGGCAGGTCGAGACTGAAGGGGGAAAGGGCAGGCGGACCAGCGGGCCAGTCTTTTCATGTCTGATCTACGTCCACAAGCTGGATGAGGATTTGTTGCCGAAGATTCGGACGCAGTACGTTGGGGCACTACGCGCCGGCTACGAGACGCACCTGCGTACGCTCGAAAAGTCGAATTCAACCCCTGAACAGCAGAGCCAGAAGCTGGAATTGGAGGCGTGGATTGAGGAGATGAAGGCGTTTGACGTGAAGTTGGACCAGGTGTCGCTGCACGGGTTCGGGCCAGAGGTATTGCGGCCTGGACTCCGGCAATATGCGATCAATGATGCGTTATTGAGCCTGACGGCGTGCTGGCTGAGGAGGTTGGAAGAACAAATCAGAAAGCAGAAAGCAGAGAGCAGAAATGATGGGAGTGCGCTGGCGGGGTGGTGCAAGGCGGCGGAGGCGACGGGGCTGCATGAGGACTTGGCGAGGTGGGTGGATGAGGCGTTTTCACGGCTGGACTATGTTTGTGCAGCAGTGGGGCCGGAAGCGCCAGGCCAGGAAACTTTCGCCAGCGATTCGACAAGCAAGGACCTCGCTCCGCTCGTGTGTGCGAACCCAGCGAAGACCGTGGGGCGCGTTTTGGAACTGGCGTGCGAGCGATGGTGGTTGAAGTTCTCCGAAACGGTGCTCGCGCCGCTGAAACAGGAGTTGAAGAAAGCCAGGGAGGAGCAGGAGCGGGTGAAGGAGGAGTTGGAGTTGGACGAGGTGAAACGGGACTACGCCCGGCACACGGAACTCGCGGACCGTAAGGACGAGCTTAAAGAGCAAATCAAGTCGTTGCGCGAGGAGATTGAGGCGAAGACCGACAAGGGCAAGGAACTGCGAGCGGAAATTGAGGCTTGGACGTGTCCCGAGGCGGGGACGTGGGAAGTTTGGCTGGGGAGTCAGCCGCTGTTCGATTCGGTTGCGAGCCTGGATGGCCGACGGGCGGCGCCAGTAACGATTGCTGAGTTTGTCGCGCAAGAAAGCGCGTACGTACCGGACATCAATGACGGTGTGCGGGTGAATATCGCGCCGGTCCAAAGGGCTGGGCTGTTGCACGCGGATGTGCTGGATTCCAAGGACGCGGATACGGCGATAGCGGACCGGGCGGAGTGGCGGGCGGATGAACGGCGATGGGTGCGGGAGGGAAAGCTGCCTCAACCCGGATGGTGGCCAGAGGAAAGGATGAAGGCTGAAGGATGAAGTATGAATGGGGAACCGCTAATGGACGCTAACTGACGCAGATGAGAATTTAACCGCAGAGAACGCAAAGAGCGCAAAGATATGAAGATCAGGCAATTATTTGTTGAAGGGTTTAGGTCGCTGAAGAATGTGGTATGGGACCCCGGCGATCTGAACGTGCTGATCGGGCCGAATGGCTCGGGGAAGTCCAACCTTTTGCGGGTGTTGGAAATGATTGCGGTCTCCGCACAGGGGGGGCTGGGGAAATATGTGCAGACGGCGGGGGGCATGATGCCCCTGGTCTGGGATGGCGAGGCGAGGGAGATTGCCATGAAGGTGAATACGACGCCGCCGGAGCCGGAGCGCAACCCGGCGACGGATAGCCTTACTTACGATGTTCATTTGGGCCGGGTTGGGCAGAGTTCGACGTACCGGATTGAGCGGGAACTGCTGGGGAACTACTACCGAGTGGAGATTGGGGACAAGGCGGAGCCGTTTAAGTTCCTGGAGCGAAATGGGCTAAACGGGGTGGTGTTCAACGATACGCAACGCGGGTTGACGGCAGCGCCTGAGCTGCTTTCTGAGGAGGAGACGCTGCTGTCAATGATATCGGGACCGTTCTTTGAGAACCGGCTGATTCCGCTGTTCCAGAAGGAGCTGGCAGCGTGGTCGGTGTATCATGACCTGCGGGTGGACCCTAAAGCCCCAGTTCGCCAGGCGGCGATCACCCGGCCGGAGCGGAGGGTGTCACCGGATGGAGAGAACTTGATTTCGGTGATGAACACGCTTTACACCGGCGATCGGAAGTTCAAAAAGGACATTAACGCGGCGATGAAAGCGGCCTTCGGAAGCGATTTCGATGAGATTGTGTTTACGCCGGCGGCGGACCAGAAGGTGCAGCTTCAGGTTCGCTGGAATTCGCTAAAGCGAGAGCAGCCGGCGGCTGATTTGTCGGATGGCACCCTTCGCTTCCTTTTCCTATTGACCGTGCTGGCCAGCCCGATACCGGCACCGGTGATTGCGATTGATGAGCCGGAAGCAGGGCTGCATCCGGGGATGCTGCCGATCATAGCGGAGCATGCGGTGGATGCTTCGACGCGGTCGCAGGTGATTTTCACGACGCATTCGCCGCAGTTTCTGGATGCTTTCAGGGACACGTTGCCAACAACGACGGTTACGAAGTGGGAGGACGGGCAGACGGAGCTAAAGACGATAGACGGCGAGGAGTTGAAGTATTGGCTGAAGGAATACACGCTAGGGAGTCTGTATAAATCCGGGGAACTGGAGGCGATGCAGTGAAGTTCCTGCTTTTCGTTGAAGGCCATACCGAGAAGAAGGCGCTGCCAGAGTTTTTGAAGCGGTGGCTGGACCCGAGGTTGTCGCAGAGGGTAGGGATACAGATTGTACGGTTTGACGGTTGGGCGGAGTATGTGAAGGACGTGTCGAAGAAGGCACGGCTGCATCTGAATGGCCCTAAGCGGGAGGATATTATAGCGGTTATTGGATTATTGGATCTTTACGGGCCTACGTTTTACCCCGAGAGCAAGGAAACGGCCAAAGAGAGATACCTGTGGGCGAAGGGCGACATTGAGGGGAAGGTGGGACACGCAAAGTTCCGGCACCACTTCGCGGTACACGAATGCGAGGCGTGGCTACTGAGCGTCCCGGATGCTTTTCCGGCGGGGGTAAAGAAGTCGCTACCTCCGAAGTGCGCGCAACCTGAGCAGGTGAATTTTAATGAGCCGCCCAAGAAGCTGCTGGAGCGGCTTTACCGGGAGAAAACGGAAGGCTCTTACAAGCCGGTGACGCACGGAGCTGAGCTTTTTGGTGAGTTGGACCCGGATGTGGCGTATCAGAAATGTCCCTACTTGCGGGCGATGCTGGAGGACATGGTGGTGCTGGCAGAGGGGGCTGGCCTCAAGCGGGTGACAACGGTATGAGCCCTGACAGCCTGCAAAGCTGGCTTTGCCGGGAGATCGAGAGTCTTCTGGACCGGAATGGTGGGGAGCCCGCGTTCATCGTTTGGTGCGATCCGGACCGGGTGTGGAAGGACTTGCTAGTGGTCGCCGCGCAGAGCGGTGGATTTGAACTGTGGGCGGATGAGGTTCACGAATTGCTGTTGCGGGAGCGCTTTCAGAATGCTCCAGCGGCGCGGCGGGTGGTGTGGCTTCCGGTGGGGCGGGATGGGATCACGTATTTCAAGGTGTTTGAGCTGCGGGCGGCTGAGGTGGTTGCGTGGAGCCTGCCGGAGGCACTTTCAAAGTACGGGGTGGATATTCCGCCGGAGCATCTGGCCGAATTGAACTCGCTGCTGGCGGCGCACGCGAAGGAATGGTTTGGGCGGCCGCTTTCGGCGTGGAAGGAGCTGACGCCGGGCAACGCGAAGGGGGCGTTGATGGATGACGATCTGATGCTGGAGATTGTGGCCACACCGGGAAGGCGGTTTGATGATCTGATCTCCGAGAATCGCTTTTCGCTGTTCACGCGCCGGCTGGGCGAGGACTTTGGCCTTCCAATCCCGAACCAGGGGGATGCGGATGGCTGGCGCGTTCAGGCTCTGGCGGCTCTGCTCTGCACGGAGGCTGCGGCCAAGTGCCCGGGGAGTCCGCCTGGGGAGCAAAAGAGGATTATTCCGGCTGGGGCTCAACGGGAGCGAGCGCTGAAGCTTTTGAGCCGGTGGCAGAGGCAGGTGGACCTGGCCGAAAGCTTCGAGAAGCTGGCGGTGAAGGCGGACGGGCTGACCAGCCTACAATATTGGGCCAGGAGCCTGACGGGCGCGCCTCCGGCGTTGGCTTCGCCGGCGGCAGAGGGCGCGTTTTTCGAGAAGGCGGTCGAGCAGGTGACCGGGGTCGAGAATTTTGAGGAACTGGCCAAAATCCTGGAGGGCGGGATGGGGGTTTATCGCCGCCATGCGGACGGGTTCTGGGGCAGGCGAGCAAGGAGCAGGGTGCGCTGGGGGCACCTGGTGAAATTGGCTTCGGCCGCCGGGTTGCTGTTGCAGGAGTCCAGGGTTGAGGCTGGCTGGAAGACGCCGAGCGATGCGGTGGATTGGTTTGTGCGCCAGGGGTGGGACGTGGACCAGCACGGCGAGATGCTCTTCCGGGATGATCCGGAGCTTCCGGGCGGCCTGGTGGGAGTGTTGACCCGCATCCGGAAGGCGTATCTGCGCCATGTGGATGCAACGAACTCGGCATTTTCGGAGCTGCTATCGCACTCGAACCCAGACTTATTGTCGCTGCCGTTCGCGGGGGAGGCGATCGAGGGGGCGGTGGCTGGTGCGACGCCGAAGGAGCCGGTGGCGGTGCTGGTATTGGATGCCTGCCGGTTTGACGTGGGGTGCCGACTGGCGGAGCTGCTGAACCAAGGGGAGCCAACGAAGCGAGCGGAAGTATCGGCGGCGCGGGCGCCGGTGCCTTCCATCACGGCGATCGGGATGCCGTTTTGTTTGCCGGTGGTCAGCGGGCGGTTGAAGGTGAGCTCGGAAGGGAAGCAATGGCGGGTCACTGCGGAAGGTTTTGGCGGCAACCTGGCGGAGGCAGAGCAGCGGCGGGAGTGGTTGAAGGCGACGTTTAAGCTGAAGGATCGGGCCGTGAAGCTGACGGTGAAGGAAATCGCGGACGCGGTGTCGCCGGACGGGATTAGCGCGAAGGTATTGGGTCGGCTTATTTTCGTTTTTGGCGATGAGCTGGATGATCATGATTGTGTGCTGAAACCGTTTGGGCTGGACCAGACGCTGGAGCGGTACGCGACGGTGATTCGCAAGCTACGCTCCGGGGGATACAACCAAGTGTTGGTGGTGACCGACCATGGGTTTTATCATTGGGAGCCCGCGCCGGATGAAAAAGAGGTGCCGAAGCCAAAGGGCGAGATTCTGATTGAGAGCCGCCGGGCGATTGTGGGACACGAGCTGGAGCATCCCTCGGCGCTGAAGTTCAAGGTGACGCAAAGCGAACTAGACGCGTGCTTGCCGCGCAGCGTGAACTGTTTCAAGACCTACGGCCGGATTGGATTTTTCCACGGCGGCGCGACCTTGCAGGAGATCGTAACGCCGGTGGTGGTCGTCCGCTGGCCGAAGAAGGCAAAGAAGACGGGAGTGGTGCTTAAGCCGCTGGGGGAAATTACCTCGATGACGCAGCGGGTGGAGGTCGTGCCGGGTTCAGGCGAGAAGGACTTGCTGGGGTCGGTGGATGAAAATCTTTTGAGCCGGAAGGTAATGATAAAGGTGATTGCACCGGCGACGGGGAAAATGCTGCTCAAGGGGAAGAAGGCCGTTGTCATGGAACCGGGCGGAGACAAGCAGGTGGTCGAACTGGAGCGGGTGGAAGGCGCGGAAGGAAAAAGGGGCGCGGAGTTGCAGTTGCAGGCTGTGGACGCAGATGACGAGGAGGTTCTGGACCGGCAGACGGTGACCTTGCAGGTGGAATTGGATGAGTGGTTTTAAGTTTTATGGCAGACGATGTGATGTTGGATCAACTGGACGTTAAGCTGGCATCGGCCTTCCCGGGCCGGATCGTGCGCAAGGACCTGGTGAAGAAGCTGAAGGTGGGTTTCAACGTGCCGGTCTATGTGCTGGAGTACTTGCTCGGCAAGTATTGCTCAACCACAAAGGAAGAGGAGATTCGCGCCGGGCTGGAGCAGGTGAAGAGCGCGATTTCGGAACGAATTGTGCGCGGAGATCAGTCGGAATTGATCAAGGCGCGGTTGCAGCGGAGCGGGTCGCTGAAGCTGATTGACCTGGTGACCGTGGTTTTCGACGAGAAGGTTGCGGGGGGCAAATTCTGGGCGCGGCTGGCGACCTGTGGACTGGACAAGGTGCATATCGGCGCGGAGGTGGTGCATAAACATGAGAGGCTGTTGACCGGTGGGGTGTGGGCCAACGTGGAGCTGATCTATGATGATACCCAGGGGGAAGATGGCGCGATACGGCCTTTTGTGATTGAGCGGCTGTCGCCGATCCAGATTGCGAGCGCTGATTTTGATGAATACCTGCTGGGCCGCGAACATTTCACTCGGGATGAGTGGATGGATGTGCTGCTGCGGTCGATGGGGTATGAGCCCACTCATGCGGACTTCACACCCCGGCGGAAGCTATTGTTCCTGCTCCGGCTGGTGCCGATGGTGGAGAAGAATTACAACCTGGTGGAGCTGGGGCCGCGCGGGACGGGCAAGTCTTACGTGTACCGGGAGCTATCGCCCTACGTCATTCTGCTTTCGGGGGGCCAGGGCGGCGTGCCGGATTTATTTGGGTGGAAGAATCGCAAGGACAAGCCGGGGCTGGTGCTGAAGTTCGACATGGTGGCTTTCGATGAGGTGGCGGGGTCGAATTTCAAGGCGGACAGCGACAAGCAGATGTACAAGGGGTACATGGAGCAAGGGTCGTTTTCGCGCGGCGATGACAAAGGGACTTTGTCGGCGGATGCGGGGATTGTTTTCAACGGCAACCTGGATGGGGATGTGGAAACCACGGCACGGGTATCGCACCTGTTCGCCGCACTGCCGGAGACGGTGCGCCATGACATGGCGTTTCATGACCGGTGGCATGCCTACCTACCGGGGTGGGAAGTGCCGAAGATGCAAACCGATTATTTCACGGCGCACGTGGGGTTCATCGCGGACTACATCGCGGAGATTTTCCACAAGGAGCTGCGGCGCCGGAACTACACGGACGCGTATGACCGCTTTTTCAGCCTGGGCAGCCATGTGGAGGAGCGAGACCGCAAGGCGGTGGTGAGGACGATCTCGGGGCTGATTAAGCTGCTTCATCCGGACGGGAAGTGTACGAAAGGGGAGCTTCAGGAGTATTTGGCGTTCGCCATGGAGTTGCGGCGGCGCGTGAAGGAGCAGCTCAAGCGGATGGGCGGGATCGAGTATTCAAAGGTGAACCTCTCCTACATTGATAAGGAGTCGAAGCAGGAGACGTTCGTCACGTGCAAGGAATTGGGCTCGACGCAGATCATCCCGGACACGGCGATGCCGCCGGGCGATTTATTCACGGTTGGGTTCGACCCAGCGGAGAACCGGTTCTCTCTCTACCGCATCCAGATTACAGCCGTGGCCGGCGGGCATCGATTCAACGTGGTGGGTACCTCGGGGAAGGGAATCCGGGAGAGCGCCCGGATGGCTTATGATTACCTGAAGGCGAACGCGAAGAAGATCGGCATCGACCGTGACGTTGCGGCGTACGATTTCAACATCCAGGTGATGAGCCTGATGCAGGGGAAGGATGCGACCGACCTGGGCGTGGCGTTTTACATCGGGATGATCTCGGCGATGCTGGGCCGACGGATTGGCGGCGGGCTGGTCACACTAGGACAGATGAGCATCCACGGGGTTTTGAGCCGAGTCGAGGGCTTGGGAGACAAGCTGCGCATCGCGATGGACGCTGGCGCGAAGCGGGTGATGTTCCCGACGGAGAACCGGAGAGACTTTGCGGAGCTGCCGGCGGAGATTATCGACAAGCTACAGATTGATTTCTACAGCGACCCGTCACAGGCGGCGTTTAAGGCGTTGCTGGATACGTGAGGTTGGCCCGGGCGTCGATGTAGTTGGCGAAGACCCCTTGGGGTCGTGGAAGGGGTCGAGGCCATGGCATGGCCTGCCTACGGGGATGGGGGGCGGGGTTCGCGAGCAGAGAAAATCCCCGGACGGGTGCCGGGGAGGTTGGCTTACACCGCCACTGGTTGGGCAGCGGGAGTGGGGGTGGTTTCGGGCTGAGCGGCGGTTCGGGCGGGTTTGGTGGCGCCGGCAATGAAGCGCTCGGCCAGCTTGATCGCACTTTCCATAGAGCGGCAAGGGGTAGGCGCGGACGTCCTTGTGGATCGTGAGGGTGACCACGAAATTGAGGACGCCCTTAAACCCGGGCAAGCTCAGGTTCATGGCGGGCTGCTTGCCGGCTTCGTTTAGCGCGACCAGCAGCCGCTCGGCCTCGGCCTCGTCTTTGGTCTTGAGGCTCTGGAAGG
>CAIWJG010000343.1 GCA_903912925.1 uncultured Verrucomicrobia subdivision 3 bacterium | reverse complement strand
TCGTCCTTGGTGGCATCGGGCCAGAAGGAACTGCGCACGACCACGAGCGGATGGCGTTTCGCCAGCGCGCAGGACAGTAGCTTCATCACCCCGGCCTTGAATTGTGCTTTGGCGTCCTCGGAGCCCAGCGCGGGCACGTTCTCGCCGATGGCCAGAACCACCAGGTCGGGGTCGAATCCGAAGAGGTCCTTCATTTGCCCTTCCACGTCGTAAGTGGCATAGCCACGCTCGAAATCGGCAATATTGCGGACCATGATTTGCGGCTTGGAACCGGCTTGCTTAGCGACGGCGCTGGTGACGAGATGCACGTAATCCTTGTCCTCAGAACTGGCCGCCATGCCCCAGTTCCCCGTCCAGCCGATATCCGGTTTGGGCCCGTGCAGGGTGATGCTGTTGCCCAGAAAGAGTATCCGGCGGATGGCCGAAATCCTGACCTCCGGCTCGGCCGTAATCGGAAACATGGAGATCCGGAACTTGGTGCAGCCATACGGGATGAGCGTGACTGTCTCCACCGGTTTCAATTTGGCCGCCGGTATCAGCGGCAGCCGCGGGGCCTTCGGGTCGGGATTCCACGCTATCTCCACCACATTCACCTGCAGTCTTAGCGGCGCCTGTAACGGCCAGTCCCATTGGGCCGGCATCGCGCTGCGTTCCACCGTCAAGCCGGGCGCTTGCGCGTCGAGTGCAAACCGCCACCGGGCGGAGGGGTCCGGCGTATTGGCATTCGCGGTATCAGGGATGGGCAGCGCAAAGAGCAGCGGGCCGTAGGAAACCGAGGCGTAGGGCACACCCCGGACGCTGCTCGCCTCCGGAATCGTGACCGGCGTGACCCGGTGCGCCCCGTCGTAAGGCGGGCCCGCCGCCGCATCGCGTCCTTTGCACACGCTGGCGGTCATCGGAAGCCGCAACCGGACGGTGTCGCCTCGCTTCCAGGTTCGATTGACTCGCACAAACCCCTTGGCGTTCTGTCGGACCGCGACGGCCTTGCCATTCACGCTCAGGCTGGGAGCCGCGCACCAGCCAGGTATGTGCAGGTCGAGCGGGAAGGCGGTCTTGCGCGTCGGCTGCACGGAAAACTCAATGGTGTCGTTGAAGGGGTAGTCGGTCCTGCAGTCAATAGTGACCGGCACCCCTTTGGCCGCCAGCGCCGTCACCTTGCAGGGGCCATAGCAGGTGGCCGCCAGGCCGTTGTCATAAGTGGCCATCCACATGTGTGTGACAAACCACGGCACAATGCGGTTGAGCGCCGCGGTGCAGCAGAGCGGCGAATGCTTGGATTGGTAGGCGCCGCCGCTGGCTTGCGGCCCATGTGGAAAGTTCGGAGACAAGTTAGCGAACCGATTGGGGCTCTGGAAATAGATATGGGACTTGAAGTCACGCGACACGGTGGCCGGCCCGGCGTTGAAGAATGCCCGCTCCAGGCGGTCTGCCATCCGGCCTTCTCCAGTGACCTGGAGCAGGGAGACCTGGCTCCAGACGTAGTTTGCTACATCGCAGGTCTCGCTTCCCCGGAAGGCCCCCTGGGGACCATACCACTCGTCGGAGACTGGCACACCGTAGGGCTGCATCGCCACGCGCTCCAGCAGGTCGTGCCAGCCGACAGCCGCCTGGAGATAACGCACATCGCCGGTCCATAGGTAAGCCACAGCCCACGGCGTCGTGCTTTCGGTGAACTCGACCACGTGAGCGTTATCCACGGTTGTTCCGGGCTGCAAGCTCGGCGCATTGCGGTAACGGAGCAAATTGGGCAGGAGCGCTGTCCCATTGGTCCTGAACATGGCGTCCAACGCGTCGGCAATGCCTCGGTTTCCCGTCCAGGAGTAGGTGTCGAAAGCCGGCCACGGGTTCGACATGCTGCCGGTGATCCACCGCAGACAGTCAGGGTCCGAGCCGTAGGCCGTCTCAAGCGCCTCCAGAATGCGCTTGTCCCCTGACCCCGCGTAGAATCCTGTCATGGCGCGTCCGAGCAGTCCGCAGGCCCAAAGCGGCCAGCCCTCCAGGGCGGCGGTGACCGCTTTCCGGTCGGCGGGGCTATTGCGGTCGAGCCACCACAGAAAGAGCAGGCCGTTGGTGTTCATGTTGTCGGCCACGGCGTAGAGCCGCCTCCTGGCCTGCTGGATCAGCGCCTCATCGTGCAGTGCAAAACCGAGGCGGGCCAGTCCGTCGAACCAGTAGCCGCCTCCTTCGTAAGGCCACGCCCCTTTGTACCACAGGAGCCCGTCACCGGTCATCTTATGGTCGGCAGCCCAGGCCCGCTTGAAAGCGTCGTCATACTCATCCATGTGGCCGGTGAAGCCATCCCGCGCGGCCAGGCACCAGTCCCGCAGCCAGCCCTCGGGTTCGACCGCCCCGGGCGGCAGCGGCAGGAAAGCCGGACGTGTAGGTGGCTCAAAGGGCCGCGCGTAATTGGCCCGAGCTGGAGCAGCCGGGGTCGCGGGCGAAGCGGCTGAGAATGTGTGCCACCCCAAAACCATGCTGAGGGCGGCCAGGGCTAATAGTCTGGATTTCATAGTTGTTAAGGTGTGGGGCAGACCTCCGGTCTGCCGGTTCACGGAGTCTCTGACTCCGTGTTCCTCGGACCGCCGGCAGTCTTCAGGCCAACGGCCTGTTTCATACCAGCCCAGGGCAACGTCCTGGGTTCATCGCCCTTTGCCGTTGCAGGCCAACGGCCTGCCT
>CAIWJG010000342.1 GCA_903912925.1 uncultured Verrucomicrobia subdivision 3 bacterium | reverse complement strand
CGGATTTCGGGTTTCGGATTTGGGCTGCCATCGCCATCGCATAATGAGAATTGCTGCGGCGAGCCGAGGAAAGTGGATTTAGCCTGGGAGTTGCGGTCGCAGACGACGATGCCTTTGGCCTGGATTGCGGAGCGGCTGAACCTGGGCACCCGAGGTCATCTGGCGTGGTTGCTGCAGCAACGGGGCCAGAGCCGGCCCGCCGCCCCCACCAACCAACGACGGCTAAGAATATGACAATTAACTTTAAGAAATCTGTCGTGCGCCCCTCAGCAAATAGGGCGATGGAAAGTTTTGGACACCTGAAACGGCCCTGCATACCATTCCCAAGTGGACAATAAAACAAGGCAATTCGGCCCGAACTGCGCAGCGTCAAAACCCAGAGTTCTATCCGTTCCAAGACGAAGAACCTGGGCGATCCGGGTGGCGAGCATCGGCATGGTCTTGGGAATATGGTTAGGATGTTCTTGCGGGGGATATGCTTATACCTTCGCCGCTTTTGGCGATGTCCGCGGCGAAGGAACCAATAGCCCAGCCGATCCGATCGTTTCGGTGCCCGTGATGCAGGGCTTTGCTCGAGCCGTGCAGGCCGATGGCGTGGATTTCGTGGTCGTCAATGGCGACCTGATAACCGGACAATTGGCGTGGAGTGATACGAACATGACGTTGACGGAAATGCTGGGGGTTTGGACCAACACGATGACGGAATTCACCAGTCGCGGCATAGCCGTGTATTCGATGAGGGGCAATCATGAGACTTATTGGATGACCAACGGACCGGCCCCGGCGGAAGCATGGATGGAAACCGTGGGGCAGTATTTGCCCCAGAATGGCCCCCCCGGCGAGCAAGGTTTCACCTATAGTTTTACGCACAGCAACGCGCTTTTCCTGTGCGTGGATGATTACGGCGGAACCAACAGCCAGAGAGGGAAACCCTATCCCAAAGTCAACACGGTTTGGCTGGAGCAGCAACTTAAGACCAACACCCAAAAGCACGCGTTTGTTTTTGGACACGAGCCTTGTTTCCAGATGGTCATGTCCTGTTTGTCGGCGGAAACCAGTTCCCGGACCGCCTTTTGGGAATGCATGAGCACCAATGGAGTTCGGCTCTATTTCTGCGGTCACGATCATTTCTACGTCCGTTCCCAAGCCAGCATCAGTAATTCGCCGCCGCTGCAACAAGTGGTCGTTGGAGGTTGCACCTTCGATCTCATGAGTTGGCCCGGTTATTATCCCGAGCAGGGGCGCAACGGCGTAAGCATTGAAACCGAAGCCTATTTTGGCCTGGAGAAGTCGCAGTGTTTTTATCGCTTGCTCTCCACCAGCACAAATCTCATTGCAACCGGTCTTACCTCCCAAGGCTATCTGCTGTGGACCAATGTTGGCGCGGCGGAGGATTTCGTGGTGGTTAGAAAGACCGATTTTCAGGTTCCCGATTGGACTGTTTGTCTGCGCCGCCCCGCGCCCACAAATGGGCTGCCGGTTAAAATCACCAACCTGCAACCCACCTATGGCTATCTCTTAATGGAGGTCAATGGCGCACAAGTTCATGGTTGTTATAAAACTTCGCACGATATGCAGAACTGGGAGCTAACCGACCAGTTCTCCTACGAAGTTCAATGAGAAGACCTTGCGTTTGACGTTACGCGGGGCATAACCGTTGCCGCTCCCAGTTAATGAGCTTGTCATGTTTCTTTCACCCGGCAGCGGGAGACGAATGCCTTGCGAGAATATGGCAAGCTCATTAACCCCTGCTATGCGGCTTTGAGCCGCTCCGCCTTCGTCAAACCTCCTGCTTTGCCGAGGGCGCCACGGTCCCCTTCATCACCCGCTATCGCACTGCGGGGTGGACCACGGCGAGATCCTTACGGGGTCGAGGTTGCTCGCAGTGAGTCAGGGGGGGCTGGGAGGCCGCAGGCTTATTGAGCCCGGTGGCGGCGATTGACTCCGCAGAGTGCCAAGCCGAGCAGGGCGAGAGCGGCGGTGGACGGTTCGGGAACTGCAACGGGGCCGAGGTTGAAAAAGAAAGCCTGGCCGGGGCTGCTCGTCAGCGGGTTGCTCCAGGTGGCGGAGAGTGCCTGGTAGGTGCTGGTAATGTAGGTTTGGCTGGCGGCATCGAGGCGGATGATTTGTTCGCCGTCGCTGGGGGCGCGACCGATGACATTGAGGAAGAGGGTGCTGCCACTGGAGGGAGCGGGGCATTTGTCGCCCAGAAGGTAGAGGCCGTTGGGACCGGTGAATGGGGCGGGCGGGGGGTTGTTCTCGCCGTCCCATGATGCTGCGCCGTTGCTGGCAAGGACTGTGCCGGCAAACGTGGCCCCGAAGGTAATGGGGGTTGAGAGCCTGGCGCCGGTACCTGGGGCGAGGGTGAAATCGTCGGACCAGGATCCCTCGTCCTGGCTGTAGGTGGAGGTCAGGTCGTAGGTTCGGGTCGTTGCGTTCCAGAGGGAGACGCTCGTGCCGTCGGGGAGGGGATTGAGGAACGTGGCGCTGAACAGGGTGTTAAGGTCGGACGGGGTCGATACGACGCCGACTTGGAAGAGGTTGTCTCCCGGGAGAAAGGTGTAGTTGAAGTAGCCGACAGTGGCCCGGGTTTGGAGGGGGCCAGCGGCGAGGAGGATGGCTGCGATAGCCAGCGAACGGAGCGATGTTTTCATTCTCATAGTCCACATAGTCCATTAGGTTGTTAAAACTAACTGTTGAATCCGCATTTTGACAAAACCTCTGCGTGTTGGCAATGGAAAAACGAGGCAAAAAGAAGGCGTCGTGCGCCTCTTAGATTTTTCCAAGACCACGGCACAGGGAATGGGAGTGATGAGAGTAGTGGGACCAGGCAAGCCCGAAGCGGACAAGAATGTCCGCGCTGCAAAAAATCTAAGATGCGCACTGGGCCGATTTGGGAGCCGCTTGCCGGTTGACACCCTCGGCCCGGTCAGGCAGGATGCGGCCGTAATGAATGAGAGCGCAAAGCGATTCTCCTTCATTCGCGTAAAGCTCAGTACTTATTATGACCACTTTAACCTTCACCCCTCGGATTCTCTTGCGCACCCTGCTGCTCGCGCTGGGCTGCTCGGCCCTGTTGGCGCCACTCGCGGCCACCGCGGCCCTGGACTACGGAATCATGCGTTGGAGCACCCTGCAGCAGGCACAATGGCAGGCGGACGTGGCCGCCATGCCGGTGTATCAACTGCCCCCGGGCTATGCCAACACCTCCGGCTCCGTCAACCTGCTGCCCCACCTCCACGACGATCCCGCCACGCGCGACCAGGGGGACACCGGCACCTGTTGGCTCTGGGGCTGCACCGCCGTCATGGCCATTGACTACGACGTCCAGCACGGCGGCACGCCCGTCCTGACCAACGGCCTCTCGGTCGAGTTCGCCGCCGCCAACCTGGGCTTCGTCAACTCCTCGCTGCAGAGTGGTGGCAGCCCCGAGACATTTAAGCATTTCTATGAGGCCGTCGGCTTCGCCCTGCCCTGGACCAACGCCATCTGGACCGATGGCAGCGGCTGCAACAAGACCCCCTCGGCCTGGATCACGACTCAGCCCAACTGCCCGCTGAGCCAAGTGAAGCTCACCACGCTGCCCACCTTCACCAACGACCAGCAATTTGCCATTGCCACCATGAAGAGCGCCCTGGACTCGGGCAAGGCACTCTACTTCGCGCTGCAACTTCCCAGCATGGCGGACTGGGCCAACTTCATGGCTTATTGGGGCAAGAGCAACCTGACCGAGGATGTCATCATTGATTTGGCCCCGTGGGCCGCGCACGGCTCGGACGGCTCCTGCGGCAGTCACCTGATGGCCTGCGTCGGGTACGACGACACGGACAGCGACCCCGCCAAGCACTACTGGCTGATCCTCAACAGTTGGGGCACCGTGGACGGCCACCGGCCCAACGCCGTCTTTCACCTGGCCATGAACACGCAATACGATGCCGCGGTGACCAACACCATGGCTATCCCCATGTTCGTGTTTGGGACCATCGAGACCGCCTGGAGCGACAAGGTGCGCAAAGGCGTCGCCTCGCTGACCGTGAACCTGCAGCGCGCCAGCCCCGGCGCAAACACCATCCAAATCAGCGGCGTCTCCTTCCCCCCAAAGGTGGCGCCCACCAACGTCTATTCCGCAACCCTGACCTTCCCCAATTATACCGACAGCATCTACTTCAACGATCAGACGATTGTCTGCCACCCGGCCAACGGCACCTGGACCCATGACAGCAACGGCTTCCATTACTCGAGCAACGGCGGGGTCGTGCCCAGCGTGCAGTTGGATATTAACCCGGTGACTTGCACGTGGTCCTTCGTGGCCAACAACGTTAGCGGCGCTCTGAACCGCTACCTGGACAGCCATTATGGGCTGGTTTTCGACCTCACCGTCGAGCAGGCCTCCGGCGGTGGTTCGGAGTCGGACCTGGGCCTCCACGCCTTCGTGTACGACGAACTGGTCAACGGCGGTTCCAGTCAGTTCACCTGGGCCGCGCCCGACTCGCCCTCGCTCTCCCTCAGCCTAAAAGGCACTCAGGGGGTGCTGCGCATCGCGGGCGAGACGGGCCGCACCTACCAGGTCCAGCAGGCCGGCGCGCTGGATGGCACCTGGTCCTTCCAAGCCACCGTGCCGATGACTCAGCCGGTGGAAGCGGTGACCCTGCCGGCGCCGAACAACACGAACCACTTCTGGCGCATCAAGGCCCAGTAACCGGCGCCACCTGCAATCGGTCTCAAACGTAACTATAACCCGCCTGCCATTTATGAGAAAGAGCACCTCCGTTCTGTTCGTCCTCACCGCCCTGGCGCTCGTTGCCCTCACCAGCGCGCTTCCCGCGCAGACCCTCACCATCACCAGTCCGGCCACCAACGCCCTGGTGCCAGTGGGCACCCGTTGCCGCATTGGTTGGGCGTCCACCAACTTGGCCGGCCGCACCCTGAAGATCGAAGTCAGCATGGCGGGTGCAGCTCCGCACTATTCCGTGGCCAACTCAGTGCCGGTGGAGGCCGGCCAATACCAGTGGGACATCCCTTGGGAAGTACCGCCCACCAATCCCTGCCAGGTTTACATCGCCATCTTTGACGACACGAACAAAGTCGGATCGGTATGGGGCCCGGAGTTTTCCCTGGTCTCCAATCCTGCTCCGGCGCTGCTGGTCCGGGCGCCGGCCGGGGGCGAGCCGTGGCCGCGCGGGACGACCCGGTCGGTATCGTGGGAGCCGCACAATCTGTCGGGCACCCTCACCCTGGACCTGCTGCAAGGCGGCACGGTGGTGGAATCGGTCGCCGGCCTGACCGTCGCCAGCAACCGCTGCCACTACGCCCTGCCGGCGGGCCTGCCGAGTGGCAGTAATTACTCCCTTCGCCTCACCAGCGACGCCGTGCTGTCGGTGGCCGCCAGCAGTTCACCATTCCAAGTAACGGACCAAGCGCCGCCAAAACGGAAGTGGACGATGCTGTTCTACCTGGACGCCGACTGCTTCAACATGGAACAAGACACCATGCAAAGCATCGTGGAACTGGGCCAGTTGTCCGGCTCCACCAACGTCAACTATGTCATCCAGGTGGACCGGTCACCGGCCTATGCCACCACCTATGGCAACTGGTTTGACACCAAGCGTTTCGTGGTGCAGCCCGGCCTGGTGCCAACGCCGGCCTACGCGGCGCAATCCCTGGGCGAACTCAACATGTCGTCGCCGCAGACCCTGACCGATTTCATCAACTGGGGCACGGACAATTTCCCTGCGGAGAACTACTTTCTGATCCTCGCCGACCACGGCTGGGGTTGGGCCGAGGGGCTGATCACTGATGAGTCCAATGGCAACAAGCAGATGAGCACCCGCGAGTTTAGCAGTGCCCTCACCGCAGCCGACGTGCCTATGACGATCCTGGGCATAGATATGTGCGTTGAAGGCCAAATTGAAATCGCCCATCAGGTCCGCAACTCCGGCGCGCAAATCTATATCGCCTCCCAGTTTATCGAGACCCGCAACTGGCCCTATCTCACCGTGTTTCAGCAACTGGAAAGCAAACTGGCCACCCTCACCCCCGAGGCCCTGGCGATCCTGTTCTGCGACGCTTATGTCCAGCAGTTTTCCGACCCGACCGTCAACGCGACCCTGGCCGCCACGCGCCTCGACCAAGTGAACGCGCTGACGGCGGCCGTGGCTGGCTTGGCCGACGCCATGATCACCAATGCCACCGATCAGGCCGCCGTCCGGCAGCAAGCCGCCGCCACCAAGGCCGCTTTCCATGACGCCGTCATCTACTGCGCTCGCAGCAAAATCCTGGACCGGCAAGTCTATGGGCTAAACATCGATTTTCCGCTAGAGCCCCCAAACCCGGCTTACGGCACGACGAACGTCGTGGACTTCGGTGTGGATTCCCACTGGGCGACCTTTCTGACCGCCTACCAGGCGAACCTCACCAACTCCTGGATTGCCGGCGCCCGCGCCCTGGTGGCCAAGCCGGATGCCACCGAAGTGGACCTGTTGCGTTTTCTGGAGGCCATCCAACCCGAGCCGACCAACGCGTGGGTCACCTTCCAGCCCGTGGGCGACGGGGTCATGGCTCCTTTCGGGCCCACCAGCGTGACCCTCCCGAAGGGAACTTCGCTGACCATCCGTGCGTGGGGCAACGTGGACACCAACAACATGCCCATCCACAACCACTTTGTCCGCTGGCATGTCAGCGGCGATGTCCAGCTCAACGGCGATCCGCTCGTGGCCACCAACACGCTTACGATTAGCGGCGACGGGCTGGTCATGGCCTTCTTCAGCGAAGACAAGGAGACTTACGATGTGACCTTCATCACCCAGGGCAACGGCCGCCTCAACGGCGCCAGTGAAGTTGTGCTGACCAATATCCCCGCCGGCGGCTCGTGTCCCACCATCACCGCCGTGCCGGATGCGGGCTACACCTTTGCCGGCTGGGGTGGTGATTACCCCGCCACCGCCAACCCGTTCACCCTCACCAACGTCCAGGCCGACATGACCGTCATCGCCTACTTCTGGCAGACTCCGCCCACCCTCTCCGTCGAGCGGACCGGGTCGTCGCTCACCCTGACGTGGTCCGCCGACGCCACCGGCTATGCCCTGGAGTCTTCCGGCGACCTCGTCAGCGGTCCCTGGACCGCGGTGCCCAATGTCACGACCAATTCGGTGACGCTGCCCCTGAGCAACACCAACCAATTCTTCCGCCTCAGCGCCACCGCCAATCAGTACAATTGAAGGCTCACCCGCGCCGCGCCGAGTACGCGCCGCGCGCCAACGCAAGCCGATCAATCAACAGCAGTTCTCATTTTGGCTGGTCTGGGAGGTTTGGGGTCCACCCTTTAGGGTGTCCGAGGCCGCATGGGATCATCCGCCATCCGTCCCATCCGTCCCATCCGTCCCATCCGTCCCATCCGTCCCATAATGAGAATTGCTGATCAATCAACAACGCCGCTTGACGCCATCAGCCTAATGGAACAACTATTGGGAAAGTACCTATGACGACTCTACCCTTCACCCCTCGGATTCTCTTGCGCACCCTGCCGCTCGCGCTGGGCTGCTCGGCCCTGTGGGCGCCCCTCGCGGCCACCGCGGCCCTGGACTACGGGATCATGCATGGGAGCACCCAGCAGCAGGCACAATGGCAGGCGGACCTGGCCGCCATGCCGGTGTATCAACTGCCCCCGGGCTATGCCAATTCCCCCGGCTCCGTCAACCTGCTGCCCCACCTCCACGATAATCCCATCACGCGCGACCAGGGGAACACCGGCACCTGTTGGCTCTGGGGTTTCACCGCCGTCATGTCCATTGACTACGACGTCCAGCACGGCGGTACGCCCATGCTGACCAACGGCCTCTCGGTCGAGTTCGCCGCCGCCAACCTGGGCTTTGTGAACTCCTCGCTGCAGAGTGGCGGCAGCCCCGAGACCTTTAAGCATTTCTATGAGGCCGTCGGCTTCGCCCTGCCCTGGACCAACGCGATCTGGACCGATGGCAGCGGCTGCAACAAGACCCCCTCGGCCTGGATCACGACCCAGCCCAACTGCCCGCTGAGCGAGGTTGCGTTCACCCTGTTGCCCACCTGGACCAACGACCAGCAATTCGCCATTGCGACAATCAAAAGCGCGCTCGACGCCGGCAAGCCGCTGTGGTTCAACCTCACGCTGGCCGACGAGGCCGACTGGAGCATCTTCATGGCCTACTGGGGCAAGCGCAACCTGACCGAGGAGGCTATCATTGACCTGGCTTACGGTGCGGGACACACGCTGGTCTTCGAGCAAGGCGGTGGCAGTCACACGATGGCTTGTGTCGGTTACGACGACACCGACGCCAACCCCACCAACCACTACTGGACTATCCTCAACAGTTGGGGCACCGTGGACGGCCTCCGACCCAACGCCGTGTTTCACATGGCGATGAACACGCAATACGACGCCAGCGTAACCAATAACATGGAGCCCTATCGCATGTTCACGTTTGGCACCATGGACACGGTCTGGAGTGACAAGGTCCACAAAGGTGTCGCCTCGCTGGTCGTGAACTTGCAGAGCACCAACCCCGGCAACAACACGATCCAAATCAGCGGCGTCTCCTTCTCGCCTGCCTTAGCGCCCACCAACGCCTATGCCGCAAGCCTGACCTTCATGAAACCGACCGACGACATTTTCCACTTCGATAATCAGGTGTTTTCCTGCGACCCGGCCAACGGCACCTGGACGCGGGACACCAACGGCTTCCACTACCTGAGCAACGGCGGGGTCGTGCCCAGCCTGCAGTTGGACATTAACCCGGTGACTTGCACGTGGTCCTTCGTGGCCAATCAGGTTAGCGGCGCTCTGAACCGTTACATTGACAGCCATTATGGGCTGGCTTTCGATCTCACCGTCCAACCGGTCTCCGGCAGTGATTTGGACCTGGGCCTCCACGCCTTCGTGTACGACGAACTGGTCAACGGCGGTTCCAGTCAGTTCACCTGGGCCGCGCCCGACTCGCCCTCGCTCTCCCTCAGCCTCAAAGGCACTCAGGGGGTGCTCCGCATCGCGGGCGAGACGGGCCGCACTTACCAGGTCCAGCAGGCCGGCGCGCTGGATGGAAACTGGTCCTTCCAAGCCACCGTGCCGATGACCCAGCCGGTGGAAGCAGTGACCCTGCCGGCACCGAACAACACGAACCGTTTCTGGCGCATCAAGGCCCAGTAACCGGCTCCACCTGCAATCGGTCTCAAACGTAACTATAACCCGCCTGCCATTTATGAGAAAAAACATCTCCGTTCTGTTAATCCTCACCGCCCTGGCGGTTGCCGGCCCATGCGGGGCCGCGGCCCAAGGGGTCTTTGCCACGGGCCTCTCGGATGCCAACTGGCTCCCCGTGAGTTGGGATCGCACGCTGGGCACGCCCTTCACGCTGACCGGCGGGAGCGTCACCGTTGGCGCGCTGGGATTCTGCCAGCAGCCCGGCTTGTCCGGCGGCCTCTCGGGCGCCCACGTGGTGGGCATCTACGGTCCCGACCTGACGTTGCTGTGCAGTGCGACGATTCCGAGCGGCACCGCCGCCCCTTACCATGACGGCACCCGCTGGGCCACCCTCGCCACGCCCATCACCCTGACCCCGGGCAACCAATACGTGCTGGCGGCCACGGTGACGACCGATGGCGACTACGTCAACGCGGCCCCCCCGCCGGGCGTGACGATTGCCCCCGGGTTCAGCCTCGCGGGCAGTGGTTTTCTGTTCGCCAGCGGGACCGAGCTGCAATACCCGGACATTGAATCCGGGCAGTGGTTCTATGCCTTCGGCGCCAATCTCGAAGCGGTGCCCGAGCCGGGTATGCTGGCCTTGCTGGGCGCGGGACTGGGCATCGTGGCGCTCCATTTGCGGCGGCGCCGACCCGCGGCCCGGCCGCGCGCTCTGGCCCGAGGCTTGGCCGGCCTGGGGTTGGTCGCCCTCACCGGCGCGCTTCCCGCGCAGACCCTCACCATCACCAGTCCGGCCACCAACGCCCTCGTGCCAGTGGGCACCCGTTGCACGATCGCCTGGACTTCCGCCGGCCTCGCGGGAAAGACGCTCACGATCGAGGCCGACCTGCGCCAGCCTCCGCCACGCTATGCCGTCGCCGGCCTCGTGCCGGTGGAGGCTGGCCAGTATCAGTGGGACATCCCGTGGGATTTGAACCCCACCAACCCCTGCACGCTGGTGATTACGGCGAGCGGGGGCCAAGGGCCGGTGGTCACCGGGCCGCCGTTCTCGCTCGTCGCTAATTCCACGCCGACGCTGGAGCTTCACGCGCCCGCCGGCGGCGAGCAATGGCCGTTGGGCGCCACGCGCTCGGTCTCGTGGGTGCTACACAACCTCACCGGCAACCTCACGCTCGACCTCCTGCAAAGCGGCACCGTAGTGGACTCCGTCAGCGGCATTCCCATTGTCAGCAACCGGGTCCCCTACACGATGCCCTTGGGCCGGGCGATCGGCACCAATTACAGCCTCCGCCTCACCAGTGCCGGCGAGCCGTCCGCCACCGTGACCAGCCCGCCGTTCAGTGTCATCGGGCAAGCCCCGCCGCCGCGGAAGTGGACGATGCTGTTCTACTTTGATGCCGACGGCCCCTTCCAGGATGGGCCCTCCATTCAGAGCATTACGAATCTGGCTATGCTGGCCCCCACCACGAATATCAACTATGTCTGCCAGTTTGCCCGATCCGCATCATTCGCGCTGGACTATGGCCCCTGGTATGGGTCGAAGCGCTTTGTCATCCAACCGGGAACAAGTCCGGCGCTGACCAATGCCATCCAGGATCTGGGCGACCTGAACATGTCGAATCCCGGCAACCTGACGGACTTCATCAATTGGGCGGCGGAGAATTACCCGGCGGAGAATTACTTCCTCATTCTCTCGGATCATGGGTCGGGCTGGTCTCATGGCCTGCTGGAGGCTGAATCCCATCAGGACGGCTGGATGTCCACCCGGCAGCTTCAACAAGCGCTGACCAATGCCGATACGCCGATGACCATTCTGGGGCTGGACATGTGCGTGGAAGCCGATACGGAGATTGCCTACCAGCTCCGCAACAGCGGCCCGCAGATCCTCATCGCGTCGCAGTTCATGGAATCCCGCAATTGGCCGTACCACACGGTCTTTCAGCAGCTCCAGGACAAGCTGCCGTATGACAGCCTGACCCTCGAAGGGCTGGCGACGCTCTTCTGCCAGGCATTTGTGGACTCGCATTCCGACCCCATGGACTCGGGCACCCTCGGCGCTTTCCGGCTCAACCAAATGGATGCGCTCACGGCGGCGGTGGCGGGGTTCGCCGACACCCTGACCACCAATCACGAGGACACGGCGGCGGTCCGCCAGCAGGCCGGTGCCGTCTCGACGGCCCTCAACCAGGCCATCATCTACTGTGCCCGGACCAAAGTGCTCCAGCAGCATACGTTTGGGTTGAACATCTATTTCCCCCAGAATCCACCCCCAACCCCGGCTTACGGCACACCGGACGTCGTGGACTTCGGTGTCGATTCTCACTGGGCGGCCTTCTTAAACACCTACTATCAGAACCTGACCAATACCTGGATCGGCGATGCCCGGGCTTCCTGCACGCCGGGCGACGCCATGGACCTGTACTGGTTCTGCCAACTCCTCAACCCGGCCACGAACACCGTCCGGCTCACCCTGGTGACGGTCGGGAATGGCGGCACCACCCCTTCCGGCAATAACCTGCTCTATACCAACGGCCAAATCATTGACCTCCAGGCCATCCCGATTCAGGACCCGCAATTCGGCACCAATTACTTCGTCCACTGGTTGGCGAAGGCCAATGCCGTCATCGCCGACAACTCAGCCGAGCAAACCACCGCGCGCCTGACCGGCGATGCCTTGATCGTCGCCTACTTCGCCGCCAACAAGAACAGCTTCGTGGTGGACTTCGTCACTGAAGGCAACGGCAGCCTGGCCGACACCAACTTTATGGATTTGACCGGCCCCAACCGCCTTACCCAGGTGATTGCGGCGGGCGACGATGGCTCCCCCGTGGTGGCGGTGCCTGACCCGGGCTACGTCTTTGCCGGCTGGGGCGGAGACTGCGCGACGGTGGCCAATCCGCTGAGCATTACCAACGTCCAGATGGACATGACCGTCATCGCCTACTTCTGGCCGGCCCCGCCGACCCTCTCCGTCCAGAAGACTGGCGCGTCGCTCACCCTGACGTGGTCCGCCGCCGCCGCCGGCTATACCCTGGAGTCTGCCGGCGACCTCGCCAGCGGGCCCTGGACCGCGGTGCCCAATGTGACGACCAATTCGGTGACGCTGCCCCTGAGCAGCACCAACCAATTCTTCCGCCTCAGCGCCACCGCCAATCAGCAGAATTGAAGGTCCACCCGCGCCGCGTCAATTACGAGCGGGCCGCGTCCGAATGGGACGGCCAGAAAGCAATTGCTTGTCAGTCCGCCCCCTTGGATTCGAGGACCAAACAGAGAATGGGCGCACAGAGCAGTATAAAGTTGATTTCATAGTGGTCCTTCGGCTGCCTAACGATGCCGCTCAGGCACGGCGCGGCCAGAGCGTTCGGTATGGAATCCAGCGGTAATCGCGCCGTTGCCTGAAGCAGCCGGGTTAAGCCGTCTGAAGCGCCAGCCGAAGATCAAAACCCCGCAGGCCGAGAGACTGAGGAAGCCAGGCTCTGGAATCGGTATGATGGTTTGAGTGCCCACGTAAATCCCGCCGCCTCCCACCTCCAAGGCCGAATCCAGCATCTGAATCACACCTTGATTATTCACGAACTCTCCCCAGCCGAGCACAGGATCGCTATAGGCTCCCGGCGGAGCGCCATTGGTGTGGCCCGTGTAGAATCCCAGGTAGAACGGGACACCCGGATCAAAGTCATAGTAATTTCCCAAAACCAACTCAGTGTAAGCGCCTGCCAGAATCGGCTCCAAACTCATGGGATCATTCTGCGACGTGAAGAACGTGCGGACTCCTTCGTCGGGAGCACCTGCGTCAAAAGAGAATATCGCGTAGTAATCAGGGCTCCAAGGCGTCTTAAACTGGGGGCGCAAGATGAACCCAGTGTAGTCTCCGTTGGTGGAACTCTGCATTACGTGAATTACGGCGCTGAGGCCCGCTGTGGAATAGGTAACACCGTTGGGCACTATGTAGCCTTGCGAATAGGCCGGGGCAGTTGCTGCGAGGGCAACGCCAAGCACGAGCAGACAAAGGCGCGAAATGTTCACAAGTGGCTTAACAAGTGATTATACAGGTCTGGATAACATCCCATTTCGGGGTGTTATCCAAACGCCCGCCCTGCGCAGACGAAGGATTTCGCTTCATCAAGGCGGTCATTACCCCTCTCGGCTCCCGTTGTAAAGCACGAGTTTGACGAATATTTCAGCTTTCAGCTTGCCGCCGCCCAGACGCCCGTTCTATTCGCGCCAAGTTCCGCCCAAGAATGGGCGGTATCCGCCAAACATGTTGCGATGCAGCAAGTTGCCAGAGAAACCTGGGTAGCCTTTGAGCGGCGCCTGGAGCGGGCACAGGTGCCGCCGGCCCCAGCGCCTGGAGCGACCGCGCCAGCAAACGCGCGACCTAAACGCCGCGAAGTTTCCGGGCTGGGGTTGGAGGTTTCGCCCCGGCCGGCGGGTGCGGTGAAAGGGCTGGGGCCAAGATCTTCGGCCAAACAACCAAGCCCGACAATTGAAGATGGATTTTAAAAGATTGGTCCCGCCATGCCAACCGTGTTGAGAATTAACGGCTACCAATTCTATTTCTATGCCGAAGAAGGCAACGAGCCGCCGCATATTCACGTTGCAAAAGGCGGTTTTGATGCCAAATTCTGGTTGTCGCCCGCGCAGTTGGCGGTCAATCACGGATTCAGGCCGCACGATCTGCGGGAGATAGCCGGCATCATCGAGCAACCCGAACAATTGATTTTGGAGAAGTGGAATGAGTTTTTCAAACCTTAAAGTGAAACGCATCGAGACGTCCGCCGACACGTTGACGGTTGAAATCATGGATGGTCGCGTGCTGTCAGTGCCGCTGGCGTATTATCCCACACTCCTGCACGCGACCGAGGCGGAGCGGAAAAACTGCCAGCCCATCGGCGCAGGCTACGGCATCGAATGGCCGGCGCTGGACTACCATTTGAGCGTCGAAGGTCTAATACAAGGCCAGCCCGAAGCGCCGGGTTTGCGCCGGATGAAAACGGGCGTATTGACTCCCGCGTGAAAGCCGGTGCGCCACCGGCGCCGACGGCCCCTAGACCCAAACCGATGGTCCAGCGAATAGCTCGCCGTAAAGGGGTTCGTGAGAATGTAATGTTTCCACCAGAAAAGGGTCGTCCCGGAAAGCCCGAGCAGGGTGACAGGCTGCTGCGTTTGGATCGGGGTAGCAATGATAGCCTACGTTGCAAGTTTCTCATTATCTGATAGTTCCGCGACCCGCATGGGAGTGCCCCCAGACCAACACCGCACCGCCCCCATACCGCCCCCATACCGCCTGGCTTGCTGCAAAGCGCCCCCGGGGGGACGAAGGCAGAATGAAGAATGAAGAATGCAGAATGCAGAATGAAGAATGCAGAGCCGGTTATGCCCGGCCATGCGTGAAAATCACGCATGACCGCGAGCCATGTATCGGGCACCCGGGCCCGCGCAGTTGCAGGAGTGGAAAGACGCGCTGAACTGGCTGTTCCGTTGCCGGCGCGGCCAGCGGACGGCCGTGCTGACCGGACACACGCCCGACACTCGCACTGGGGCACCTCCGTCACCAGCCACACGCGCTTCAAGCCGATAGGCACCGTCTGCAACTCCCGGAACCGTCTGCCCTTGCGCTTCACCTGGGCGCTGGGGCATCGCGGACATACCAGCAACTCCTGTCGTGCCGCCAGCACGAACCGGATACATCCTTCTCCGTATGCTGTCCGCACATAGTCGTAACCCTGCCGTACCCCAAACGCAGGATAGCGCAAACTTTGATTCACCCATGGAACTTACTGCCAAGACCGCGGGATAGACGACCCCGAGCAACCCCTCACCCCAGCCCTCTCCCCTTCTGAAGGGGCGAGGGAGCAGCCTCGGCAGCTTGGGGTGTAGTGTATCCTGCGGACTCCTCAGTAACCCCTGCGTCCAGGCCGGCACTTCTCGGATGAACCTCATTTGAGCCAGACGACCAGGATTTCTTTCTCCAGCGCCCTGAATTCCGGGTCGCCGGTGACGAGTTCAGCCTTCTT
>CAIWJG010000341.1 GCA_903912925.1 uncultured Verrucomicrobia subdivision 3 bacterium | reverse complement strand
GACCGCTGCAAACTGCCCGACCTGGTGCGGGACTGGCTTCAGCGCGAGAGGTAGCAGGGCCAATTCATGAAAAGCAGAAATTGGGAAAGCAGAAAGCAGAAATCCGAAGCCACTCGTTTTGCATTCCACCCCCCCTTATTTCTGCTTTCTGCTTTCTCAATTTCTGCTTTGTCTTCAATTTGAGTTGGATTCCGGCAGCGCTCTGTTAGGTTAAGGACGTGACGTTCGAAGACATGCCCGATGAATGGCAGGAGTGGCTGGAGCTGACTCCCATCGAGCGCTTCCGGCAAAGCGAGAAGCTTTTCGCCCAGTATTTGAACATGGGAGGCAGCCTTGATCCCGACCCCGATCCGACAAGTCCTTTCTACGATCCAGACCAATGGCGTCCAGGCGCTGCTTATGGGCGGGCAGGCCTGCGTGTTCTACGGCGCGGCGCAAGTTAGCAAGGACGTTGATCTCGTCCTGCTCGCCGAGGATGAGAATTTCTCCCGGCTGCTCGCCGCGTTGGAGCAACTCAACGCCAAACGCATTGCCGTGCCCCGGTTCGATCCCGCTCTGCTGGCGCGCGGACACGCGGTGCATTTCCGCTGCGCGGCCGCCGGCGTGGAAGACCTGCGGATTGACCTCATGACCCGCCTTCGGGATCTGCCGCCATTTTCCGTTCTGTGGGAGCGCCGCACGGTGATTACCGGCGACGGCGGCGAAGAGTTTCATCTGTTGAGTATTCCCGATCTGGTGAATGCCAAGAAAACCCAGCGGATGCGGGACTGGCCCATCATCGAGTTGCTGGTCGCCATTCACTATCGCGAGAACGCGGCGGCGCCTCGCCCCGACTGGATTGAATTCTGGCTGCATGAAGCCAGGAGCCCCGAACTCCTGGCCGAGTTAGCCCAGCGATTCCCCGCCGAGGCGCGCGCGCTATCCAGCCCCCGCCCCCTGCTACTGCTCGCCTTTTCAGGCGCCAGCGACGCCCTGCGCGAAGCCCTCGATGCCGAGGTCCGCGCCGAACAGGCCAAGGACCGCGCTTATTGGGCGCCGCTCAAAGCCGAACTCGAAGCCTTTCGCCGCGCCGAACGCGAGGGTGCCTGACCGGGGCCGCCAGCTCCGTAGAAGCGCCGTGTTTATAGCACGCCAACCCAAACCAGACCACCGCAAGCCCCATCGGGGCGGCATGGTGACGCGGGGTGGGCCTTGCCGCTCCTGCGGAGCTGGGCGTGGGCGGGCGCATGTCTTGGGGAAAGGATGAATTACGAATTATGAATTATGAAAGAGGTCGCTGTGCTCCGTCTTCATTCATACTTCATACTTTCCCCAAGCAACGCCCTGGGGCCATCGCCCGTTTTGCCATTGCAGGCCAACGGCCTGCCTCATGCCAGAGGATGAGCCGCGCCTTCAGCGCTCCAGATGGTTTTGGGGGCCATGAACCCGGGGCGTTGCCCGGGCTGGTGTGAACGACGCCCTTGGCGTGTCAAATGGTGGTAGTTATTCGAGGCTATGAGGGCTCTTGGGGAAAGCTATTACCGGAAACGACAGAATCATTGCCACTGGAACATGTCGCTCAAATCCTAGCGGCATTGGACAAGAATGTCCGTTTCCCACGCCAGCGCGCGCACCGATGCGGACAAGAATGTCCGCGCTCCATGCGCACTACGCCAAAATTCGCGACCGCTGCGCGGGCTTCTCTTTTTCCAATCGCACACGTTCGGCCACTCTCTCGACCGCTCCGCAGGCAGGCGTCGCTCGTCCCTCGCGCCGCCACGCCTGCTTCGCTCTGCTCTGCTCTTGAGCTCACTGACCTGTGGGCAGAGCCGAGCGGAACCCTAGGCGGTAGTTGTACCTGTGGCCCGGGTCGTAGTAGTTGCGGTTCGCCGCCCGGCAGTGGCTCGCGTCGTAGTCCCAACAGCCGCCCCGAAGCACACGGAACGAGCCTGATGTGGGTAATACGGGCCCTCGCGGGTCGCTCTGCGAGTTACTCGAATACCAATCCAACCAATCCCAGCACCACTGCCACACGTTCCCCGCCATGTCATACAAACCATATCCGTTCGCCGCAAATGTCCCCACCGGACTCGTGTAAGGATAAACCCCGTCGTTGAACGTCGGGTGATAGCCACTCGTGCCATTCACATCGTAGCCGCCATAGCCCGGGGAAGCATAGTAGTTCGCCTGACCCCATGAAATCGTGTTGCCCCACGGAAACCGCTGCCCACTGGCTCCG
>CAIWJG010000340.1 GCA_903912925.1 uncultured Verrucomicrobia subdivision 3 bacterium | reverse complement strand
GTAGGCGGCAATGAGATCCAGCACTTCCGAATAAAATGTGTCCCGGACGCTGGCGCGATTATCCAGACGCAGCACCCGGCGATATACCTGTGACTGCTCCCGGAAAATGCTCACGTAGATTTTGTCCGTATAGAGGGCATACTTGAAATTGCCCATGTCCACGCAATCCCTAAGCGCATCGGTAAACTGCTGCCGATAGTTTTCTTCGATGAACGCGGACTGGATGAAATCCTCGTCCCGTTGATTGATGTATTTGGTGCCGCCGCCGGTGCGCCGGTTGATAGTGTCAATGACGATGTCCAGAATCGCCTTGCGCAGAAGCGCGGCGCGTTCAGATTCCCGCATCAGCATCGCCAGATTAAGAAATGCTCGAAACCCGAAAATGCCCAGTTGCGGAGTCCTAGCGATGTTCACGAAATCTGTTTCGTGAACATCCAGCCCATGAATCGCTAACTTCAATGCTTTCAATCGGTTACCCTTAATAACCTCATACCCATTTCGGGCCAGTTCCGGAGCGTTTTGTTCCAGATAATTGTCCACTGTGCGTGGGGTGACCTCAAAAAAAGCGGCCACCTGCTCCTTGAGGACGACCGTTTTGCCTTCAAACGGAATGCCACGGATGCCGGCCGCCTTCTCAATTTCGGCGAGCGCATACGGGTTGTTCAAGATGTTCTGCCGATCTACCGCCGAATTGGTGAGGTCTTTGCTCATGGTGATTTACAGGCTGCGCACGTTTTCCAATCCATGCTGCTGGAGGATGGCGGTGAGGGCCTCGAAGGTTTTCCCGAGGCCGACGCTGTGGGCGATGATGCAGCCGCCGAGGCGCTCCAGCTTGGCAATGGCCCCAACCACGCCGTCGCGTTGGAACTTGTAGAGCTTCTTCCAGACGACGGTGTTGCGGATGCCGGTGGCGGATTTGACGATCTTGTCCTCGTCGAGTTCGTCGCCCCGGTCCTTGAAGAGGTGATAAAGCGTCAGCGCGTAGATGAGGGAAGGCTCGCGGCGGGCGGTGAGTTCGCTCAGTTGGGCCAGCAGGGCTTCCTTGCCGTCGGCATTGGCCGGCAAGGCACCCCACAACTGCGTGAACCATGCGGCGAAATGGCGGGCGAGCTGGTGGGCGGATAGCTGATTCCGATAGCCCCGGTCGAGGTCGGAACCGAGGAGAGATTGAGCGGTCGCGTGCGCGAAAGGAAGAATCAGGCGGCACGAGGAAAGGCGGCGAAGTGCTTCCTGCAACTCACCGTACGCGAAAAGGATGAGGTCGGGAGAGGCTACATCGAGGCTGCCGCCTGCCGTCAAGCTGGCCCGGAGCTCATCGATGACCCGCTCGGAGGCTTGGTTTTTGAGAAGTTTCATGCGGCTAGATAGAGGAGTTGGCCGGGGGCAGTGGTCGGGGCGCGTATGCTGTGACGGCCGAAGATGATGATTTCTTTGAGGACTGTGCCATCGTCGGTCGGTTTAACTGTCTGTGCGACGGTCGAGGCCTCGCTGGCGAGGGCAAGCAGCAGGCCTGTCAGCACTGCTTTAAGGGAAACTCCGGCTACCGCCTTTCGGCATTGGGTTGATTTGGGTTCGATATTTGGAGTGATTGGATTCATAGCTGTTAGGTGGTTTAGTTGAGGGGGGCGGGGGTTGCTAGCCTCATCGCCGGAGTTTTCTATCTGACGGTGTTCGGTTCTGTTGTTGGGAAATGAGAAACGTCCTGGAAGCGGACAAGCCAGCGGTCCTCTGGGCATTGGGCTGTTAGCGTTCTTTTGTTGGTGCGCCTATGTTTGTGGCCTTGGGCCCCTGGCAGGGACGCGCAGCCTCACCCTACCGGCGCGCTCGCCCGCAGCTTCGCGATAATGCCAGGCAGATACTGCATTACGTAATCCACCTCCGCCTCGGTGTTATAGATGCCGAGACTGAACCGGATGCTGCTGCGCGCCCGGGCCACGCTGCAGCCCATCGCCGTCAACACGTGTGACGGGTCCAGCGAACCGGTCGTACACGCCGACCCGCTAGAAGCGCAGATGCCCGCCTGGTCCAGCAGCATCAGGATGCCCTCCGCTTCGACGCCCTCGAAGGCGATGTTGCTGGTGTTGGGCAGGCGCGGCTCCTGCGCGCCGTTGCGTGAGGTGCCGGGGATACCGGTAAGGATGCCGTTCTCCAATTTGTCCCTCAGCGCCCGGACGCGGGTGTTTTCGTCGTCCAGGCTGGCTATCGCCAGCTCCGCGGCGCGGCCAAAGGCGACGATATTCGCAACGTTCTCGGTCCCGCCGCGGCGGCCACGCTCCTGCCCGCCGCCGACAATGAGCGGCTGATACTTGACGCGGCGCTTCACGTAAAGCAGCCCGACGCCCTTGGGCGCGTGCAGCTTGTGCGCGGACAATGACAGGCAATCCGCGTCCAGTTCCCGCACATCAATCTTCAGCTTGCCCGGCGTTTGCACGGCGTCGGTGTGGAAGAGAACGCCCTTGCGGTGGCAAATCGCGGCGGCCTCCCGCACGGGAAAGAGTACGCCCGTTTCGTTGTTGGCCCACATCACCGACACAATGGCCGTGTCGGGAAGAATGGACCTCTCCAACAACTCCAGGTCGAGCGTCCCATCCGCCGCCACTGGCAGGAACGTAACGGCGTAACCCCGCTTCTGGAGCAGGGCGCAGAACTTCGTGTTCGCCGAATGCTCGACGGCGGTGGTCAGCACGTGCCGCTTCTCCGGCTGAGTGACCAAGGCGCTGTGGATCGCCGAGTTGTTGCTCTCCGTGCCGCAGCTCGTAAAGATAACCTCCCGCGGCTCCACGTTGATCAGCGCTGCCACCTGCCCGCGCGCCCGGTCCACGGCCTCGCCCACCTGCCGGCCGAACGCATACGTGCTCGAAGGATTCCCCCACTGCTCCCGCAGGAACGGCATCATGGCATCCACCACCTCGGGCGCGACCCGGGTCGTGGCGTTGTTATCAAAATAGTAAATCGGCGGCTGACTCATCACACTCTATTGCTTCCAGGCAACAATCTACCGGTTCGACCGCGGATTGCCAGCGGCAAGGCCGCCAGGCTTCACTGCCGCATGGCCCCTTGAGTAATTCCCAGCGACAAGCCGCGGCAGGTAGCCGGCAGGGGCGGGCGGTTTGCCGAGGGATCAGGAGCACCGTGCAGGGTATGCCGGACTTCATAGTCTGGACAACCAGCCGTGCGAACTCGATCATTGGCCTATGTGGCGTTTCGTTATTTGGCTGGTTCTGCTGCTGTCCTTTGCGCCCGCCTTCGCGACGGACAAACCCAATGTCCTCTTCATCTTCAACGACGACCAGCGCGCCGATACCATTGCCGCGCTCGGCAACCCGGTGATCCGCACGCCGAACCTGGACCGGTTGTGCCATCAAGGCATGGCCTTTACCCGCGCCTATATGCAGGGCGGGTTCAACGGCGCCACGTGCGTCCCCTCCCGGGCGATGCTGCTCTCGGGGCAATCCCTGTTTCACGCGGACGAGAAGCTGCTGCGGCACCCGACCTGGCCGGCGGCATTCGCCCAGGCCGGCTACACGACGTTTGCCACAGGCAAATGGCACAACGGCCCGGAGTCGCTCCCGCTGAGCTTTCAACGCGCCCGGGGAATCTTCGCCGGCGGGATGACTAACCCGCTCAAGGCCCCGCTGAGCGATATGGTAAATAGGAAACTGACGGACCCGAAGGTTGCTCCTAAACATGCCTGTGCGGTGTTTGCCGACGAAGCGGTGAGTTTCCTGCGAGATCATCAAACCGGCCCCTTCTTCTGCTATGTGGCGCTCGACGGCCCGCACGACCCGCATGTGGTGCCGCCTGATTTCCCGGTACGCTACACGCCCGATCGCCGTTTCCTCCCGACCAACTTCCTCCCGCAGCATCCCTTCGACAACGGGGATATGACCCTGCGGGACGAGATGCTGCTGCCCCATCCGCGCCCCCCGGAGGCGGTCCAGTCCATGAACGCAGACTACTACCGCTACATCTCTTATCTCGACACGCAGATCGGCCGCATTCTCGATGCGCTCGCCGCCTCGCCTTACGCCTCAAACACCTTTGTTGTGTTTGCCGCGGATTCGGGTGTCGCCCGCGGCAGCCACGGATTGATCGGCAAGCAGAACCTCTACGAACATTCGGTGCGCGTCCCCCTCATTATCGCCGGGCCGGGCATCCCCGCGGGGGCGCAAAGCGCAGCCATGTGTTTCCTCTACGATGTGCTGCCCACGCTGGGCAAGCTCTGCGGCGTCACCAACCCAGAACCCAGCGACGCCCGCGAGTTCAGCGCCACGCTGCGCGATCCCAAGCGCCAAGCGCGCACGGAACTCGTCTTCGGCTACCGCGGTGTTCAGCGCGCCATCCGCGATGACCGCTGGAAGCTCATCCGCTACCCGCAGATCAACAAGACGCAACTGTTCGACCTGCTAAACGATCCCTTCGAGTTGCACGACCTGGCAAGCGAGAGCAAGTCAGCGGGAACGGTCCAGGACCTGACGGCGCGATTGGAAAAGGCGCTCAAGGAATACGGCGATAAGTGTGCCCTCACCGTCCCCAACCCCAAGCCAGCCGCGTGGTCGCCGCCGACGCAGAAAGCCACCAACAAGAAATGAGAGGGTGCTATACCGGCTTACGGCCCGGTAAGTGGGGTCGCCCCGGATGGCTTGCCTTCTGGAGGTGTCGATGCATAATGCCGAGCATGAGATTATCTCTGGCCTATTCCCTGTCTCTACTCACCTGCGCAGCTATTCTCCAAGGCGTCCCGCTCGCTGCGGCTGAAACTGCGCCGGTCTTGCTTCGCTATCACTTCGCCCCGGGGCAAACCAACGCCTATAACTTGCAGATCGAAGTCCAGGGCGAATCCGGGCGCGAAGCCATCACCGGCATTTTCGTGGTAAGCGCGCGCGCGGTAGGAACCAATTTCATTGGCCTGTCCTGGCGCGGCCAACTGCGGCCCAAGCCGCTGGGCGGCATGTCCCCGATGATGGGTTATCGGCCCGGCTCCGCCATGCCGCTCTCCTCCTACGCCTACGGCCCTCAGATGGACAACCGCGAGTTGATCCTAGATGAACAAGGAGAAATTGTCCGGCAAGCCGGGGACCAGGCGCTGCCCATCCCCCTTGGCCAACTGATGGCCTCCCTGATCCAGCCCGTGCCGACGGAGGCCACCGACGGGTGGGAAACGGCAAAGGACCTATTCGTGCTCGATGAGCCGCTGCTGCAAGGACCGGGCACCGCCTTTCTCAATCCGCCGGGCGGATATGCCTATCCCAGCTATTATCCCGCTCGCCTGCCCCAGGGGGCCCTGGCCGTCCGGCAAAAGATCAAGATCAAGGTGGCCGAGGTGACGCCGGCAACCGTCACGCTGCAAAAGACGCTGAGCCTCGACAGCCGCATGTTGACCGGCTCCGAACCACGCGTCAGCGCGGCCGGTGAAGGGCGGATTGTTTGGGATCGCTCGGCTGGTATGCCCAAGCTGGTGGAGTTGGACTGCAAGTCGGTCATCGTGACTGAGAATCTGAGCCGCAGGTCGGGGCTTTCGCTGCGCTGGCAATTGCTGGAAGGAGCGGAGCGTGACAAGGCTATCGCCCCGCCAGCGCCCACACTGGGACCGGAGACGAAGTTCACCGCGGAGGAATTGACGAAGCTGGAGCAGCAGCTCAATTCCAGTGACCAGTACGGTCGCCAGGCCGCCGCCCGCCAATTGAGCAGCGGCCGGCTGGCCGCACCCTCGGCCGCATTGCTCTCAAAAATGGCCTCCCTGGCAGGGGACACCGACGACACTGTGCGGCGCGCCGCACTGACCGTCCTGGCCAACCACGGCACCAAAGAGCAACTGCCGCTGCTCATCAAAGGCCTCAACGAGCCTGACGCCTCGACGCGCGCCACGGTGGCCAAGGGCCTGGGCCGCCTGAAGGACCCACGTGCCATCGAGCCGCTGGCTAACCTCCTGGCCACGGGCCAAAGCGATCCGAATTACTACCGGCCCGCCCGCGAGAACGCAGCTAGCGAGGCGCTCATCCGCATGGGCGGTAGCGCCGAACCGGCTGTGCTGGCTTTGCTCAAAGAGAAGAACCTCGAAACCCGGATCCAGGCCTGCAACATCCTGAAGCAAATTGGCACCAAGAAGAGCCTGGGCCCGCTCAAAGACACGACGCTCAATCCGAGCAAGGAAGTGAGCGAAGCTGCCGCTGAAGCCTGCCGTTCGATTCAGGCCCGGGAAACGAATTGAATCCGCGCCATCAAGAAACTTTGCTGGATACCAGCTTGTTATGAAGCCTTTTAAACAGACGCTGTGGACGTGGCGGTTGATGGCCACCCTGCTTGGAACGACTCTCCTGACCGGACCAGCCGTAATGCCCTTATTCGGCCAGGGACTGCCGAAGGATGACCTGGCTTTCCTGCGCGACATGACGCGCGACGTCGTCGAAGCCTCGCGCGTGCCGCCCGGCTCCAACGGCGGCGGGCGCTGGCCGCTAACCAACACTTGCGGCTTCGCCCTCATCACCCCGGGCAAGGACACCTACACTGCCTATTGGGTCCGCGATTTCTCGATGGCAGTGGATTCGGGATTCGTCACCGCCGAGGAGTTACGCAACCACCTGCTGCTGACCTGCAAGGCCCAGAACGGTCCCGCCGACCTCGCCCTGGCCAACGGCCTGCACGTGCCGGCCTGGGCGATTCCCGATCACATCAACTACGATGGCCGCGCCAGCTTCTACCCGGGCACCTATTCCTCCGGTCACGACCAGGGGGCCGGGGCGTGCGGGCGCGTGCCGCCGATTGACGACCATTATGAGTTCGTCCATATCGCATACACCTATTGGAAGGTGGCTCACGATGTCGGACCCTTCTCGGTCGAGGTGAACGGCACTACCGTATTCGAGCGATTGGAGCGGGCCTTTGCCTCGCCAACCACCGATCCTAAAACCGGCCTCGCCCAGACAACCGAGGCCGACCGCGCCGTTGGCTTCGGGTTTTGCGACGGCGAGACCCATACCGGCAAGCTCCTGTTCGCGTCGCTGCTGCGCTACCGCGCGGCGGGCGAACTCGCTGAGTTGGCAAAAGCTCTTGGCCATCGCGAGCGCGTGGCCGCTTATCGCCAAGTCCAGAAGATCCTCCGTCCGAACCTGGCCCGCACCTTCGCGGACCCTGCCGGCAAAGATGGCTGGCTGCGCGCCTCGACCGGTTTGAGCGGCCAACCGGATGTCTGGGGTACACTCTTTGCCCTGCATCTGGGCGTGCTGGATCGCGCCCAGGCAAGCGCTGCGCGAAAGACCGTCGCCGATGCGCTACGGCGAGGAACCATCACGCTCGAAGGCGGGGTGCGCCAAGTGCCGACCGACAGGGACTTCAGCAAGACGACTGCCTGGGAACGCTCCATGTGCGCCGTCAACACCTACCAAAACGGCGGCTATTGGCACACCGCGTCCGGTTGGCTGATCGGGGCGCTCTGGAAAAGCGATCGGGCACTGGCGCTGCAAGTCTTCAGCGAGATGCTCGCTCATCTACGCGCTCAGGACTACCGCAAAGGTGCCGGCCACGGCGCGCCCTGGGAAGTCTATGGGCCTAATGGCAAGAGCCGGCAGAACGCGGTCTATATGGCCTCCGTTGCCCTGCCTTACGGCATTTTGAAAGGGTTGTAGGAACGCAGCTTCCAAAGGGAAAAGCTGAAATTGGGAAAGCAGAAAGCAGAAATAAGAAACGGCGGAATGAAAAGCGCGGGCCTTTGGGTTTCTGCTTTCTGCTTTCCCAATTTCAGCTTTTCCCTTTGCGCTTTTCCCTACTCCCCGCGCATGGCGGCCAATATCTTGGCGCCTTCCTTCGACCGCCGGAAATACCAGATGAAGGATAGCGAGAAGGCGGCCAACATGGCCCCGCCCCACAGGCGCAGTTTCGGGTGATCGGCAAAGCCGCTGCCGAGCAGAGCGAAGATGAAGCTCTGCGGCAGGTATCCCAGGAAGGAGGCAGTGAGAAATGTCCAGAAAGGAATGGCCGTGACGCCCGCCAGGTAGTTGGTGAGGAAATTGCTACCGACCGGGCAGAGCCGAATCAGCATTACCACCATGAAGCCGTGCTGGCCGAGGAGCTCGTCGAATCGCTGGATCCGCCTCCCCATGCGGCGGGCGACCAGCTCGCGGCCCAGGTGGCGCGAGTAAAGAAACGGCGCCAGGATCGCCAGCGCCGCTGCCACTGTGGACCCAAGGGTGCCCAGGGCTACGCCGAACATGGCGCCGCCGACTGCGGCCAGGATGATCCGCGGAAAGCCGATGGATACGAGACCCGTGCCAACGGCGGCGAACGCCAGCCAGGCCCATACGCCCCATTGGGCCAGCCATTGGTGGAGTTGCGCGACCCTGTCGAACGTCGCGCCCCGGCCCCAGGGGGTCAAGGTCAGCAGCCAGGTCGAAAAGATGAGGAATCCGGCAAGCAACAAGACTCGCGCCACGTCGCCCAGGGCGGAACGCGGCGGGGTTAAGGCGCTGGCCTTCGTGCCAGCAGATGTGGACGCTGTCTCTTGCATGCCTGCTGCGATGCTATTTGGGCGACGCAGAGCGGTCCAGCGGCAAAGCGGCGCCCGGGGAGCGCGACCGGGCTGCATCAAGCTCGGTTCAGGTCATGGCAGCGGGAGGATTTACGGTTCATGGGCACTTTAGGATTTGATCAAGTGGTCTGAGTGATAAGCCGGATACCTTTCCAGCGGTTGAAGTGATTCTCCGCCACCCAATCTCGCGAGGCCGCCTCCCGCTTGGGCCGCCGTTCGCTTCTCAGCCCAGCCCAGCCGTTTGCGTATCAGGGCTCTTTCTTTGCGTCTTCCCGCCTTTGTTGTTCACCTCCAATTGCGGAGCACATGCGGCTCTCCCCTGGCCGTTGCACGCTCAGTTTTCGTACTGGCCCAACAACCAGCGGCAATTGACCACCTTTTCCACCAGGTCCAAGGGCAGGTAAAAGTATTGGCAGGAAGGTTCGAAGCCAATGTGTGCGTCCTGCTGAACGAGGGTGAAAAGCTCCCGGGCGAGCGAGATTTCCGACTCCAGCCGCAGTTTCATCTCCTGTCGCAATCGCTGTCGTTCCCCGGCGGGTAACGACGCACCCGACTTGGCGAGGGTATCCCGGGCGAGCACAAATGCGCTTTGGTTGGCTACTGCCTGGAAGTGTATGGCGGCGGCCCGGGCGAAACGCAAATCAGCCGCGACCTCCGACCGGCGGCGAGCCGGCGTCTCCTGCACGGCCAGCGCCAGCTCGGCAATCCCCGCCCGCCAGCCTTCGGCCACCTTCTCGAACTGGGCAATGAACACCCCAGGCGGATACGGTCCGCGCCACCCGTCGAGATCATCGTAAGGCAGCCCCCACATCGTTGCGCTATAGCCGGTCTTCGTCGGATAGACCGGGTTGGCCGGCCCCCATTGCACCGGCGAGGTGTAAACCACGCTGACATGAAACGGGTATTGCCGGAAGCCGTCACTCAACAGCTTCCAGGCCTTGCGCGCGTGCGGAGCCCCTTTGGCGCCAAAGCGCTCGCGGGCCACCGCGTCGAGCGCAGCGGCGACGCCCGCCTCGGGCGCCCGGCTGATCTCCTGCGCGAGGCGGAAGTTGGGCGAGGGATAGCCCCCCATCGTCCAGCCGATCAGCATGGCATCCAGTTTCTGTGGGGCGAGGTTCTGACAGTGCTCGGCCACCAGGTCCATTACCGGCAGGTAGGGGATACTCGCCAGTTCGCAGGTGTTGTTGAACTGGATTTCCGTTCCACGTTTCAGTCCCGCCTCCTGCGCCAGCTTCCAGTGACGCAAGGAGCGCGGCCCGGGGCCAACCGCCGAGATCGAGTACTCTCCCACGCGGCTCGAAATGCCGCCCCGCTCGATCGGCAGATTCCATTCGCTGACGGACATGAGGCAGACCGACTTGGGCAGCTTCGCGATCATATCCGGCGCGTCACCGTGGCCGCGCCAGCCCCAATCCGATACCAACACCCTGGCCTGCGGATTCCCCCGGTGCACGCCGGCTTCAATAACCGCGTTCACTTCTGTGATGATGTCCGCATCGCTGCGCTCTTTGCAGCGGGCGCAGGCATTCCAACCGCCATGCGAAGCGCAGCTCGTCAGGTTCTCGGATGCCGTGATGGTATAGACGCCGGCCAGGCCGCCGACCTCACGAAACACATGTTCCACTGCATCGCCCATCCACTGGCGGACGGCGGGGTGGGAGGTGCATAGCGCGGTCAGTTCACCTTCCCGAACACCCGCCATTTCCGGCCGGTTCTTGAAGAAGGCGGCGGGCATTGCGCGCGGCTCGTTCAGGTAGAGATAAACGCCGATGCCGTAACGCCGGGCCCGCTGCACGAGCGCCCGCAAATTCGCCAGCCGCTGTTCATGATCCTTCCCGAACTCCGGGAACGCGGTTCCGCCCGACGCCAGATCTCGCAACACGGCTTGCAGCCAGACGCCGTTGACCCCGACCGCCGCGAGCCGCTGCAGCAGCCCGTCCGGGTATGGATTCAGGTCCGGGTTCAGCAAGGGATCCCCATAGACGGCAACGTAGGAATAGACCAGCCGCTGTTGCTGCTCGTCGCGCGGCCCGGAGACAGCCGGCGCGGCACCTGCCGGCAAGGGCTGGGAGAGCTGGCGCACGAAGTCGAAACGGGGAACGCCTGGCCGGCGAATCTCGGCGCCAAAATCGGCTTTGACCACCCGGCGCATCCTGGCCGCCTCAAGCTGGGCGGCCTTGTCGGGCTCCCGATAGCGGAGCGGCTCACAACGAGGTTTCAGTCGGCCGAGTTTGATCCAAAGAAAATCCTCCTCGCGCAGGGTGAACGCCAGCCGCTCCGGCGTCCAATCCAGGAGCTGGAGCAGTTGTTCGTAAGGCAGCAGATGCCAGTTTCTCCGGATGATGGTGGCGTAACCCCGCTTGAGCAGCTCGGGCGGGACACCCGCCGACGGCGGCAATCCCATGGACTCGGCAATCGCGACGACCTTGCGCTCCGAGGTGCCAAGCACTTGCGCCAGCTTCACCGGCGCGACCACGTTCCAGTTCCGCCAGATGAATTCGTGAACACGGTCGGGGAAATAGGGGCTTGCGAGAGCCGCCTTGGTCTCGCCTTGCGGCAAAACGGAGTTCTCCCCCGCGCCCGGAGCTTCCCCAGCGGCTGCAAACAACCAGGCGGCGCCAAGGCAAACCCACAGGCACTTCGTCACGCTACGAATCGAGGTCGAATGATGCCGGTTCTTCATTCTGCATTCACTCTTCTACCTTTCCGCTACGCACCAGAGCTTGCTGAGAGTGCGCAGGAAGATCTCACCATTCGAAACGGCCAGAGAGGCATTCATCTTTTCACCGCCAATTGAGTTCGTCGCCAGACCGGTGAAGTTCGTGCTCGCCTGTAAGACAAACACATCGGCGTTCTGATTCGGCACGTAAAGGCGGTCACCGGCGAGGAGCACGGAAGACCAGGAGGCGTTGCGCGAGCCGCTCCCGGTGAGGCGTTGGTCCCAGACCATCTTGCCGGTCTGCAAGTTCAGGCATTGGGCCGCGCCGCCGGACGTGACCTGATACACATGGCCCTGGTAGATCACGGGGGATCCGACGCAGGTCTTGCTGGCTGGCGGATTAGAGTGCCAGAGTCGATGGGTGGCGGTGACATCGCCCGAGCCACCGGGCCGAATGGTCATGGCCATGTTGCGCGAGCCGTTCTCCGTCACATAAATCAATCCGTCGCCGAAGCAGGGTGAGCCGTAAGCGCAGGTGTTGGGGCCCGAGCAAAGCCAGAGCCGCTCGCCTGTCCGGGGCGCCAACGCCAGCACGCGCAGCTCGAAGGCTACGACCAGTTCATCCCGTTCCCGGGTGTGTACCAGCAGCGGCGTGGCGCAGGAGCCGGAAACGTCCGCCACTTTGGGCGAGCCTAACTGCTTCCATTCCTCCAGCGTGCCGCCGAAATCCTCCCACTTCGCCTCTGGCCCGATGGGCGGCACATCCTGCTGCCAGACCGTCTTGCCGGTCTTCTTTTCCATGGCGATGACAAAGCACTGCGGGCCCGGTCCGAAGTTCAGGATCACCAGGTCGCCATAGATCACCGGGGAGGCCGCATAGCCCCAGACGTGCGATTGGCGGCCGAGATCGCGCCACCACAGCTCGTGGCCCGCCAGGTCGTAACAAAAGACTCCAGCAGCGCCGAACCACGCAATCACCCTCTCACCATCGGTCACGGGCGACGGGCTGCACAGCGGGTTCAGATCGGTACCCTGCTCCTTTTCCGCCCAAACCGTTCCGAATTGCCAGAGCAACTCGCCGTTGCTGCGGCGGAAGCACAGGACCCGGCGGAGATGGTCTTTCTCGATTCCCTGGGTGATGAAGACCTTGTCGTCCCAGACGATCGGGGTCGAATTCCCTGGCGCGGGCAATGGTACGCTCCAGCGCACATTCTGGTTCGTGCTCCAGCGTAACGGCAGGTTCGTTTCCTGGCACACGCCGCTCCCTTCGGCCCCGCGCCACGCGGGCCAGTTCGCGCCGGTCGCGCTGACCGCCACCGCCGCGAACATCAGGCAAACGCAACGGGTGCGAAGCCAAACGTTGGTATTTCTTTGGCGCATCACCCGCGCTCATTAACGCGTTTCGACCGCCTCGTCAACCCTACGTGCGGGCAGGGGGACGCGCTGCGCTACGCGACCACTTCCACGGGGCACTTGGGCAGGGCGTCGATGAAGGCCTGGCCGTATTGCTTGGTCAGGATGCGGTTGTCCAGTGCCACGATGATACCCTGGTCGGTTTTGGTGCGGATGAGGCGGCCAACGCCCTGGCGGAACTTCAGGATGGCCTCGGGCAGGGAAAACTCGCCGAAGGAATTGCCGCCGCGGGCTTCGATGGCCTCGATTCGCGCCTCGATGAGCGGGTGGTCCGGCACGGCGAAGGGCAGGCGCGTGATGATCACGTTGGACAGGGCCTCGCCGGGCACATCCACCCCCTGCCAGAAGCTGTCGGTGCCGAAAAGCACGGAATCCACATCTTCCTTGAACTTCTCGAGCATGAGCGAACGCGGCGTGCCGGTGCCCTGGACGAAACACACGATGCCGATCTTGTCGAAGAACGGCTGCATCAGCTCAGCGACTTCCTGCATGAGCTTGAAGTTGGTAAAGAGGACGAAGGCTTTGCCGTGGGTGAGCTTGACGAAATGCTCGATCCAGTGGATCAGGGCGTCGCGATAGCCTTCGGCGCGGGGGTCGGGCATCTTGCCGACGACGTAGAGTTTCATCTGCCGCTCGTAATCGAACGGTGTGCCGACCTGGAGCAGGGTGGCAGCCTCGGCCCCGACGCGGCGGACGAAGTAGTTCAGGCCGGAGCTCTGTTTCGTGTTTCGTGTTTCGTGTTTCGTGGTTTCAGTTACGGAACACGCACCACGCACCACGCCGGATACCGACAGCGTGGCGCTGGTCATGATGACCGATGTGTCGCTGCCGAAAAGCTGCCGGCGCAGGTACTCCGCCACGTCAATCGGCGCAGCATTGAGGGCCAGGGTCTTGTGCGCCCGGCCGGTCCGCTCGACCCAATAGACGTAGTCCTCCGAGCTTTGGCCCAGGAAGATGGCGACTTCCTCGCGCAACTCCGCCAGCCGCCGGTTGCATTCCATCAACTCCTGACCAATCTCCTTGTCCTCGCTCAGCTTGATCAGCTCGCTGACAGCCTCCCGCAGGCGCTGGATGGGCAGGCTAATATTGTCCGCCACCAACTCCGGCTGGCGGATGCGCAGCTCGGTCCACTCGCGCCGGCGCGCAACCACTGCCTCGCCCCCGCCAAAGCTGCGCTTCTTGGCCGTCAGTTGCAGCCCTTCGCACACCGTTTCGACGTTGGCAAAGAATCCATCCGCCTCCTTCAACAGGTCGGCGACGAGCTTCACCGCGGAACCTTTACGCAGTGTGGCGAGCAGGCCCTTCTCGCTGCGCGGATTCCAGAGGCGGTGCAAGGCGTAGCGCACCTGCCCGCTGGATACGCTCAGCCCGATGTGTCTGGAGGCGACGTGCTCCATGTGGTGCGCCTCATCGAAGATCACGAAGTCATTCCGGAACAGGATGCCGCCCTTGATTTCCTCCTCCAGGCCGCCGAGCAGGGTGAAAAACAGTGTGTGGTTCACAACCAGCACGTCCGACGAAAGGATGCGATTGCGCGCGCGCTGGAAGAAGCAGATGCCATGCTGTTGGCCGAAATCGGACGGGTGCCCGCAAAGCTTGGGCGAACACAGCCCGCGCTCCGAACAGACTTGCGCCCAAACCTTGGGGTCCGGTTCCACCTTGAAATCCGACAGGCTGCCGTCGGTGGTGGTTTTAGACCATTCCCGAATCCGCTGCAGCTCCTCGCTCTCGGAGGATGTGAAAAGGTTGCCGGCCTGTTGCACGGCCTTCTGAAGCCGGCGCGTGCAGAGATAATTGGCCCGGCCCTTGAGCATGGTGAACTGGAACTGCACCGGCAGGATTTGCTCGAGCATGGGCAGGTCCTTCTGAATGAGTTGCTCCTGCAAATTGATGGTGTGCGTCGAGATGACCGCCTTCTTCTTCTGCGCCACGGCATACAGGATCGCGGGCACCAGGTAGGCCAGGCTCTTGCCGACACCGGTGCCAGCCTCGACCGCCAAGTGCTCGCCGCTCTCCAAAGCGCGGGCGACGGCAACGGCCATTTCCTGCTGCTGCGGTCGGAACTCGAAGTTCTTCGAGCGGGACAGAATGCCGTTGGGGGAGAAGATCTGGGAAACCTGCTGCACCAGGTCGTGGCCCGAGGCGGCAGGTTGGGATTCGATGGCGCTGATCATGGAGGAAGCGGCGCAGAGGGACGCAGGTCCTACCTTGGCCGGCGCACGATTACTTCCTGCGGCGCCTGGTTCTTCACAATCATGTTGGCGGGCAGAATGCCGCGCCAGTTGGTGTTCGGGTAAACCACCGAGCCGCGTCCGATGATGCTGCCGGGGTTCAGCACGGCGTTGCAGCCGATATCGGTGTGATCGCCGACGAGCGCGCCGAACTTGCGCAAGCCGGTATCAAACGGCTGGCCGTTGATGTCCACCGTTACGTTGGCGGGAACGAGTTTAACGTTGGAAATCTTCACGCCGGCTCCCAGATGGGAGTGATACCCCAGAATCGAGTCGCCGATGTAGTTAAAATGGGGAGCGACCGCCTTGTTGAACAGGAGCGAGTTCTTCACCTCACAAGAGTTGCCCACGACACAATCGTCGCCGATAATGACCTGCTCGCGGATGTAAGCGTTGTGGCGGATCTGGCAATTGCGGCCGATAATGGCGGGCCCTTTAATCATCGCCCCATCCTCGACCACCGTGCCTTCGCCGATAAAGACCTGCTTGCCGACAAACGCGACCCCTTCACAGCGATTGTGCAGGCCGGGACGGAGGTTTGCCTGGAGGTAAGCCTCGATCTTCTTCAGCGCATCCCAAGCATATTCGCACCCACCGAAGATCGCCGCATGGGCAGTCTGGGTGAGGTCGAACAGGTCCTCTGGCTTGAACATGGGTGAAAGCTAGGCGAAAAACGGCTCTCAGCAAATCACTTTTTCCACCGCACGCACACATTTTTGTCCACTGCCGCTAGGATTTGTGGCTCGATCTCACGCGTGCCGAAGACGTTTTGGCCGGCAGCGACAGTCCGGCGGTCCAGTTCCCCCCAGGGCTGCTCTAAAGTCCGGCCAGTTGAGGGAAGATCAGGTTCTGCATGCCTGAAATCCGAAGACCGAAGGCCGAAACCCGAAAGAAGGCCGAAATCCGAAGGGCGTGCGGGCGGCTGGACCTTTTCCGTTTTCGCGCTTCGGATTTCCTTCGGATTTCGGATTTCGGTTCTCGGGTTTGGAATGGCCCGGCTCGACTTTAGAGCAGCCCTGGGGTGCCAGAGCCCTGGTCAGCCTGTCTTTGATCGCACTTGGAAAAAGGCTGGCTTTACTCGCGTACGCGCGGTTCTTGCATCCCTCCGGGATGCAATCCTCTCTGGTCCCCGTGTCCGGCGGTCGTTTCCCCTGCGACCCCGAAACGACCACCGGCTACCCTCTGCCAACCCTCCGGGTTGGACTGAACAGCAGAAAGGCATGGGAGGACCTCACGTGCGCCCGCACTGGCACGCGCTAGTCCGAGCTTGATGCAGCCCTGGCTGCGCGGGTGAGCACCGTACGTGAGCCCGCCCGTGCGGCACCGATCGCTCACCGATATCGGGGTCAAAACCCTCTTAATCAACCGGAATCGCACGGTAGAACCGCCGCGGCAACCCAGCCGAGTCCGGGTCAACCCAGAGGTAGGGGCTGGCGGGCAGTGCCAGGGTTGTGAGCGGAGTCCACGTGCCACCAGTTTCAAGAAACGACGCTTCGATGCGGTTGGTGCCTCCCACCCGTCCGCTGATGGTCAGGCCGGCATACATCCGCAAGGAGATAAAGTTCAGGCTGACTTCCCGGCTCACGTTGGTCCCGCCGGCGTTAATGACCACCACCTGATAGCCCCCGGCATTAGTCAGTCTCACATTTGTCAGAGTCAATGTAGCTCCCGTCGCCCCCAAAATGTTAGTGCCGTTGAACAGCCACTGGTAACTAAACGGCGCTGTTCCGTTGGCCGTGACCGTAAATGTTACGGTCTCGCCAAGGGTTGCCCCGCGGCTGACCGGTTGCGTGCTGAAGGCCGGAGGCGACGGCACGAAGACCGTCAGCACCGCCCCGGTGCTGCTGACCACTCCCGCTGCGTTCGCGACCACGACGCTATAGCTACCCGCGTTCGCCAATTGCACATTAGCCAATGTCAGCGTGGCATTGGTCGCGTCCGCCAGCGCGGTGTTCGTGTTGAAATACCACTGGTAGCTGAGCGGCAGCGTGCTGCTGGCCGCCACACTGAAAACCGCCGTACTCCCCACGGCCAGATTTTGACTGGCCGGCTGGGTCGTAATCGTGGGCGGCTGGCTGCTGACCGTTACGCTGACCAGGTCTGCAACGCTGGCAATGCGACCGTTGTCCACTACCAGTTCGAGGGTGAAGACACCCGCCAAGTCAGGCACGAACGCCGGCGTGGCCGTGGCAGCACCGGTGAGCGGGGCAACACTGCCGGCCGGCCGGCCAGTGATTCGCCAGACATAGTTCGTCGCATTCCGGCTGGCACTCCCATTCAGAGTGATGGTCTGGCCGACGAAACCGGTCTGGTTGGTCCCAGCCTCGGCGACGGGCGTATCCGCCAGCACAAAACTGGTGGTGGCGACGTTGTCATTGGGGTTCTGGTCGGACTGCGCCGAGGCGACACTCACCCGCACCACGTAACTGGGCCAGTCAGCCACGATGCTGCTGCGTGCCATCACATTGGTCGCCTCGCCCACCGCCAGCGAGCCCGCATTGCACTCCGCCCCCAATTGCACCCAGCCGCGGTCCGGCAAGTAAACCTCGAACTGCACCACCACGTTCGACGCGGTCGAACCGGCTAGATTGGTGACCGTCGCGCTCACCGTCACCTCCTGGCCCGCATTCGGCACAGGTGGATTGACCGTAATGAAATCGCTGTAAACCGCCAGGTCTGGCGCCGGCGCGGCCACCACGGTCACCGTGCATTGGTTCTGGCTGGCGCCCAGCACTGCGTACAGGGTCACCGCCTGGGGTGTGCCGGGCGCCATCCAAGCCACCGACACGGCGCGCGTTCCGCCTTTGGCTGCCACTGGGCCGCTCAAGAAGCCGGAGCCGATCTCGTTCCCGGGAGCGACGGCGTTCGTATAGAACGTGACTGTCCCGCCCGCCGGCGCATCGGCCCCGCCGTCGTTGCGGATAGTCGCGATCAGCGAAAGCCCTGTCCCTGGCAGCGGTTGCCAGACGCTGGGGACGAGCGACGCAACCACCAAACTGCTGGCCGGACTGTAGAGCTGGAAGGTGGTGGTGGTAAGGTTGTCTGCCTCAGACTCTTCGGAGACCGCATGCCCACTATCTGCCTCCGCTTTGACGGTGACTGCGCCGGAGGACCATCCAACCGAGCTCCAAGTCATCGTCGCGCTGGTCTTGCCTCCCACGGGCAGGCTGGCACTCAACGTCACGGGCACTGTGCCTGCGAGGACATCGTTCACCGAGAAGGCCACGTCGAAGCTGGTGCTCTGCGGCACCGCCACCGTGCCGAAATTGTAAATATCACAGGTCATCGTTACCAGGTCGCCGACCACGGGCTGAGCCGGGCTGAAGCTCAACCCGCTGATCGTGTAATAGCCATATTGCAAATACCAGGGCACCAGGTTCGGCAGCGCCTGGCGCACCGCCAGTGTCTGGGTGAAGGCGTTGTTATCCTCCAGCGTCTCGGCCACCGCGCCGCTGCTGTCGGCCTCGGCCCGCACCGCGTGCGTGCCCGCCACCGCCGTCCAGATGGTCGAGACCGTCACGCTCGCGCCCGGTGCGAGACCGGCGGTCAGGTTCGTGGTGACCGTCCCGCCGTGGCTGAAGGCCACGCCTAAGAGCGTGCCCGCCGGCACCGCCGCCGCGCCCTGGTTCTTCACTGTGGCGGTGATCGTCACAGCGTCGCCCCCCTTGGGCGAGCCGGGCGCGAAACCGAGCCCCGTCACGATCAAATCCGGCCATGCCGCAGTGCCGACCACCGTGCAAACGCGCGTGTTGTTGCCTTCGTCGCCCTCGGTGACCGCGCCGCCGCTGTCGGCCAGCGCCGAAAGCTGATACGTTCCCGCCTGCGCGGGCCAGCCCGCCGTGGCGGCCACCCAAGTCTCGCTGAACGCGGCCAGCCCGCCGGGAACAGCCACCGTACAGATCACGACGCCCGAGGGATCCTTGAAGGCCACCTCGAACGCGCCCGCCGCCGTGTTGCCGTCGTTGCGCACCCGCGCCCTGAGCATCACATTGCTGCCCGTTACGGCGTAGCCCGTCTCGCCCTCAACGCGGTAGGTGCCGCTCGCAAAGCCAAACTCTAAAATCCTCAAATCCTTCGTCTGCGGCCCGCCACTCACGCTCAGCGTCAGGTTGGTTGAACCCGTCAGCCGCCCGTCAGTGACCTGCGCCAGCACGGGGTATGTGCCTTCCGGCAGACCGTTCAGCAACACGCTCCACGCGCCGTCCGGCGACACGGTGCGGTCTTGGTAGGTCTCGCCGTTGACCATCACCGTCACCCGCGCGCCCAGCACTGGCTCGCGCACGCCCCAGTCGTAGCGGGCCGTTCCGGCGAGCGTGTAGCGCACGCCACTGACCAGCCCCGCCGGAGCCGAAGCCGAAACAGCAATGCCATAGTCGCCCGGCCACGTGCCGATCTGAATCGAGCGCCCTACACTGTTGTTGGCGAACGATACCTCAGCCAACGGCAGCGCGACCGCACCTCCCGCCGCATTGGCCTGCGACTGTACCCGGTTGTCGGCAAACTCCGCCACCGCCGTCAGCGTCGCCACTTGGTTCGAGCCTGCAGCGGTCCAGGCCAGCAGCAGCTTCGCCAACCCTCCTGCCGGAATCGGGTTCGTGATCGTCCCAGCCGTCGCGACGTTGAAGGCGTTCGTGTTGTAGCTCGTCAGGTTGGTCGGCGAACCGTCCAGAAACACCTGCACCAGCACGTTGCCGACGGTGTTCGTCGCGCCCGTGTTCCGCACCGTGACCTCCAGCGTCATCCGCTCGCCCTCCGCCGGGTTCCACGTCTCCACGCCCGCCGCGTTCAGGATGCGGAAGTCGGTGGAGGAGAGGAAGATGTCGGGACAGAGTGCCGCCGCGTATTGCGCCGTCGCCTCGAAGTCGTTCGTCACGGTCGCCGGGGCGGGCGGGTTCCAGACGCCCGTGAAGGCCCAGCCTGCGGCGGCGTTGACCGTCACCGGTGGGAACGCCGCGCCGTTGGTGACCGTCACCACGTAATTCGAGCCCGAGTTCGCCCCCGCGATGCTGCCGTGGTCGCCGGGGTGGAGGGTGACGGTGTGGGTGCTGCCGCCGATTTGCAACACGCGGACGTGCGCGCCCAAGTAGTCATAGCCTGACACGGTTCCATCAAATGCCTCATAGGCCACATATAGCGCGGCAGGTTCGGTCTTGTATGTGAATGGGCGCGCGAAGTAAGCATCCGAAATGAGGTTGTTGTTATACCGCTCCGTTTCAGACGTTATCCGTAATGGTGCGGACCAGGGACCACCCGACAAATCGCGCGTAAACAGCAACAAGTTACCGCTTCCATTCGCATGTTCGGGATCACAAGGGGTAACCAATATGTAAATTTTCCCATTCGCAACGGTTATGTCTGGCGTACGATATGTGGTGACCGTGTCGCTGATGGTTTCAATGGTCTCCCAATTGTGGCAATAAGACACCTTGCAGGTAGAATCGATCAGTGTCGCGTGAACATCCCCTGCATGATCTTGAAATATTGCCGAGGCGTAGCGACTGCCAAGCGCCAGCAAGTTTGCTCCCTGCGTCCAAGACCGGTAGTTGCCCGTGGTTGTTTTGGATAGCCAAAGGTAATTGCCGCCCTCATTGTCAACTACGGGCATGATCAGGGCACCATCGGCATCGAGATAGAAGTCACCCAAGAACGGACCGTTTCGGCCCGCATCTGGATCGCTGGCCAGTCGGGTGGCGATATCCGCGAGGCCGCTGATCGCGTGATCACTGGCGCTAACAACGCATTCGCGCTGAAAATACCCGTAGGACCACCAGCCGCTACGACGATAAATGACGTGCATGTCCCCGCTAGGATCAGGCATGATCGTATTAGGTAGATCTTGCGGGCCTTCATCCTCATACGCAACATCGCTGGAGAGCAGATGCAACTGGGACCAGGCAGATCCCGCTGAATCTCGGAAATAGAGCTGAGCATCCCAGAAGCTGCGATAAGGCACCCATCCTTCCGCTCGCTTGTCATACTGTGAGGCCATCATGTAGATGCCTCTGCTGTTTCGGGCCAGTGTCGGCCACCCTTGTCGCTTCGACACAGTGCTGACCAGCGTGTTCTCAAGGATACTGCCGTTCCGATCAATACGAGCATACTTCACATCGCGATAATCCTGATACGCCATATGGAGAATACCGTCTTCATCCACACGCAAACCTCCATAATGAATACTGTTTATGTCAAGCGGCCCGTAAGCATACGTAAGCCCACTGCTCACCACAAACTCGGCAAACGGGATGCTTCTTTCCGCATACCCCGCCGTCGCCTCGAAGTCGTTCGTAACCGTCGCCGGGGCGGGCGGGTTCCAGCCGGTGAATGCCCAGCCTGCGGCGGCGGTGACCGTCACCCACGGGAATGCCGCGCCGTCCATCACATTGGTCACGTAGCTCGTGCCGCTGTTAGCCCCCACGATGCTGCCGTGGGCGCCGGGGTGGAGAGTAACGGTGCGAGCGATTGGAACGAAGATCCCCAACTGATCCACCCAGCCGCAATCACTGCCGCTATTGACGGAGCCATCCTTGGTATAACTCCATTTTAACGTGTGGCTGCCCGAAGAAGCCAGCAGATAGGACTTTTGTAGCCAATCAACCGTGCCACTGATGCTGCCGCTTTGCTCTATCCCATCTATGTAGAATCGGAGATAGTCATAACTTCCTTCCGACGAAACCTTCCACCAGAAGCTGATATTGACGGGACCGGTGACGGTTGTTTCCATGGAGGAGGTTTGATTGTGGGTGATGACGCCACTCTGCGCTGCGTCCACGCCATCATGAGTCGTTGTCGTTTGCGAGATCCACGGCTGGCTGCCCGAGTCCGTGAAAACCAGACTGGGTTGATCGACCGCGTCGGCCAACGGCCCCCCGGCGGCCGCATACACCGCCGTCGCCTCGAAGTTGGTGGTCACGGTCGCCGGGGCGGGCGGGTTCCAGCCGGTGAAGGCCCAGCCCGCGTTTGTGACGACCGTCACCGGCGGGAACGCCGCGCCGTTGGTGACCGTCACCACGTAGTTCGAGCCCGAGTTCGCCCCCGCGATGGTGCCGTGGTCGCCGGGATGGAGGGTCACGGTGTAGGTGGAAATTTGCGCCTGCCACTGCCACACCAGCGTCGAAGCCACGCTCGTGAGCATGATGGCCCCGGTGTTGTTCGTGGCACCCGTGGCCGGAATCGCACCCGTGCCGCCGGTCCAGCCGGTGCAGGTGTAGTTGGTGCCGCCTTCGCTGACGGCAGCATTGACCGAGCAGGTGACGGTGGACTGCCAGGCGTAGGTGTTCGTCCCGACCGCCGGGACGGGC
>CAIWJG010000339.1 GCA_903912925.1 uncultured Verrucomicrobia subdivision 3 bacterium | reverse complement strand
GGGGCAAAAAGTGAGCTTTCTTTGGGTGTGGTGGCGGTAGGAACGCTGGAGTGAGCCGACCAAAACCGCAGATCGCGGTTGGAACGGCCCGGTGTATGGCCTCGTATCCCGCATGCCACCCGTTCACCCACAAAATCGAGGGGCTAAGTCCGACAGGCTGCTAGAGCGCGGACATTCTTGTCCGCCAGTGGGCTTTCGGGTTGACCCTCACGCAAAGGCGCACAAGAATGTCCGCGCTCCAGTCACCCGTGCCAACCTCGTTGGAAAAATGTGGGCTGCGCACGTTGCGCCCAGGAGGAGACTCTGTGGTTGACTTTGATTGTCTGTGCCCGGCCCGGCTGGTAAACTCGGCCCATGATAAAGCCGCTCAGCGCCTTGCTCGTCCTGTTCGGACTCGCCCTGCCAGCGATCTCCCTGGCTCAAACCGCAGCGGCGAAGGACTTCCTGCCGCCAGCGCCTGCAGGCAAGCAATGGAAGCTCATCTGGCACGATGAGTTCGACGGAACCCAACTGGATGAAACGAAATGGAACCGCCTGGGCGATTACCCGCGCAAGGGTGGCTGGTGGTTGAAGGAGGACGCCTACCTGAGCGGCAAGGGCACCCTGCTATTACGCACCCGGAAGGACGGCGGCCGCTATAGCTGCGGTGCGCTCGATACTCAGGGCAAGTTCGAGCACACGTTCGGCTACTACGTCGCGCGCCTGAAGATGCCCACTCAACCGGGCCATTGGCCTGCCTTTTGGATGGCCTGTCCGGGCATTGGGCAGGTCGGCAACGCCGGTCGGGACGGGACGGAGATTGACATCGTGGAAATCCCCTGGCGCACCGGCAAGGTCACCATGAACCTCCACTGGGACGGCTATGGCAAAGATCACAAGACAGCCGGCAGGACCCAGCCCAAAGCGCCCGAACTCACCCAAGGCTTTCATGACTACGCCCTGCTCTGGACCCCAGAGGAATACGTCTTCTACGTGGACGGCAAGGAGGCCTGGCGGACCAAGGCCAGTGGGGTGTCCCAGGTCCCGGAGTACCTCCTGCTGACCGAGGAAATCGGCGACTGGGGCGGCGACATCAAGAAAGCCGATTTACCTGACCTCTGCGAGGTTGATTACGTGCGGGTGTACGAGATGACCAAGTGAGGCGCCGCCTGGCAGCCAGGAATGTCACCCGACCAAACCCAGAACCCCTGATCGGAACTTGCCTTTCGGACGCTCCCCGCTGCAAATTTGATGCTGCGCGGGCAAGCATGACCCGCTTTTCGGCGTCCAATGCCGGTCGGCAGCGGCATCGGCAGTTTTGCCGACTTGGCCGATTCAAGCAGATTCGTTAGTCTGGTCTGCAATAGTCACAGCAACCAAACCTATGTCCTTATGAAAAGAGCAATCCTCATCACCTTGATCGCCATCGGGCTCGCTCAGAGCAGTCGGGCCTCAGCCGTCGGCAACCTGTTATGGCAGCCCTCCACTGGCCCCAGTCCCAGTTCCACTTGGGACATGTCCACCGCGAATTGGTACGATACCAACCTCACGTCCAACGTCACATTTGCCCAGGGAGATAGTGTCATCTTTGACGACAGCGGCAACAATTATGCGACAGTAACGCTATCTGGCGTCTTGAACCCCAGCAATGTTGTGGTGACCGCGACTTGGTTTGATTACTCACTAGGGTCAACGAGCGGAGGGAAGCTGACAAATGTCTATTCGTTGACCAAGAAAGGCTATGGCACCTTGGTCTTGGATGCCGATTGTGTTATTACCAACACCATTGTGATCGAGGAGGGAACCCTTCAGGTTGGCAATGGGGCAAGCCGTGGCACCCTCGGCACTGGGTACCTTGGGTACACCGCACCGATTACCAACGGTGGCACCTTGGCATTCAGCCGGACAGGCACCCTCAATTTCACCAACGATTTGAGCGGCTCGGGTGTATTGCTTATTACGAACAATGGCACCATCAATATGAGGGGAAACAACACAATGACCGGCCAAATAATCCATCAGGGTGCCGTCCTTGACTACGTTGTCCCGTCCAATTTAGGCAGTCCCAGCCAAATTGATGTTACAATGACCACCAACAACGCACGAACCCGATTTGCCGGAGGCGTTACTATCCCAACTGGTTGTCCGATCACAATCACATCATCTGCAGGAACCGAAACTAGTTCTCGCGCTTCTTTAATGAGCATGGGAGGAATCAATACTATTAACGGCCCGATCCGTGTGGGAGGTGGCGCTTCTACAGGCGGCACAAAACCGAACGTGAATTTGTACGCCCAAGCCGCTACTACAGAGCTAGTCGTCAACAGCAGCGTTGACGATATCGATAACAACCCGTATCTAGGCAACTTCTTCCTACGCGGCACCGTGGCCGGTGGAATAGGTAAGCTTTACGGGACCATCAACTTACCTAGTGCCACACTATGCAAGGACGAGGTTTCAACCTGGACGATCTACTCCACTGGCAACAAGGCTAGCGAAACGTGGGTAAACGCTGGCAGGTTGAACCTCGCGACCACGGATGCCCTGCCGGTGACTCGGTTAACCCTGAATACCTCGTTGGACATGGCCGGGTTTGATCAACGAGTTGGCCCGCTATGGGGTAGCGCCTCCGGGCTCATTACTAACAGCAGCACCGCCTCAGACGCGCTACTTACCCTGACCAACGGCGGCGCTTACTCCGGCGCGATCAAGGACAATGGGACAACGAAAATTGCCCTCAAACTGCTAAACCCTGGCGCTCCTATTACGCAGCAGTTGCTGGGAGACTGCAGCTACAGAGGCGCAACTACTCTGGACATAGCCACCGCTATCGCACTGGGCAATTCGGGCCTGCCCAACAGCACGCCGATTGAGATGGGCAACGGTAGCTCGCTGGATATGTCCACGAAGGCCGATCATACCTTCACCCTTGGCACCGCCCAGACCCTGAAGCCCGACGGCAACGTCCACGTGAACGGCAATCTGGTCAACCAAGGCACCATCGAGTGCAAGATCGGCAAGTCCGGCACTACGGTTAGCAATGATCAAGTAGTGGTCAGCAGCCAATTGACCTGCGGCGGCACGCTCAAGCTGAACCTGAGCGTCGATTCGCTGGACGCCAACGACAGCTTCACCCTGTTCAGCGCAGCCAGCTACTCCGGCGCGTTCAGCAGCATCAACCCGGCAACGCCAGGCGCTGGATTTGCCTGGAACACCAACACCTTGACAACGGACGGCACCCTGAGGATCTTCTCGACCACTCGGCCCGATGTCAGCACCGAGGTTGTATCCGACGGCACACAGTTGCATCTCGCCTGGCCGCTCGATCATACGGGTTGGGTCCTCCAGGGCCAGACCAACACAGTTGGCGGCATCACCACCAACTGGTACGATGTGCCCGGGTCACCCTTATCCAACGAGATGTATATGCCGATTGACCCAGCCAACGGGAGTGTCTTCTACCGACTGGTTTATCGGCCTTAGTCTTCAGGTAGCAGGCTTGCTGCCGCGTGTCCGGTCCAGGAGATCGGCCCCGCTGGCAGCGTCAGTCCGCTTGGGCACTGAGCACGGCAATGCTTTGGGTAAGGCCGGTGAAGACATAAGGCATGCATGCCAGCCAGGAATCTAAGCATTCTACGACGCAGCTTGATAATCATCGCTGCGACTGCCGTTTGCGCGCGGGCCGCAGGCGCGACGCTGGCCATTTGGGACTTTAACAGCCCCACACCCGACGCAGATCCCGCTACCGGATCTCTCCAGCCAGCCCTGGGTTCCGGCACGGCGGCGCTGGTCGGAGGAGTCACAGCCTCTTTCACGGCTTCGAATGGGTCGTCCGACCCGAATTCCACCGACAACAGCAATTGGCGAATCACGAGCTGGCCAGCGCAGGACACGCAAAACAAAGAGAACGGCATCCGCTTTAATGTGCCAACGGCGGGTTATAGCAGCATCAAGCTGCGGTGGGACCTGCGCACCAGCAACACGGCCAGCAAATACATCCGGCTGCAATACACCACCAACGGCACGGACTTCATTGACTTTCAAGTGATCACCATGCCGTATGAGACCTGGCTCAACAGTCAAACGGCCAGCTTTGTCGGCGTGCCGGACGTAGAGGACAATCCGAGTTTTGGGGTTCGGTTTGTGACGGAATTCGAGCGCACGGCAATTGGCTCGGGCACCAATGGCTACCTACCCTGCAACCCGACCAACACCTATGGCAGCGGCGGGACACTGCGCTTCGACATGGTTTCCGTAATAAGCGACCCCCCCGTCACAAATCTCACGCTACTCACCTATAATGTTCTTGGCCGCCACGTGACCGATTGGAGCACCAACTCCGCCCAGGTCCAAGCGATCGGCCGGCAGCTCAGTTACTTGAAACCCGACGTTGTCGGCTTCCAGGAGATTCCCGAGGTCAATGCCGGATACTCGCAAATGGCCAATTTCGTAACCGCCTACCTCCCGGGTTACTATCTCGCCATCGGTTCATATTCCGATGGAGTTGAGCGCAGTGTGGTCGCGAGCCGGTTTCCTATTGCGCGTTCCAAGTCGTGGTTGATCGGTGCCAATCTGACCCCGTATGGCTATAGTGGGAAGTTTGCGCGTGACTTATTTGAAGCCCAGATCACGGTGCCGGAGTTTGACCAACCCCTCCACTTCTTTGTCACCCATCTTCAGGCGGGGACCACCGAGGACGAGGCTACGCGGCGAGGAGCCGAGGCCCGCTGCATCTCGAACTACTTCGCTGCAATCTATCTCACGACCAATTCCTCCCACCCCTACTGCCTGGTGGGGGACATGAACGAGGACATCAACCGCCCGCGCACCTACGAACTCCATGCCATTCAGACCCTGACCAGTTCCCCGACGGGGTTGCATCTGACCACGCCGACCAATCCCGCCACGGGTGACGAAAGGACCTGGTCCAGCAGGAACGCCAACCCGACGATCCGCTTCGATTATGTCCTGCCTTCGCAGATGCTGTTTACCAACGTGAGAAGCGGCCAGGTATTTCGCTCCGACAAAGTCAGTCCGTTGGTCCCCCCGATGCAGACAAATGACAGCGCCACCGCTTCCGACCACCTGCCGGTTCTGCTGGTCCTCCGCAATCCCTATTCGGCCCGCTCCGACCAGACCATCAGCTTTGGGACTCTGGCCGACAAGACTTACGGGGCAATTCCCTTTGGCGTAAGCGCCTCCGCCAGCTCGGGACTGCCGGTCAGTTTCAACATTCAGTCCGGGCCGGCCACCATCAATGGAAACGCGGTGACTATCACCGGCGCCGGCATGGTCACGGTCCGCGCCGCGCAGGGAGGCAACCTTGACTACAATGCCGCCCCGCCGGTGGACCAAACCTTTACGGTGCACAAGGCGAACCAGACCATCAGCTTCGGGGCATTGCCCGACAGGACTTATGGCGATCCTCCCTTTAGCGTGAGCGGGTCTGCTAGTTCGGGATTGCCGGTCACTTTCAATATTAACACAGGCCCGGCTACCTTAGATGGAAACACCGTGACAATCACCGGCGCCGGTAGGGTATCGATTCGCGCCACCCAGGAGGGAAACACCAATTATGATGCCGCGTCGCCGGTTTACCGAAGCTTCGCGGTCAACAAGGCCAATTCGACTACGGCGGTGACGTCGTCGCAGAATCCATCCTGTGCCGAATCCTTCATCACGCTCACTGCGACGGTGAATGGCATTTCGCCGGAAGGCGATGTGCAGTTCTTCGACGCCGCCAACTCGCTCGGCACGGCAACCTTGTCCGGGGGACAGGCGGCATTGCAGGTTTCCTCACTGACCCCGGGCACGCACACCCGCATCACGGCGCAATACGCCGGTGATGCCAACCACAACGGCAGCACCTCCGCCAGCTACACACAGACTGTCCTCTCGGTTGGGAGCGTTGCGATCACAAATATCGGGGGCGGGCTGATAACATTGGGCTTCACGGGGATTCCAGGTGATGACTATGTGGTGCTGAGATCCAGCAACCTCGTAAATTGGGTGCTTTTGGTCACGAATACGGCGCCCAGTAACGGCCCTGGCATCGGCCAGATTCATTACACGGAGTCGCCCCCGCACAACCCGGCCTACTACAGGGTCTGGCAGCCATAGTCGCTAACCTTGCCGCAAGCGTCGCGCGGCAGCGGATTTCCAACCTGCCAGCGCGAAGCATATTCCGTATTGTATCTATCCAGCCCGGCGGCATGGGGATTCTCTAATTGCTACCGCCCGCGCGAATGGTAATCTGACCCGGACATGTTCGGGCACCTTGGCCGCGACCAATTGATTCGTGTGGCTGCTCTTGCCGCGCCGCTCCTCCTGTTAATAGGGAACGAGCCATGCAGCGCCGCGTTGGCAGGCGAGTCCCGAGATGCTTCTCCCTTCGTGGTCCGCTCCTGGCAGGTCGAGGATGGTCTGCCTCACAACTCCGTCAATGCGATCTTACAGACCCGAGACGGGTATCTGTGGCTGGCGACCGATGATGGGCTGGCCCGGTTTGACGGTGTCCGCTTCACGGTATTCGGCCTGCGAGAAGGGCTGCCGAGTCTGCAAGTGCTGGCGCTGCTGGAAGATCGGAACGGGGCGCTGTGGATTGGAACCAGCCGGGGGCTGAGCCGGCTGCAGAATGGGCAGTTCGACACCTGGACGACGAAAGACGGTCTGGCCGGCAACGAAGTGACTACTTTAGTGCAGGACCAGGAGGGGGCGATTTGGGCTGGCACAGTGACCGGGTTGGGCCGATGGCGCAATGGCCAGTTCACCTCTTTCGGCAAAGCAGAGGGACTCAATGACAAGCGGGTCAGAGCACTGGCCGCAAACAGGAAGGGCGGCATCTGGGCCTCAATGATCTATGAATGGCTCTTTCAATGGGATGGAAGCCGGTTTGTGATGATGGACCGGCGGCAAGCCATGCCGGAGGCCCCCCCGAACTGCCTGCTGCAAGACCGGGGCGGTCGTCTCTGGGCGGGCACGGCCCGAGGCACCATATTCTGCTGCGAAGACGGCCAATGGCGGCGATATGGGCGCGAGCAAGGTTTGCCAGCAACCCCGGTCGTGCAGTTAATTGAGGGGGCAGACGGCACCCTGTGGGCAGCCTTGGGCGGTGGCGGCCTTTTTTCACTGACAAAGGGCGGCTCGCCCGAGGTTTGGCGGAAAGCGGATTTCCCAAAAGAGGGCGTCGTCTCTCTTCTCGAAGATCAAGAGAAGAATCTCTGGGTGGGCACCCGCGCGCAAGGGGTGACCCGCCTGAAGCCAAAGCGAATATCTATCCTTCCCATCCAGTTGGGGGACGCTCAAGCTGCGCCCAGAACGATGGCACAAACCCCGGACGGCGTGCTCTGGGTCGGAACCAGCAGCCACGGGTTATTTCGCATTCAGGATGGCAAGCTAGACCCATTTCTGCGCGATGCACCCGTTCGGGACTTTCCCTACGTTAGCGCCGTTCTGGCCACCAGGGACGGCAGCTTGTGGTGGGGTGCAGGGCCCGCGCTCTTCCAGTGGAACGAAGGCAAGCTGGTATCCGCCTACACGAACGAATTCAGGTCCTGGCTGCGGGAGGATCGCATCCGGGTATTGAGCGAGGATCAGGACGGCGGGATTTGGCTGGGAACCCAAAACGGGCAACTCAGGGTGCTGCGCGCGGGGCAATTCATCGCCCTCACCAACTGGCAATCAGCAGTGCCGCTGACCGCGCTGTTGCGGCAGGCCGATGGCACGCTACTCGTGGGCACCTACGGTAACGGCGTCATCTGTGTCCGTGACGGGAAATGCTCGCCCCTGATAATCCAAGACGGTCAGCAGAGGCGATTCATCTGCACATTATATGAAGATTCGAACAGGGTGCTTTGGATCGGGACGGAGGGAGCGGGTCTGACGCGGTTGGAAGCCGGCCGCGCCTCGACCCTCACCACCCGGAACGGCTTGCTCAACGACACCATTGTGCAGATTCTAGAGGACGACGCGGGCTCCCTGTGGCTGGGGTCATATCGAGGAATCCTGCGCATCAGCCAAGAGGAACTCAGAAGATTTGCCCAAGGGGAGACCGCCTTTGTGCATCCCCTCATTCTCGGTCGGTCAGACGGTCTACCTTCGGAACAGTGCATGCGGGGCTTTAATGCCGGTTTCAAAACCCGCGAGGGGCTGCTCCACTTCTCCACCGACCCGGGGATTGCCGTCATCAATCCGCGTCAACAACCCGTAAGCGCATCCCCCCCAACGGTCTGGCTGGAGAAGGTGCTAGTGGACGGCGAGGTGTATTACGCGCGCATCCAGTCCGGCGCTCAGATACCGGTGCCCGTCGGCCAGGCGGCAACACGGGTCCAACGTAAACATCTGACCATCCCGCCCGGCAAGCGGCGGTTGGAGTTTCAATACACCGGCCTGAGCCTGGGCGCGCCGGAAAGCGTCCGTTTCCGGTACCAGCTCGAGGGACTGGATGAACGCTGGATCGAGGCGGGTCGGGAGCGGCTGGCGTTCTACTCGCTCCTGCCGGCTGGGGATTACCAGTTCCACGTAACGGCATGCGACAATTCCGGTGTCTGGAGTCCCCAGGAAGCGGTGCTGAGCTTCGAGGTCGAACCGTTCTTTTGGCAGACATGGTGGTTCGGCCTGGGCTTGCTCGCCGCCCTGGTGGCAAGCGTCGTCGCGGTGGTGCGTTATGTCTCCTACCGCCGGCTGCGCCTGCTCCTGCGTACGCTGGAACAGGAGGCGGCCGTACAGAAGGACCGCGCCCGCATTGCCAAGGACCTCCATGACGACCTGGGCGCCCACCTCAGCCAAATCGCCATGCTGAGCGAGTTGGCGCAGAGCGATTTCGACAAGCCCGCGCAGGCCAAAGGGCACATTGACCTGATCTTCCGCACGGCGCGCTCAGTCACACGTTCGCTGGATGAAATCGTCTGGGCTGTCAACCCGAGGAACGACAGCCTGGACCGGTTCACCGCGCATCTTTGCACCTTTGCCCCCGAGTTCTTGCGCGCGGCCGGCATTAGCTGCCGCCTGGATGTGCCGATGGATTTGCCCACCGTCCCCCTGCCCTCCAAGGTGCGGCACCATCTCTACCTCGGGTTCAAGGAAGCGCTCCACAACGTGGTCAAACATGCCGGGGCCACGGAGGTGTGGCTCCGGCTCAAGATTGATTCCAGGCAACTCACGCTGGTGATAGAAGACAACGGGCGGGGATTTCAACTGGGCACTGGGGCGGCAACCGGTGAAGATGGCCTCGTGAACCTGGGCCAGCGCATGAGCGAGATCGGGGGCAGCTTCCAACAACAAAGCGAGCCCGGCCAGGGAACCCGCACCGTGTTGGTTGCACCGCTTGAGCCAGGGCTCTGAATCATTGGCGCCCCTGGCTGACCCGAAGGACACGCTGCAGCATCAGCAGTATTGCCGATTGTTGGCAGAGTAGCGGTTGCATTAGGGTCACGTCTGATGGAACCTGCTGAAGCCATGCCTATTACTGTCGCGATTGTGGAAGATGATGCGCCGCTGCGCGCGAGTCTTTCGGGCATCCTCCAGCGCGCAGCCAACTGCCGCTGTGTCGGGGCTTTTGCGAGCGCTGAGGATGCCCTGCGCGAGATTCCGGGTCTCTCGCCCCAAGTCGTGCTGATGGACATCAACCTGCCCGGCATGGATGGCGTCCAATGCGTTCGCCGGTTGGCGGAACTGCTTTCCCGCGTGCAGATCCTCATGCTGACAGTCCACGACGACCCGGACAGCATCTTCGAATCGCTCTCCGCCGGGGCTTCCGGCTATCTGCTCAAGCCGGTCCGCGCGGCGGAGCTGCTGGCCGCCATTAAGGACGTGTATGCCGGCGGCGCGCCCATGACCAGCAACATCGCCCGCAAAGTGGTGCAGTCGTTCAAGCGGGCTGGTTCCGAAGCGGACGACGGCAAGCAGCTTTCCCCACGGGAACGTGATGTGTTGGACTACCTGGTGAAGGGCTACAGCTACAAGGAAACAGCCGACCAGATGGGCATCAGCTACAGCACCGTGCACACCCATATCGAACATATCTACCAGAAACTCCACGTCCAGTCCCGCGCGCAGGCCGTGGCCAAGTACCTGCGGGTTTGAACATGAAGACACTTCGTATGATGGTCGGCGGGGTCGTAGTAACGTTGCTGTTGGGGCAATGCGTATCCGCCACCACTTTCTACGTTGCGCCCGACGGCAGCGATGCCTGGTCAGGTCAATTTGCAAGCGTGAACCGCCTCCGCACCGATGGCCCATTGGCCTCTTTGCCAGCTGCGCGAGATGCTGTGCGGCGGCTTAAAGCGAAGGGGCCACTGGCGGAGCCGGTGCGCGTCGTCATCGCCGGAGGCCGCTACACGTTGGCAGAGACGCTGACGTTCACCGCGGACGATGGCGGCACCGAGAAATGCCCGGTCGTCTATGAAGCCGCGGCTGGCGCACAACCGGTCCTCAGCGGAGGCCGTATGATAAAAGGTTGGAAGGACGAGGGCGCAGGAATCTGGAAAGCCCCCTGCCCTATCCCAAACACCCGGCAGCTGTATGTGGACGGCAAACGGGCTATCCGCGCCCGCCTTCCCGTGCCGGCAGGCTTGGAACTGTTCGGCAACGACGGATATCGCACCAGCGACCTCAAGGTCCTGCAGTGGCGGAATGTGGCGGACATCGAGTTCTGTTACATCGTCACTTGGGCGCACAGCCGCTGCAAAGTCGCTTCGATCCAGCCGGACAGCGAGGACAAGACCAGGGCGGTGATTACGATGCAGCAGCCGACCTTCACGATGGCGCGGACCAAGGAAGGCGTGCAGGTGGCCCTGCCAGATTACATCGAGAATGTGTTCGAGGGCCTGACTCAGCCCGGAACCTGGTATCTAGACCGCCCCACGCAGACCATTTACTACAAACCCCGGCCCGGTGAAGATTTGACCAAGGCGCTGGTCGTCGCGCCGGCTTTGGAGACGCTGGTGGAAGTGCGCGGCGGCCTCGACCGACCAGTGCACTACCTCGGTTTCCGGAACATCACCTTCGCGGAGACGACGTGGCTTCAACCCAGCCGCAGCGGGCACGCGGACGTGCAGGCCAATTTCCTGAATGACCCAGCCCGGCCCTTGCAACGCGACGGCAAGCTCACGACGGTTCACAACGAACAGCTCAAGAGCCCCGCCAACGTCGTGTGCCGTCACGCGCAGGGGATATTCTTCGACCGCTGCGTTTTCACGCGATTGGGCGGCGCGGGGCTGGACATCGAGCGCGGCAGCCGGGACTGCCGGGTCGTGGGTTGCCGATTCTGGGACATCTCCGGCAGCGCCATCCAAATCGGCGACGTGCTGAAGAACGACCACCATCCTGACGATGAGCGGTTGGTGGTGCGGGACAACGCCGTCCGCAATTGCCTCATCCATGATTGCTGCGTGGAATACAAAGGCGGGGTGGGCATCTTCGTCGGCTACACGCAACGGACGACCCTGGCTCACAATGAAATCCGCGACCTGCCTTACAGCGGCATCAGTGCGGGTTGGGGTTGGGGCGAAGAGGACGCGGGCGGCGGGGCCTACACGGTGCAAGGTCCGTACTACGCCCAACCCACGGCCTGCCGTGAAAACCGAATCACGGACAACCATATTCACTACGTGCTCCGCGAGTTGCACGACGGAGGCGGGATCTACATGCTCGGCAACCAACCCGGCACGATCATCGCGAACAACCACATCCACGACAACCGGGGCACCCCGGGCGGGATCTATCTCGACGAAGGCAGCGGGTTCATTGAGATGACCGGCAACCTGGTGCATGACGTCCCCACCCCGATGAACTACAATAATCGCGCCCAGAACCGCATCGCTACCTGCAAGGAACACGACAACTTCTTCGGGAAGGGATCGAGCGCCTCGGAGAAGACGAAAGCGATCGCCGAACAAGCCGGCTTCCGGGTAGAGCCGGTGGTTGCCCACCGGCTCCCCCACGGTCCCGTACTAGCCCAATTAAGGCATACGGTTCTTCGGGAGGCACGGCTTCGCTACATTCCAGGCGCTATCCGTGGGGTTTAGTGCACAGGCACTCCGACCTCAGAGTGTCGGGCCTGTTGCCCCCGCACGGCTCCGTTTGCCCCCGACCGCTCCCTTCCCTACTCCCCGGCTTCTTGGGTCTCGTTCGCCGGCTTTCCATCGGTACTATGAAGCGATTAAGACTCCCGCCGCGCTTCTTCCCTCGCTCTGTTCGTCACATTGCGACGGAATACCCTGGGTTGGCTTGGCTGTTTTGCTCCCTGAGGCGGGCAAGCCCGCTGCCTCAAGGCCTGGATGTTGTTAAGCCGGTTCATCCTTCCCGGCGTTTAGTCCCAAGGACGCGGACGGGTCTCCCATGTTCCCAGGGAACCCCAATGTGCCTTTGCCCTGCTCTCAGACCCCGGCCGGACCTCGGCGCCTAGCCTTCACGGCGCTCCGGTATTGCTCCCGTCGCTCTAACAACGAAAGCCCCAGCATCTGGTTATTTCGAGGCTCAATCACACG
>CAIWJG010000338.1 GCA_903912925.1 uncultured Verrucomicrobia subdivision 3 bacterium | reverse complement strand
TCAGGGCTGCAGAACATGCTCTTCCCTCAACTGGCCGGACTTTAGAGCAGCCCTGCGGCGTGCCCATCTTGTCCATGATGAGAATTGCTGGCATTGTGAGGGCCGCGTTCATACTTTCTGCACCCGCGGGGAACCAAGAATGCCGTGGGGACGGATGACGATCAGGGTGAGCAGCAGGCTGAACACGACCAGGTCCCGGTAGGTGGAGGGGAGGAGGGCCACCACCATGATCTCAACGCCGCCGAGAATGAAGGCGCCGATCACGGCGCCGCGGATGGTGCCGATCCCGCCCACGACGGCGGCGATGAAGGCCTTCCAACCCACCATGATCCCCATGTAGGGATCGATCACCGGGTAAGCGAGGCTGTACATGGTGCCCGCCGCCCCGGCCAGTCCGGCGCCGATGGCGAAGGTGATGGAAATGATCAGATTCACGGGGACACCCATCAGCGGCACGGAGGTCTTGTCCCAGGAGATCGCGCGCATCGCCACGCCCACCGGCGTGCGCCGCACCACGTAGTCGAGCACGAGCATCAGCGTCAGGGACAGGGAGATGACGATTAGCTGCAAGGAGGAGAGGGCAACACCCCCGAGCTGCCAGGTGACGTTGTGCAGCAGGGGCGGCACGTGCTGCGGATACGGGTAGAACGCCAGGGTGAGGTTCTCCAGGAACAATCCCACCCCCAAAGCGGTGATGATGGCGGAAACGCGCGGTGCGTTGCGCAGCGGCTTGTAGGCCAGCCGCTCGATCAGCACGCCGAGCCCGGCCGACGCGGTCATGGTGATCAACAAGGTCAGGACGAAAGGCAATTTCAGCAGCGTCGCCGCCAAAAAGCAGATGAAGGCGCCCACCATGAAGACATCGCCGTGGGCAAAGTTGATCATGGTGAGAATGCCGTACACCATGCTGTAGCCCAGCGCAATCAGCGCGTAAATGCTCCCCAGTTGCAGCGCGTTGAGGATCTGCTGGAGCCAATAAACGCCCGGCTGGGTCACGAGCCCGACCTCCCCCCGCGTGGTGTCAACGTCGCGATCACGGGACCGCGTTCGTGACCCAGGCAAACTGGCCGGCCTTGACCTGCATGATGACCGCGCTCTTCACCGGGTCGCCGGAGCCGGGCGCAAACCGGATATCCCCGGTGACTCCGACGTAGCCGGAAATGGCAGCCATCGCATCCCGCACCGCCTGGCGCTCCGGCGCAGCCGCGGTCTTCAGGGCCTGGAACAAAAGCCCCATCGCATCGTAGGTGAGGGCTGCGACATCATCCGGAGTTTTGCCGTACTTCTGCTGGTAGGCCGCGATGAACTCCCGGGCCGTGGGGGTGGCAATGTCGGCCGCGTAGTGGTTGGCAAAATAGGCGCCTTCGACCGAACCCTGGGCCAGCTTGACCAGCTCCGGGCTGCTCCAGGCATCGGAGCCGATCAGGATCTGATTCAAACCCTGACGGCGCGCCTGCTGGGCGATCAGGCCCACGTCGTTGTAGTAAGCCGGGAGGAAAATGACCTCCGGGTTGGCGCTTTGGATCTTCGTCAACTGGGCGGAAAAGTCGCGATCGCCCGTGGTGTAGGTTTCAAAAGCCACGACGCTGCCGCCGAGTTTCTCGAAGGTCTGGCGGAACAGCTCCGCCTGGCTCTTAGGCGCCTCAGAGGCCACGTCGTAGAGCACCGCCGCCCGGCCCGCCTTGAGCTGCCCGGTGATGAAGCCGGCCAGCACCCGTCCCTCAAAGGGATCGGTAAAGCACGCCCGGAACACATACTGCTTGGGCGCACCGCTGACGGTGTTCATCGTGGTCTTGGGGTTCGTGGACCACGGCGTAATCAGCAGGGTGCGGTTGGCCTCGGCAATCTCGGCGGCGGGAATCGCCCCCAAGCTGGCATTCGGACCGACGATCGCAATCACTTCGTCCTGG
>CAIWJG010000337.1 GCA_903912925.1 uncultured Verrucomicrobia subdivision 3 bacterium | reverse complement strand
TCCGACGGGGAAAGGGAGAAGACACGTCGCACTCCCTGTCATTCCTTAATTCAAGGGCAGTGGGTAGGGAGCAAATGTCCAGAGATCGCCATTTCGGTCCTGCAGTGGGGGCCACGGTGGGGGCGCGTCAAAACGCTCCGGCCTGCGCAGAATCAGGCTTGCAATCCCCCGGCAGGAAGGGAGCTTTACGAATGCTCATTATTCACGCCTACCGGGACGGATGGCCCCTGTGCCTGGGACTGATGGGTTTCTTTGTGGTCCTGTCCCTGGCCGTCTGGTATTTGCGTGTGCCGCGGCTGGAATGGTCCCTGAACCCAAAGGGAATCTTCTGGGCGTGCCTGGTCTTCTGGCTGGGGTTCCTGTCCATCGTCACCACCCTGATAGACTCGCCCTACCTGCCCCTGTCCAAGGGGGCCATATCCATGCTGTTCATGGTGGCCGCTTTTGCGGGCCTACCCCTGTCCATGCCACCCTTGGTCGCCGCCGTCTGGGCACTCCATGCGCTGGCGCGGGGCGAACGCGTCCGGCTCTCCTCGCTGCTGCTGCTCATGCTCGGCGCCTTCAGCCTGGGCGCGGTCACCTCCAACATGCACGACGTGCTCTGGTGCGGTATCATCACCCACGGCTACCGCCAGCCCTACGCCGCCGGGGACGACCTCGCCGCCTTCTACTCGGTCGCAAATTGGTTCGGCATCCCCAAAACCATCCGGGCAGATTACGCCTTCTTCGGCGCCAGCATGATCCTCCTAGTGCTCGGTGAACTCCTCCTCGCCGCCGTCAGCCTGCGCCGGTTGTTCCTCATAGAATCCCGCAAATAGACACAGACCGGGGCAGGGAACATGGGGCGGAACATTTAGTTCTGTATGCTGATCCATCCGGCTCAACAACCGGCGCCTGACCCGAGTGGCGGATACTTGCACCCATTTATTAAGAAGGCCGAGCTGTGGCAGTGTGGGGCAGACCTCCGGTCTGCCGGTTCACGGAGTCTCTGACTCCGTGCCCATCGGGTCGCCGGAACACCGGGCCAGAGGCCCGGTTAACCGGCAGACCGGAGGTCTGCCCCACGTTCCGACCTGAACAGTTACCATATTCTTAGTGTTTTTATTCGCTTTTGGCCCGGCGCGGCGGCACTGTGCGTTAGGCCGCATTCACACTACAAACAATAAAAGGAACCGACGATGATCCCGGAGAAGCTACAGCAAATCATGGAAAAGGACGGAGTTGTTGCTATCGCCACCCTGGGGCCTGATGGGCCCCACATGGTCAACACTTGGAACAGCTACCTCAAATTATCGCAAGATGGACGGCTGTTCGTCCCCGCCGGTTATATGCACAAGACGGAGGCCAACATTACTCACAATCCGAATGTTTTGATTACCTTGGGGAGCAGTAAGGTTGAGGGCCTGCATGGAATGGGGGCCGGTTTCTTGATCAAGGGAAAGGCAAGGTTCATGACGTCCGGCCCTGATTTTGATTTCATGAAAGAAAAGTTCGGTTGGCTACGTGCCACCTTGGCCGTTACCATCGAATCGGCTACTCAAACTTGGTGATGAAGATGAACCGTCTGACCCAATTGCAGAACTTGCCGCAAAGAGGCGCAAGAGGTATGGGAATGGGGCCTCTTCTTGCGCTTTCTGCGCTTTTTCGCGGCTATTCAAGGCTTTTCCAATTACCTCGTCTGTTTCCAGTCGCGCTGGCGCTGTATGGCGCCGTCCTGGCAACCGTGCTGCCGTCCGCGACTGCGGCGGAACCGATCATCCCGAGGTCGCTGGCGCAACTCGGAAAGGCGCCGCCCGCATCGCCAGAGGCCTTCGATTTCGTGGTGACGGGCGACACGCATTCCAACCGGCAACTGGTCTATCAAACCGATCTGTTCAAGGGAATGATCCGGGAGTGGAACATCCTCAAACCGGCCTTTGCGCTCGAGGTGGGGGATTTGGTTCTGGGCGGTTCGGCAAACAACGTGCCGCCGCAATGGGACCTGTTCCAGAAGACAATCGCGGAATGCCGCGTGCCCTATTTCTCGGCTCCCGGCAACCACGACATCAGCGATGCCTTGTCCGAGCGCCTTTGGCTCGAACGCATGGGCCCGACCTACTACGCGTTTACCTACGGCAACACCCTTTTCATCATGCTGGATACCGAAGAGGTGGACGCGCTTGACGTGATCTCGGAGGCTCAGTTCGCGTGGCTCAAACAGGAACTCGAAACCACCAAGGCCAGGAACATCCTGGTCTTTATGCACCAACCGTATTTCGCGTCGTACGACGACCCGGGCAAGCTCGACGAGGTCTGGCAGAAGCGCTGGAAACGCATGGCGGACCTGTTCCACGGGCATCCCATTCGCGCGGTGTTCGCGGGTCATCAACACGGCTATCAAGACTTTGGCCTCCGGGACGGCGTGCATTACGTCATCTGCGCCGGCGGGGCGAGCTTCGGCCAGGGCGGACAGTCGGTGGGCCGGTTCAACCACTACCTGTTGGTTCGCGTCCGGGCAGAAGAAGTGACCTGGGCGGTCATCAAACCCGGCAGCGTGCTGGCGGCCGACGTCTTCACGAACGATAGGGCAGCCGAACTGTACGACATCCAGCATCGGCTGGTGTCGTGTGACGAGGTGGCGGTCCCCATGGGCCAGCCGGTCAATCGCGAGGTTACCGTCCGCGTCACGAACCCGTCCGAGGCGCCTTTCAGTTCCTCGATTGCCTGGGCCGCGCCCGAAGGCTGGAAGGTTGAGCCTATGGCCAAAGACTACACCGTAGCGGGCAAGGGGAAGGTCGAGCTGCTGTTCCATATCAGCGCGTCCACCCCGGACCGGGCGCGTTTTCCAGTCCCCTCGTTCAAGACGCACTATGCCAACACCCGTTTTGGCGAGCCCGTGGACGTAACCATAGACCTCCCCTTTGTTCCCGTGACAGAAGCGGTCCACGCCAGGGGTCCGGTTCACCTGGACGGCATCCTGGACGAATGGAAGGCCGCGAAGCCCCTCGCATTGACCCATCTGTCTGGGTTTGAGAAGGGCAAATACGATCCGGCCGACCTCAGCGGTGAATGCCGTGCCATGTGGGATGGCCAGAACCTGTACTTGGCCTTCGACATCACGGATAACGACCATTGCCAGCCCTATGCGGGCGACATCGTGTGGCTGGCGGACGCCATTGAGTTCGGCGTTGACCGTTGGGCCTGGGGCGTTTCGCTTACCCAGAGCGGCCCGGAGGTGTTCTCGTACATCGGCGAAGGGCTCTCGGCCGAGACCGTGAACAAGGATGTGCAACTGGCCGTGCGCCGCGACACCGGGCACACCATCTACGAAGTCGCGATACCGGCCCGGCTAAACAAGCCGCTCGTGCTCGAAAAAGGGGCGGGTTTCCGGTTCCGTGTCCAAGTGGCGGACCGCGACAACTCGGATGCCCGGCACGAGCTATCGCTCACGCCCGGCGGCGTCGAAGCGGACGGCATCAAGGTTCTGCTGACGGAGTAACGTCCTCAATAAAGTCGAATGGGATCACCCTAAAACCGAACTCCGAAATCCGAAGCCCGAAAACCGAAAAGGTCCAGCCGCCCGCACGCTCTTCGGATTTCTGATTTCGGATTTCCTTCGGATTTCGGTTTTCGAGCTTCGGATTTGAGCGCTGCTCGCTGGAAACGGGAGAACCTTAGAGCGGCCCAGGGTGGGTGCCAACCAAAGGTGATTTTGCTTTTCTCCGCAGTAGAAAACATCTATGATGTCTTGAAGCGTGAAGACCGGAAATAGGGCCAGACTATGAATGAAAGCCGGCACAAGCCTTTCAACAGTTCGGGGTCCGGTGCCCCGGTGCAACCTTCGTCCCGAGAGGAGGCTGCGAGCCTCGAAGCCCGGTTGGCTGCAAAGGCCCTTTGGAAGAGCGAAGCGGGGCACCGCTATACGCCGGAGGAACTCAAGCGCATGTCCGAGGTTGCTGACGTGAAGATTCACCGGCGAAGGCGGGTCGCAATGCGGTTAGCTTAGCGATGGCGGACAGGAAATACAATTGGGACGCCATCCGCGAGGGCCTCAAGCGCATCGGAACCCAGAATCCGGACTTTCTGGCCAACGCAGTTTTGGTCGGCGGTGCGGCGTGCTGGTATTACCGCCTGGCGTTGACCCAGGCCAATGACACCGATTTTCCGATACCGGTTTATACGCCCGACCAGGAAACGGTCTGGTTGAGTAAAGACCTCGACTTTATGGGAGAGTCGAGCGAGGAGATCAGTCAACTTATCGGCCAGCCCTGTCCGCCGATGGGCACGCTGTTGGAGTATGCCGGAGCGACCCTCGACTTTATCGAAGCAGGCTTGAAGATGACGCCCCAGGCAGCCAACCACACGGCTCGTAAGGCACAGGTGGGCGATTTGACGTTCTACATCGCCAGCCCCAGCCTGTTATTTGCGGAAAAGAATGCCTGTGTGTCGCAGAAGAAAGGCAGGCCGCAAGACCCCTTGCATCGAGAGGTGTTGGCGCGATTCATCAAGCTGGAGTTGTGCCGCAGCCTCGAACAGCCAGGGGATCTCGACCCCAAAGAGTGGCTCAACGAGGCGAAGGAGTCGAAGACGGCGGATAACCACTTCTTCGCACAGGACGCCGCGCTCAGCCGCCGTTTGCACACTGCGGCGGCCAGGCTTGCGCCTGAGCATCGCGCCATTCTGCACTGGATTCGGCATCACGTCGCTCAATTACCGGGCTGGAGCATGCCTGTAGATGAGACGCCGCCGTAGTCAGGGCTTCGGAATATTGATGCCTATGGCGCGTTCGAGGCGGGCGCGGGCGACTGAAAACCCATGCAGGGGTCGTGAGAATGTCATGTTCTCCGCGCTGGGTTCTTTGTGGCTGGCCAACAGCTTCTTCCAGGCTGAACCAAAGGCCCCGCGCCGTGAAAACAATGCTGCTGATTTGGCGCCACTTACAGCAATTCAGCAAAATAGTTTCACCCCCAAACCGGCCCCTTCGGCTAAACAAGCCGCTCGCGCTCGAAAGGGGGGCGAGTTTCCGGTTCCACGTCCAGGTGGCGGACCGCGACAACTCGGATGCCCGGCACGAGCTATCGCTCACGCCCGGCGGCGTCGAAGCAGACGGCATTAAGGTTCTGCTGACGGAGTAACATCCATATTTCGCTTGTGTCGGGTTTACCTTCCGCCGCTCACTGGCGCGGCGCCAGTGAGCGCCCTTGCGGAAATTGCTCTTTTCCAGGGTGGCCCGGAGCGGTAGGCTGGAGCAGGCTGAAGGGCCGCACTTGCCGGTGTGGCGAAATGGCAGACGCACAGGACTTAAAATCCTGGGCCCGTAATAAGGCGTGTGGGTTCAAGTCCCACCACCGGCACCACCTTGATTCTAACCCATAGAATCAACCTAAATTCGGCGGTTGATTTAACCGCAAAGAACGCAAAGATCGCAAAAAAGGCTAGTTATGAATGGATTGCGCAGGTCTTCCATTCACCCGGCAGGTGAGTCACTCACTAGGCTCGGAATCATCACAAGTTCC
>CAIWJG010000336.1 GCA_903912925.1 uncultured Verrucomicrobia subdivision 3 bacterium | reverse complement strand
CTGCCTCGACGTGAGTATGCAGGAAGACCTCAGCCGGGTGCGGACGCCCAATTCGGCGCTGGTCTTGGGGATGATCCGGCGGGTGGTGCTCAGCTTGTCCAATGCCGCCGTGGACAAAGCGCGCAAGAAAAATCCCAAAACCAAATTCAACACCAAGAGCTTTCGGCAACGCTTCCTCTCGGCGCGGGGCGGTCGCGAGCGCCTCCAGGCGCTGATTTTTGCGCAACATCCTGCCGTGCTGGACTTAGAAAAACGAAAAGACGCGTCCTACTCTCGGGCAGGAAGCTCCAAGGCGGGCTGGACAAGCACGATGAGAAGTGCTTACGCCGGACCAAGGCGACATCACGGTCCTTGCCATCGAGCCGCATCCGGAAGATCAGAAGCGGGGAGCCTACCAGCGCATCAAGTTGTCCTCCCTGCCACTCCGCAAGCCGAAGGCTCAGCAGCCAAAGGACCGGAAATAGCGCCTGAAGGACTACGTTTGACAACCAGCCGCCTGAGACCTCAGTGCCGACCTTCCACAGAGGCTGTCCTGAGAGCACGTTCTTCCGCCGCGGCATGAGCCGGTGGGGCGGGCTCGGTTAAGAGGTCGGCGCAAGACCGGCGCAGGTCTTCCAGGCGGCGCTCCTGATCGGCACTGAAGGAGCCGAACCTTTGGGCGTAGGTGTCCATCCAAACGGTGAAGCGTTCCCGGGCTCCAGGGTCGAGCTTGACCTGGTAATGGCCTTCGGTCGAGGACAGGAGGGCGAGGAGAGCGCTGGTCGCGGCCAGGCCCTCTCCCGGCTTGGAGAAGCCTTGGCGATAGCCTTGTTGCACCTGATCCAGGAGACTCGGTTTGCCGCAGCGCACCAGGGTGTCGTAAGACTTGGCGGGGGTGAGATCGAACTTGGCTGCCCGGGCGTCCTTTACTCCCGGGGCGTGGCACGAGACGCAGTGCTGGTCGAGCACCGGCTGTATCAAACGATCAAACCGCAAAGGCCAGGAGCCCTCCGGCCCGGGAGTGATCCGGGACGGCTCATGCAGCGAGGCGAGGACCGGACTGGCGGAAGCGGTCTGGTTGCGGGATTCGTGGCAGCCAATGCACCCGACAGTCTCGCCCGGCTGAGCGTAGGTGGCGCTGCGCATGGTCTGGACGGCCAGTCCCTGCGCGTCCAGGGCCTGGAAGAACAACGTCACGCCCGAGGGCGCCCGAAACCACGCCGAGCCGTCGGCCTCGACCGGCACGGTGCCCAGGATGCACTTGCCTGGGTCATCAGCCGTGAGCCCCATCTTGGGGAAGTTCATGGTCGGATGCGTCTTGGGGGGAACGGCGACAAGGCGCAGTCGTTTGATATCGCCACGCTTCACCTGGCCCAGGCCACGATAGACATCGGCGAGCAGGAAGCGGCCTTCCTGCGTGCCTTCCGGCTTGGCTTGGGCGGCCAACACCGGCGGGAGCGGCTGCGGGCGCACGGGGATGGGATACATGGTGGACATCTCGGGGTCGCGATATAGCGGCTCAAGCTGGCCATCGGCGTCGAACCAGCAGAGGCCCATCTCCTTGATTTGATCCGGCACAGCGTGCCAGCGCGCCCAACCGGCGGGGCCGGGATGCTTAGCGCCCAGCATGCCCCAACTCACCAGGTAACATCGCTCCGACAGCGGCCACGGCGTGGCGTAGGACGATATGGGCCAGCCTTCGGCTTCCGGGAAACAGACCTCGGGCGTCAGCCGGGTAATGGGGTCAGCGCCTTCAGTGCCCGCTCCCGGATCGAGCCGCACCAAGCTGCCCATCGTCTGGGAGTGGTGGCCGCTGGCGGTGAAGATGATCTTGTCCGAGTTGGGGATGCTGCGCGGCTCAAAGACGCAATGCGGTATGCGCGTGAAGTTCTTATAGATCATCCGCGTGCCGGTGCCGTCCGGGCGGGTGGTCCAGAGGCTCATGTAAGGCATGTTGTCGCGGTCAATGTAATCCCAACGGGCGTAAAGGATGCCGCCGTCATTAGCCACGGAGGGCTCCCATTCGAACATCTCGAAGGGAGAGATCGCGCACAGCCCGGTGCCGTCGCGTTCCATCACGTGCAGCGTGTAAACGGCCACGGGACGCTCCGGTCCGCCTCCGCAGCGGACGTAGCAATCGGGCAGGTCGGCTTGAGCCAGCGTCTTGCCCGCGCTCTCGCGCCCCGCCTGGATGAACTGTCCGCGCCGGGTGGACAGCAGCACGATGCGCCCGTCCGGAAGATAGCGCCCGTCGAAGTCGTCATACTTCCCGCGGGTCAACTGGCGAACGCCGCTGCCGTCAATGTTCATCTCGAACAGGTGGTAAAAGGCATCCTCGGGAACATTGGCCTTGTTGAGCTTGTTGGTCTCGGCGGCCAGTTGCGGATAATGTTTGCACCAGGCAAACAGCACCTTCCTGGCGTCGTAAGAGAGCGCTGGGCGCAGAAAGCTGCCGGCTTCGTGAAAGGCGTCGGTGAGGCATTCGAGCACGGGTTCCTCCGTCTTAAAGCGCTTGAGCAGGTAAATGCCACCGCCCGGCCGCGACCACCAGCCGTAGTATTGGTCGGACATGTGGTTGAAGCTGCCCGGCACACGCTTGGTGACCAGGATGCTCTCAAAGTCCAGGAGCGGATTGGCCAGGGCCAGCCGGCGCTGCAGCCAGCGGGCTTCGAGGTAAGTCTCCTGTCTATAGCGCGAAGCAGACAATGCTCGCAGCGCCGCGAGGCGTTCCTTGAGAGACGATTGCTCTGCGGGTGTGAGGGCTGAGCCTTGCTTCGGCAGTTCCGCTAGCAGCCGATCGCAGAAGGCCAGCACGTCCTTGGTGCGGCGCGCCCAATCAACGACCGGGCCGCCCTCCAGAGCGTGGGGCTGGGACCAGGCTGAGAGGCTGCTTTGATCCGCCGGCCGGTGCAGGGCAAGGTTTCTTGCTCCATCCGCCGGCCCGAACACCTCCACCTCCTCGAGATGCAGAAAGTCATTCCCTGGCAATTGAATGCGAACGAACCGTGCCGCCTGGTTGGTGAGCTGAACGGTAAGCGGCTTGTTCTCTCGGGAGCCATAGAACAGGCTGCCGTCATGGTGATAGCCCGTCCGCCAATCGTGCCCGTCGTCCGATAGTTTAACCTGTAGCCAGGCGGCGCGTTCGGGGCATTCGAGGCGGTTCCAGATCACCACACGCGCCAGCGGTTGGGGCGAGCCCAGGTCCACCTGCCACCAGGGCTGGTCCTGTTTGTCGGTGTGGAATCCGTACCCGCCATCCTTGACGCCATCGCAGCCGCCCGCCGCGTCATGGCACGTCAGGAGGGCGGCCCGGTTGGTGGCTACCAGGCTCTCTTCGTAGCCCAGCCAGTCGGCCTCGATCAACTGCCGCCAGGCCGTCGAGTTGGAGGAGGAAGCATGGGCGGGAACCGAGCAGAGTGCCAACAACACTCCCAGACAGAATAGAGCGACCAGGGAACCTATCGACGCCTCAACTGCCAGGCTTAAGCTGCTGCGCCGAGGTTTCGCCACATAGCTGCAAGCGGGTAATCGGACACCCTGTTCCCCCTCACCCCAACCCTCTCGGCGTTGGATGTTGGATGTTCGATATTGGATGTTCGATGTTCTGATGCGCCGCTCCCCCTCTCCCCTACCGAAGGGGAGAGGGCCGGGGTGTGGGGTCCGAAGTCTTCGCCAGCCGGAGCCGAATTCGAGCGCGGTGGAACACTGGCAGCGCCGAGTGAGCTGTCCCCTGCCGCTCAACCTCGGCTCGCCAAAGAGCTGCCGACGATTCCCCCTCTCCCCTTCCGAAGGGGAGAGGGCCGGGGTGAGGGGTCCGACCTGGGGTCCAGTATCGCAAAGCGCCTCAGAATGTCGGGGGAGGCTCTCCCTGAGGGAGAGGGTAAGGGGGAATGGAATGTGGTTAATCCCACAACGCCCGAACTCCCGGTAGCCGGCGCCATTCCGCACCCCGCACCCCGCACCCCGCACTTCGAAAGCCTGGACGCTTTCCGCCCGCTGGCCGAGCGCGCCCCGGAGCCGCAGGTGGCGGAGGCGCAGCGGCGCGAGTTCTTCGTCCAAATGCACCGCTGGTTGCGGCAGGGCTTTGTGGTCCACGTCTTCTGCAACAACGACGGTGAGCGGCAGCGTTTCACCGAGATTTGGGACGAGTATGGGCTTACTGAAGACGACCGCGCCGGGGTGCGCCCAGAATGCGCGCTCTGCCCCACTCTGCACCTCGGCACGCTGGCGCGCGGCTTCCTCTGCGATGAGGCCGGGTTGGTCGTAGTTACCGACGCCGAAATCTTTGGGCGTTACAAGGTGCAGCGCGCGCGCCGCCTCAAATCGCCGCACGCGCAGGCGACGCGTTCCGCCCTGGACATTGATTTCACGGAGCTGGAGGAGGGCGACTATGTCGTTCACTTGCAGCACGGGATTGGGCGCTATGTCGGCTTGCAGGTCTTGCCCGTGGGCGCGGGCACCAAGCCAACTGAAGGCTCGGGCGCCAACGCGCACGCCGGTCAGGAATGCCTGGTAATCGAATACGCGTCGAGCGACCCCGCTCAGCCGCCGCCCAAGCTGTATGTGCCGGTGACTGAAGCGCACCTGGTCAGCAAGTATGTCGGCACGGGCAAGGCGCGTCCGCCGCTCAACGCGCTGGGCGGTAGCCGCTGGGCGAAGGCCAAGGCCCACGCCGAACGGGCGGTGCGGGACGTCGCTGGCGACCTGCTCGCCATCCAGGCCGCTCGCGAATCACAGCCAGGACACCCGTCTGCAGCGGACACGCCTTGGCAGCGCGAGTTTGAGAGTGCCTTCATCTTCGAGGAGACCCCCGACCAGGAGCGCGCCATCGTTGAGACCAAGGCCGACATGGAACGTCCCAAGCCGATGGACCGGTTGATCTGCGGTGATGTGGGGTTCGGAAAGACGGAAGTCGGCATCCGCGCCGCGTTCAAAGCGGTAATGGACGGCAAGCAAGTCGCCGTCCTGGTGCCGACGACCGTGCTGGCCCAGCAGCATTACAACACCTTTCGCGAACGCATGGCCGATTACCCGATCCGGGTGGAACTGCTCTCGCGCTTCCGCACTCGCCGCGAACAGCAAGCGGTCGTCAGGGATCTGGCGGCGGGGTCAGTGGATATCGTGATCGGCACTCACCGGCTGGTGCAAGGTGACATCGTCATCAAGGATTTGGGGCTGGTCGTCATTGACGAGGAACAGCGCTTCGGCGTGATGCACAAAGAGAAGTTCAAGATGCTCCGCCGGCTGGTGGATGTGCTCACGCTCAGCGCCACGCCGATCCCCCGCACGCTTTACCTGGCGCTGACGGGTGCGCGGGACATGAGCACCATCCAAACGCCTCCGCACGACCGGCTGCCGGTCGAGACGATCGTCACCCAATACGACGAGCGCGTGATCCGGGATGCCATCCAGCGCGAGCTTAACCGTGGCGGGCAGGTCTTCTTCCTGCACAACCGGGTGATGACGATTGGGACCATGGCCCAAAAGCTTGCCGCGCTCCTGCCGCAGGCTCGCATCGTCATCGGCCACGGCCAGATGCACAGCGATGACCTGGAGGAGGTGATGACGAAGTTCGTCAACGGCGAGGCCGATGTGCTGCTGTCCACCACCATTATTGAGAGCGGCCTCGATATTCCAAACGCGAACACGATCATCATCGACCGCGCGGACCGGTTTGGCCTCAGCGACCTCTATCAACTGCGCGGCCGCGTGGGCCGCTACAAGCACCAGGCCTACGCGTATCTGCTGTTGCCGCGCCACGGGGGACTCCTCTCCGACGTGCGCAAGCGCCTGAGCGCAATCAAGCAATACTCCACGCTCGGCAGCGGGTTCAAGATCGCCATGCGCGACCTGGAAATCCGGGGCGCGGGCAACCTCTTGGGCGCGGAACAAAGCGGCCACATTACGGCGGTCGGGTTCGAGCTCTACTGCCAATTGCTCAAGCAGAGCGTCGCCTCGCTCAAGGGCGAGAAGGTCAAGCCGCGGGTGGACGTGCAATTGCGCCTGGACTTTCTGGCGTTAAGCCCCGGCGAGGAAATTCCAAAGCCTGAGTCCACCATCCCTCAACCCTCAACCCTCAACCTTCAACCCTCAACCAACCCCCGGCCTTCGGCCTCTGCCTACATTCCCTTCCGCTATATCGAGGACGCGCGGCAGCGTATCGAGATCTATCGCAAGCTGGCCCAAGTGACCGACAAGCCGGGCCTGGACGCGTTGGAGAGAGAGCTGTGCGACCGCTTTGGCCCCGTGCCACCGCCGCTCCAACTTCTGTTGCAAGTGACCGAAGCCAAAGTGCTAGCCGCCGAACGCGGCATCACCGTCATCGAAGTCCAAGACGACAGGCTGATGCTCACCCGAAACAACGACTATGTCATGGTAGGCAGCAAATTCCCCCGCCTGACGAAGACGCAGGCTGGCGCCCGGCTGAAGGAGATCAAGCAACTGCTGAGGACGTTGTAGGATCAGCCACCCGAAACCAAGTGGATTGGTTGATCTACGGCTCGAAGAACCGTTCAAAGCCGCGTGCCCGCAGCCCGCTCTTGAGTGTTGTGTCCTCCGTCCAGAAGCGTCCATCAAGGTGCAGCGTGAGCGCCACGTAGGGCGTGTCCTTCTCGTCAATGCCCTTGCACAGCCGATAAGCTTCTACCCAGGTGCCCACGGGAATACTCGCCTCACTGACGAACTCCAGCCGGCTCACCAGCACATATAGGGCCTCCAGCAACTCTGCCTCCGGGAGATTCGCCATGCGCGCCAATCGGTCCTTGTGCTTGAACAGCTCCACGAAGAGGAAACGCGGGCTGAAGAACTGAAGGCGCTCGCCCGGCCCGAGCCGCCCGCGCAAGTCGCCGCGGCCATGATGAAGGCACTTGAACGCGATGTTGGCGTCAACAATGACGCAATCCGCATTCATCGTTCACTTGGCGGAATAAACTTCTCCTTGTTCGTGGTCCACAAACCGGCCTTGGCCTCCTCTGCCAGATGGTCCGCCTCCTTCTCCGTAAGACGGCTCCGTTGGGCCACCTCCTCCAAGCGCAGCCAATCCACAAACGCATTGAGCTGCCTCGTCGGCACGGCGTCCCTCGGGATCGTCACGCGCACATCCGTGTTGGTTGTCTCCACCGTTATCATGACCTCAAGCTAGCCCCTCGCCCGCCGCACGGCAAGCGTAGAGCCGGCGAGCGCCAGCCCGCGCGGTGTGGTCATTCCCAATTAGAACCTTGCCAGGTATTAGCCTGTGACGTTCTTGCTTGTCCTCAGGGCTCGACCGCGCGGTAGAATCCGCTCCCGGCTGGTGGGAAGAAGTCCCAGAACTCCAGGTTGCCGGAGGCCGGCGCCGTCTGCGGGGCGCTGGTCGTCCAAGGACCTGCCAGGCTCGAGGCGCGCTGCAACCGGTAGGCGGAGCCGGGGACGCCGCTGAAGCCGATGAAATAGCCGCCGCCGCCGTCAGGTCCGATGTTGAGGACTGGGGGAGAGAGGATCGCTCTGGCCGCGTACCCTGAGACCTTTCCGCCCGCCGTCGTGAACGAGCCGCCGACATATAGCGTGTTCCCCGACACCGCCAGCGCAGACACATAGGGATAGCCACCACCCATGCCCGAACCCAGCGCCGACCAACTGCTCCCGTTCCATTGGGCGATGTAGTTGGCATCATTCCCGCCCGCAATCGTGAAAGCGCCCCCGACGTACAACGCGCTGCCCCACACCGCCAGCGCCCCCACCCAACCATTCATCCCCGACCCGAGCGGTGCCCAACTGCTCCCATTCCACTCAGCAATGTACTTGGCCGGGCTGCCCCCCGCCGCCGTAAAGGCGCCGCCCACATAAAGGCTGCTGCCGGACACCGCCAGCGCTAACACGTTGTGGTTCACACCCGACCCGAGGGCCGACCAACTGCTGCCGTTCCATTTGGCAATATTGGTGGCCGGGTTGCCCCCCGCCCTTGTGAAATATCCCCCCGCATACAAGTCGCTGCCGGACACCGCCAACGCATACACAATATTGCTCATCCCCGAACCGAGCGCGCTCCAACTGCTCCCGTTCCATTGGGCGATGCGGTTGGCCGCGGTGCCGCCCGCCGTTGTGAAATTGCCCCCCGCGTACAACGAGCCGCTCGACGCCGCCAAAGCATACACTGCGTTGTTCATCCCCGAACCGAGCGCGCCCCAACTGCTCCCGTTCCATTGGGCGATGCGGTTGGCCGCGGTGCCGACCGCCGAGGTGAAGTCGCCTCCTGCATACAACGTGCCGCTCCACACCGCCAGTGCACGCACGGTGCCGTTCACCCCCGAATCGAGCCCACTCCAACCGCTCCCGTCCCATTGGGCAATGTTGGTGGCCGCGGTGCCGCCCGCCGTCGTGAACGTGCCGCCGGCATACACCGTACCGCCCGACACTGCCAGCGCATACACCTCGCCGTTGATCCCCTTCAGCTCTGAACACGGCGCGCTCCAACCACTCCCGTCCCATTGGGCGACATAGTTGGCCGCGGCACCTCCCGCTGTCGTGAAGGGGCCCCCTGCATAGAGTGTGTCGCCCGAGACCGCCAGCGCATTTACGTAGCTGTTCATCCCCGGACCAAGGGCGCTCCAACTGGTCCCGTCCCATTGGGCAACGTGGCTGGCTGGGCTGCCGCCCGCAACGGTGAACAGGCCCCCCGCGTACAGCTTGCCGCCAGACACCGCCAGCTCATACACATAAGCGTAACTCCCACCCATGCCCGAGCCGAGTGCGCTCCAGTTGCTCCCGGTCCATCGGGCGACGTAGTTGGCTTCATTCCCGCCCGCAATCGTGAAAGCGCCCCCGACGTACAACGCGCTGCCCCACACCGCCAGCGCCCCCACCCAACCGTTCATCCCCGCGCCGACCGCGCCCCAGCTGCTCCCGTCCCATTTGGCGATGTAGTTGGCTGGCTTGCCCCCCGCCGTCGCGAACCACCCCCCTGCATACAGGTCGCTGCCCCACACCGTCAACGCAGACACCCAGTCGTTCATACCTGACCCCAGGGCGGACCAACTGCTCCCATTCCATTTGGCAATGTAATTGGCCGCGCTGCCCCCCGCCGTCGTGAACGCGCCGCCCGCATACACGTCAATGCCCGACGCTGCCAGCGAATTCACCGACTGGTTCATCCCGGAACCGAGCGCGCCCCAACTGCTCCCGTTCCATTGCGCGATGTAATTGGCCGGGGTGCCGCCCGCCGACGTGAAACCGCCACCGGCATACAACGTGCCGCCCGTCACCGCCAGCGCAAACACAGGGCCATTCATCCCCGACCCCAGCACGCTCCAATTGCGCCCGTCCCATTTGGCAATGTTGTTGGCCATAGCATTGGCCACGACAGTGAAGCTCCCGCCGATGTAAAGGTTGCCCGCCTCGTCCACCACGGCGGCAAATACCTCGCCGTTCGCGCCCGGGATGACGCCCAAGCTGATCCAGTTGGCATCGCTGAACGTCGGATCTATCCGCACCGGATACACCGCCTCGGCATCATTCACCACCACGGACAAGGCAAAGGCTGAAGGCTGAAGGCTAAAGGCTAAAGGCCTCTGCACCTCAAGTCTTGCCGGCAGTTCCTTGCCGTTCGCATCCGTCGCGCGCAGCCGGCTGTAGGCGATCTTGCGCCCGGAACCATTCAGCACCAATTGCGCCCCGCCCAACATTGCTTCCACCCTCGCTCCCGCCACCTCCATCCCCACCTGTAATTCGCCCTCGCCCGGCGGTCTATCCACCACCACAAAATCCTGCCGCACCCCGTCCATGCTCACCGAGTATTCCTCCACCAGCCCTGCG
>CAIWJG010000335.1 GCA_903912925.1 uncultured Verrucomicrobia subdivision 3 bacterium | reverse complement strand
GCGGCTGCGACGCACCCTCAAAGCCATCGCGCACTGGTGTCGCATCAACCGTCATCGGGGGATGTTCGACCAGTTCCGCGAATTGGTGCGGAAACTGGCAGGCCACTACGCCTACTACGGCATCACCGGCAATGGGCCGAGTCTAAACCAAGCCCGCACCGAGGCGGTGAAGTTGTGGCACAAATGGCTGCGGCGGCGAAGCCGAGCCTCAGGTGGACTAACGTGGGAGCGGATGAGCCGGCTGCTCAAGGAGACCTTCGTGTTTCCCTACGCCCGAGTCGTACACTCCATCTACAACGCCAAACCGTGAGCGGAAGAACCGTATGCCTCAATTGGGCTAGTACGGGACTGTGGGGGAGCCGGTGGGAAACCACCGGCTCTACCCGGAAGATTCCTGCGGCCCCCATGCTAACCACTCCGGCGCGGGGGCCAGGGGCACCGGAACGGCGCGACCTGATGCCGCGCTGGAGGGTTGCCGTTAGCAACACGGGCGCGGTCAGATTGAGGTTTTGATAAACCTCGCCGACTTTTAGATTATGCTGCCCTGCCTCAGACAATGTATCATCGCTGCATGGTGTTCAGCCGCTATGACAGAGACGCCCTGGTTGCGGTCATCAACCGATACCTTTCGGATGACCTGACCGCCTTCAGGCTCGACGATGCGCTCTCCGACCTCTCCGCCAGAACCAAGGACCAGACCGTCAAACACGTTGCCGACCTGTTCTGGTATCACTATGACGACATCGAGGACCACAAAGTCATCGCGTCCAAAGAAGAATGGGATTTCTTCCAGCGACTGCTGCTAATCCTGAAGTCCGATGCGGACATCGTCGAGGAAACTGGAGAGCGAAAGTGGACAGCGCGTCAGGCCGTGGCGGCGGCGTGTCTGGCGGTGTTCGCGGTGGTCCTCGCCAAAACGGGTTGGGGTTCGCACCTTTTCTTGGCGACCGTCCCACTGGGCGGCGTGTCGGTGCTGCTGAAGCTCTGGCAATCCAGCCTTGAAGAAACTCAGTTGCGCCAGCAAGCCCGGCTCGTCCCATTCGGCTCCATGTCCGAAATGCGGTCGGTACGCAGGAAAGTCCAAGGCTTCGTGAAGTCGCGCTACCCAACACGGCTTGGCTCGCGGCAGATTCGCGGTCCGGTTAGCGAAGCCTTCAACTGGCTGCATTTCGCAGTGGTCTGGTTGCTGTTCTCCCCGGTCGCCCTGCTCGTGCAAGCGCTGCCGGAACGCGAGCAGCGGTGGAAGGTAGCTGGCACATGACCGTTCAAGTCCTCGCTGGCGATTGCTCGACCAAGACGTGGAGGTCATCGTCAACGCGTGGAACCGGAACAGCATCCCGTGGTGGCTGCTGCCGCAGGGCGTCTCCGGCGCTATCAAGCGCCGGGCGGGCTATCAACTATTCCGGGAGCTGGCGCGGCACGGGCCGATTCCGCTCGGCGGCGCGGTCGAAACCAGTGCTGGCCGGTTGCCCTTCCGGGCCATCATCCATGTGGCAGGCATCAGCATGTTCTGGCGGTCCTCAGAGCGGGCGATTCGGGGCTGCGTTAGGAGCGCCCTGGGCATCGCCCGCGAGAAGGGTTACCGATCCATTGCCTTCCCGCTGATTGGCGCGGGTACAGGCGGATTCCAGCCGGAGCAGGCGCTCGCGATCATGCAGGATGAGGCTGGACGGAATGAATATGATGGCGAGGTTCGGATTGTCAGATTCAGTCGTTCGGGGTGACGCACTCCGTCGTTTTGGGGGAGCCTGGCGCTCAACAAGCATCAATCTGGCAGTCGCAGCCTTTATCAACGCGGGTCGGCGGCATCCTATTTGACCGGCTCAATCCCCGACTGGCCATAGCCGCTTTTTGGCTAGGCGGCCAGAGGATAAGCTAGCCTGGATTTCCACGGAGAGGAATTGAGCTAACACGGCCGGCTCCAGCGGGAGTTCGGCAACGGCGAGTTGCCCGCCGATTTAGCGGCCAGTGTGGGTGGTTAATCGCAGTCGGCGACCCTCCCACCAAGGGATGGCGACGGATCGGTTGCAGAGTCCGGAGGCCAGTAAGATGGGCAGGTGCGCCCGCCGGTGGAACTCGACCCGCACCTCTTGGTCGTTTATCTCCACTTGCGCCGGCATGTCCACCAAGTCCTGAAAGATCCGGCGGGCGTGCGCGTCGGCGTAGCCACGCATCTGGCGGGCCAGCAGCCGGTAAAGGCCGCTGGCGACGACCAGCTG
>CAIWJG010000334.1 GCA_903912925.1 uncultured Verrucomicrobia subdivision 3 bacterium | reverse complement strand
CGCCCGCCCGCCCTTAGGATTTCTGATTTCTGATTTCGGATTTCGGGCTTCGGATTTCCTTCGGTTTTCGGGTTTCGGGCTTCGGATTTGAGCCCAAACGCCGCGTGGGGGCACTCGGCCTACAGGAGCGCTGCTCGCTGGCAACGGGAGAACCTTAGAACCGCCCCACTCCACGCCCCTTTCATGAATTGGCCCTGCCGCCCGGTCTTGGCCTGATTTTAGTGCTTGCCTGCGGAGCGGGAAAGGGTAATAGGAAGGCAGGAGTAAGCTCTGAAAGGGCTGCTAAAGGTTGTCTGGTTGTCGAGAAATATGAGAATTGACGGTGAACTTACATCTAGCTGCTGGTTAGGGGTTAGTGACATGAAGCGGCGGGGCGACGGTTCCGTTGACTTCGCTTCATAACGCCTGGCTTGCTTATGATTTACCACGAGAAGAGCCCCGCCCGGGAAGGAGCCCCGGCAGGTCAATCCAGGCCAGTCCCGGCAGCCCGGCCGACCGCAGCCCGGGAGATTAACCACCGGGCGGTGCGCCTGAAGGTCGGAGGCACCCCACAAGCCCCTATTCTGCTGGAAAAGGCCCGGAACTTCAAAACCGCCGCCCAGCTTCGAGAAGCGGGGCTGTATCCCTATTTTCGCACCATCTCGTCGGCACAGGACACCGAGGTCGTCATCGAGGGCAAGCAAGTCCTGATGCTAGGTTCCAATAGCTATTTGGGCCTGACGAACCATCCCAAAATCAAAGCGGCGGCCCAGGCGGCCGTGGAGAAGTATGGCACCGGCTGCGCCGGGTCACGCTTCCTGAACGGCACGCTGGACATCCACTTGGAGCTGGAAGAGGCCCTGGCGAAGCTGGTCAACAAGGAAGCCGTCCTGCTCTTTAGCACCGGGTTCCAGGTCAACCTCGGGGTCGTCAGCGCGCTGGTCGGCAAAGGAGATTACGTTTTTGGCGACAAGAGCAATCACGCCAGCATTGTGGAAGGCTGCCTGGTCGCCCAGGGCAAGTTCCTGCGCTTTGGGCACAAAGACATGGCCGCACTGGAAAGCCGCCTCCGAAATGTCGCGCCTGAAGCCGGGAAACTCATCGTCGTGGACGGCGTCTTCAGCATGGAAGGCGACATTATTCCGTTGCCGGAGCTTTGCCGCATCGCCCGCGACCACAGCGCCGCCGTCATGGTGGATGACGCCCACTCAATCGGGGTTTTAGGCAAGAACGGCGCCGGCACGGCCAGTCATTTCGGGCTGACCGACCAGGTCCACCTCATCATGGGAACCTTCAGCAAGTCCCTGGCTAGCCTGGGCGGGTTCATTGCGTCGGATGCGGAGACCATTGACTACCTGAAGCACCATTCCCGGCCGCTCATTTTCAGTGCGAGCATGAGCCCGGCCAACGTGGCCGCCGTGCTGGCCGCCTTGCAGATCATGCGGCAAGAGCCGGAGCGCATCGCGCAGCTCTGGCGCAACACCCACCGGATGAAGCAGGGCCTCGGCGACCTCGGGTTCGACCTCGGCGAGTCCGAATCGCCCATTCTGCCGGTGTATTGCCGGAGCCTGATCGCGGCCTTCAAGTTCTCCAAGCGGTTGCAGGAAGAAGGCCTGTTTGTCAACCCCGTCGTCGCCCCGGGCGTGGCGCCGGGCAACGAGATGATTCGTCTCAGCCTCATGGCGACACACACGGACAAGCAGGTGGATTTCGCTTTGGACAAGCTGGGCAAAGTAGGCAAGGAACTGGGTCTAATCTGATTGAAAATCTTGCTCACAGGAGCGACCGGGTTTGTCGGCAGCCACATCCTCGATAGCCTCTGCGGGCGAGGACTGGCTACTGTGCTCCTGCTCCGGCCCACCAGCAACAAACGGTTCATCGCCTCCCATTTGCCCGACGTGGAACTGCGCTCGGGCTCGATCGGCGACCCGGAGAGCCTCCGCCAGGCGATGGCGGGCATCACCCACGTCATCCATTGCGCCGGGGCAACCAAGGCCGGCCGGATCGCCGAGTTTTACGACGCCAACCAGGCGGGGACCCGCAATGTCGTCTCAGCCGTCAATGAGCACGCAAGCCAGGTGCAGCGGGTGGTGCATATTTCGAGCATTGCCGCCGCGGGACCTGCCCTGCCGGAGAAGCCCGCGCGCGAGGAGGATACGCCCCGGCCAGTTTCCGAATACGGCAAGAGCAAGCTGGCCGGCGAGATGGAAGTGACAAACCACTGTCGCCCCGACTACGTCATTCTGCGGCCACCGCCAGTGTATGGCCCGCGTGACGCGGAACTCCTGAGGCTGTTCCGGGCCGTAAAGACCCACCTGCGGCCGAGACTGAGCGGAGCACAGGCATTGAGCCTGGTGTTTGTGCGGGACCTGGCGGAAGCCGTGGTGACCTGCCTTACCCACCTTGCAGCCGCGGGCAGGACCTATTTCGTCGCCGCCCGTGAAGTCGTCACAGCGCGGGCCATAGCGGAGGAGATTGCCTCGCAGATGAACGTCTGGACCCTGCCCCTGCCGCTGCCCACAGCGCTGGTGTGGTCGATGTGTTTGGCCCAGGAACTGGCATCCCGCCTGACGGGCAAACCGAACGTCCTGAGCCTCCAGAAGTTTGCCGAGCTGCGCGCGCCGGGCTGGGTCTGCGCCCCGACGCGGCTGGAGCGCGAAACCGGGTGCATCTGCGCAACCACGCTCAAGGCGGGGATTTCGGAAACGTTAAGCTGGTATCGGCAACACAACTGGCTATGAAGAACTACACCTTCATTGACTACGCAACCCAGGCCTACATCGCGGTGGTGGCTCTGCTGATCCTATGCTTTCATAACGACACTGTTTCGGGCTGGCCCTGGTTGCTGGGCGCTAATGCCGCCTGGATGGTGTTGGTCCATCTGCTCGTGCAGGCATACGCGCGTCACCCATCGTCCCGGCTGCTGAATTTCTTCCGCCATTTCTATCCGGTGATCCTCTACACGCCGTTTTATGTCGAGACCGGCCTGCTGAACCGGATGTTCTTCAAGGATTACCTCGATCCGACTATCGCCCAGTGGGAGCAGCAGCTCTGGGGCTGCCAGCCAAGCGTCCTGTTCATGCACAAGCTGCCCTGGCTGGCCCTCAGCGAGGTCCTGTATGCCGCCTACTTCTCGTATTATGCCATCATCGTCGGGATAGGCATCGCCCTGTTCGTGCGCAGCCGCGAGCAGTTCTTTCATTATGTTTCCGTGGTTTCGTTCGTCTTTTACGTCTGCTACCTGATCTACATCGTCTTGCCTGTCATCGGGACGCCGGTGTTCTTTCACGACGCCGGGGGCTATGAGCTGCCGCCAGCAATTCAACAACTGGCCGTAACCGACACTTATCCTGCGTCCGTCCAGTCCGGGATCTTCTTCCGGCTCATGAGTTGGCTGTATCGCGTGTTCGAACCCCCGGGCGCGGCCTTCCCCAGCAGCCACGTAGTGGTGACGCTGTGCACGTTGTATTTCTCGTTCCGCTACCTCCGGCCCATCCGCTATGTCCATCTGGTGATCGCCGTCCTGCTCTGCCTTGCGACGGTTTACTGCCGCTACCACTTTGTGGTGGACGTTCTAGCCGGGATGGTCACCGCCGCCGTGCTGGTCCCCACCGGCAACTGGCTCTATTTCAAATACCAGCAGCGCGACCTGGGCAAATCGTAGCGGGTCATATCCCGCTGTGCCGGGGCAATACCCTGAACCAACCCTCACCCGTCCTGCGGACACCCTCTCCCCATCCGATGGGGAGAGGGACGGGGTGAGGGGCAGTTCGTCTCATTTTGAACGCAACTTGGCATGAGCATTTGCGCTGCTCGAGCTGCTGGCAATCCTCGCGACCCTTGCCATTTTGATTGGTGGCTGGGTGCCAGGAAACACTCGGCTGAATCGTGCGCGTTCGACGGCACAAAGAGTTGGGCCGGTCGAACAACGACGCGAACCGCAGGTCACTCTGGGTGACCGGCATCAGCCGACGCAGCCGTTGAATCTTTCTCGTCCAGGCATTGGCGTACGGTTTCCAGGAAGGTGCGTGACGAGCACGGCTTCTGCAGGAACCGGCTCCGGGTTCGCCGAATGAATTCGTCGTTCTTGACCAGCATGTCGGCGCTGTACCCGCTCATGAAAATCACTTTCAACCCAGGCCTTTGGACCCACAATCGGTCGGCCAGGTCGAGGCCAGACATCTCTCCGGGCATGATGATGTCGGTCAGCAGGAGCGCGATCGCCCCAGCGTGGATTTGGCACTGCTCCAGCGCTTCACGCGCGCTCGCGGCCTCCCGAACCGTGTAGCCCTTGCTCTCCAGAATCTTACGGGTCGTCAGCCGCACCGCATGCTCGTCTTCGACTAACAGGATAGTTTCTTTTCCGCCACGGACCTCCACTTCGGCCACCGCTGCCGCCGCCAGCCGGGCGGGAGCCGGGATGGCGGGCAGAACAACTTTGAACGTGCTGCCCTCGCCGACCTGGCTGGACACCTCGATCCAGCCCCGGTGCTGATTGACAATGCCATACACCGTTGCCAGCCCCAGCCCCGTGCCCTTGCCAACTTCCTTGGTGGTGAAGAACGGCTCAAAAATGCGGGGCAACACCTCCGGGGCGATCCCGGTG
>CAIWJG010000333.1 GCA_903912925.1 uncultured Verrucomicrobia subdivision 3 bacterium | reverse complement strand
GGGGCTGAAATATGCCAACGGCGACGGCGTGAAACCGGATAAAGTCGAGGGCGCGCGGTGGCTGAAAAGGTCCGCGGAGCAAGGCCTGGCCGAGGCCCAATTCGATTTGGGCATGTGTTACGCCAATGGGGATGGGGTGCCAAAGAATTCCGTCGAGGCGGCGGACTGGTATCGCAAAGCTGCCGATCAGGGCCTGGCCGATGCCGAATGCGAGCTTGGCACCTGTTACCTGGAAGGCAATGGCGTGCCAAAGAATGTTCCGGAAGGGCTCAAGTGGACCCGGAGAGCCGCGACGCAAGGATTTGCCCAGGCTCAAAACGCCCTCGGCCTGTGCTATACCAAAGGCACAGGCGTGCCCAAAGATTACGTGCAAGCCTACCTGTGGTTCAATCTCGCTACGGCCAAGGGCGACCAACGCGCCGACGACGCCCGCATCAACCTGGCTTCGGCCGAAAGGTACCTGACGCCCGACAAAGTGGCGGAGGGGCAGCGGCTGGCGAGTGAGTTCAGGCCGCACAAATTTTCAGCCGCGGAGGAAGCTTCGTTGCCGCCGGCCAATGCAGGCTCACCGCCTCTGAGCGGAGGCACAAATGCCGTCCCTCACACCACGTCCGGGTCCGCCGCGGCTTCGAAGGTCGGCGTAGTGAATGTGAAGGCGGAGGACGACAGTTACGAGATTTTCGTGGACAGCGCCTTTGTCGGCAACACGCCTGCGATGGTGAAGCTGGCTCCAGGCGCGCATATGGTTGAGGTGAAGAAGTCGGGGTTCAAGGATTACCGGAGGCAAATCCAGATCACGGAAGGGTCGGAACTGACCTTGCGAGCGGTCCTGGAGAAGCCGTAAGCCCCCGATCCGGGAACCGGCTCAAAGCAAGCGTATGAAAGTAACCATCGTCACCCCGAGTTTCCGCAATTCGAACTGGCTTCGGCTCTGCGTAGCGTCGGTGGCTGACCAGGCGGGCGTCGAGGTCGAGCACATCGTGCAGGACGCCCAGTCAGACGACGGCACGCAGGAATGGCTGGCCAAGGATCGCCGGGTGAAAGCTTACTTCGAGAAGGACACGGGCATGTACGATGCCATCAACCGGGGCTGGCGACGGGCGACCGGCGAGATCCTGGCCTACCTCAATTGCGACGAACAATACCTGCCGGGGGGGTTGCGCGCCGTCGAGGAGTTCTTCCGCCGGCAGCCGCAAACCGATGTGGTGTTTGCCGACACGATCGTAGTTGACGCGCAGGGGAGGTACATCTGCCACCGCAAGTCGCTGGTGCCGTGGAAGAACACCATGTGGGTTCAAAACCCGGTTATTAGCAGCTCGATCTTCATCCACCGGCGGGTGTTGGACGAGCACGGCCTGTTCTTCGATACGCGGTGGCGAGACCTGGGCGATAAGGTGTGGAACGTGGAAATGGTGCGCCGCGGGCTCAAGATGGCAGTGCTGCGTCACTTCACGTCCTCTTTCACTGACACCGGCGAGAACATGAATCTGATGCCGAATGCGTGCCGCGAGAAGGAATTGGTCATGGAAATGGCCCCCGCCTGGGTTCGGCGCTGCAAGTTTCCGCTGTTCCAACTGCACCGGGTGCGGGCGCTTTGCCACGGCCTCTACTGGGCCAGGCCCTTCACCTATTCGATCTACACGCTGGCCAACCCGGATCGGCGGGTCGATTTCCATGTGCCCCGGCCCACCGGCATCTGGTGGTCGCGCCATTGAGCCGCTCCTTGCGGTCATACAGACTGCTTGCCTTTGCCCCCTTGGGAATTACAATCCGCCCTCGAAGTTGCACATGCTCAGAAAGACCTTAAGCAATTCTCCGCCCGCTCAAGCGCGCCCGCTCACGCTGCTCTCGATCGTTATCCCCGCCCGCGATGAAGAGGGTTGCGTCTGCTCGACCGTCGAGCATCTGCATCTCGAATTGCGCCTGCACAATGTGCCCCATGAAATCGTCGTCGTGGACGACGGCAGCAAGGATGCCACCTGGAAATTGCTGACGGAACTGCGCGCCCGGCTGCCGGAGCTCACGCCGGTTAAGAACGAAGGGCTGCACGGTTTCGGCCGGGCGGTGATCTGCGGGCTGGACCGGATGAAAGGCGACGCGGCCGTGATCATGATGGCTGATGAATCGGATGATTGCCGGGATGTCGTGCGCTACTGGAACGAACTGAACCAGGGGTGGGACTGCGTGTTCGGCAGCCGCTTCCTGAAAGGCGGCGGGGTCATTGACTACCCGAAGTTCAAGCTGTTCGTCAACCGCATGGCCAATCTCTTCCTGCAGGCGCTCTTTGGCATTCGGCTCAACGACACCACCAACGCCTTCAAAGCTTACCGGCGCGAGGCCATCGATGGCTGTCGCCCCTTGATTGCGCCGCACTTCAATCTCACCGTCGAGCTGCCGCTCAAGGCCATCGTGCGGGGATTCTCCTGGAAGGTCCTCCCCATCACCTGGCGCAACCGCCGCACCGGCGAGGCCAAGCTCAAGCTGCGGGAAATGGGCAGCCGCTACCTGTTCATCTGCCTCTATGTTTGGCTCGAGAAATACTTCAGCCGCGGCGATTACCAGAAACCCCAGGGAAGCTCCGGCCCGGTTTAAGCGGGTTGGCCGGGAATCTAAACCGATCCCCCGGGCCCAGGATAGGCCCGTCAGAGTGGCGGGGTCTTGCGGTAGAGAGCGAAGGAATTGGTCTTCACAAAGTCCAGGCGGAAGCCGTTGGTGCCGAGCCAAGCGAGGGAATCGACTGGACGTGCCGTGTCACCGCGGAAGCGGCGAAAGAGGCCCAGGAGGCCCTGGGGCGGGGCCGTAGGGAGAGTCACCAGAGCATAGCGGGCACGATTAAGAGCGGTTTGGCGGAGAGGTTCCGAAGTCTGACCAGACCACAGGAAGGTAGGATGCTCCGAATAGTAGGCCATAACGGCGTTTTGCGGGTAATCCAGCATGTCAAAGCGGTGGTTCGGGCGGAATAACACCACTTCCCCCTGGGGGACGTGTTCGCGGGTCCACCGCGCCGCTTCGTAAAGCTGGCGGTCCTGGCGAAAGAGATAGAGAGTTCCCGGGATGGCGCAGGCGATCACAGCGCACGCAATTGCGGCCCGCCAGAAGGCCGGCCGCGAGCGCAAGCGTTCGAGGTTGAGCAAAGCGCTGACACCCACGCCGAAGAGGCCGCAAAGCGGCCCGACGGCGACCAGATTGTAGTAGCCCTGCCTCGCGCCGGTGTTGCCGAACCAAAGCAAGTAGAAAACGGCCAGGGACCCAAGCCAGAGGAACAGAAAGCGGCAGCAGGATTGGCGGCGGCCGGCCGAGAGGCCGACGGCGGCCACGACGGCGGCCACACCAGGAACAACGAACACCACGAGGTACAGGCCCAGAACGGCCCAGAGTTTGTATTTCAACCGGTCCAGGGGCGTTCCGAGGAACAGGAGGAGCGAGTTGTGCGGGGTCCATTCCGACAGGTTGGGCGCGTTAACAGCCTCGACGTAACGGCTCCAGGCAAGCATCAGCGCCGCGCACAGGATGGCCGTGAGGACGTAGCGCAGGCGCAGCGCGGCTTTCCAGCCCTCTTGCTGCACGAGCAGGAAAGCGATCAGCAGCCAGAGATGCAAGGTCGCCGGAAGTTTCAGCAGCACGGCCAGGAGTCCGGTCGCCGCACAAACCAGCCAACGCCGAGCGGTGGGGTTTTCGAAGTAACGCAGAGCGCCCAGGAGAAACCCCAGGCTGAGGCATTGGATAAGCATCTCTGGCATGAAGGCCTGGCCATAAAACACCTCGAGCGGGCCGATCACGAACAGAAGGTTGGCCCAGGACACAGCCGCGGGCGGCAAACACCGACGCCAGAGGCCTTGCAGGAGCACAAAGCTCAGTCCCCAAAGACCGAGGCTGACCAATTTGCCGGCGAGGTCGAGGCTCAAGCCGAGTTTATACAGGGCAATGGCGAGGTAGTTGTAGATCGGCGGCTCCTGGACGTAACGCGTGTCCAGGTCGCCCTGCCAGGGGATCCTGGCACTGAGCGGAAAGCCGGGCTGCGCGATGAGACTCCGGGTGGCGTCCGCCGTCTGAGTCTGGCGCAGCAGGTGGGCATCCAGAAGCGGCCGATTCAAGGAGCCGCACCGCAATAACAACCCGAGCAAGAGAAAACACCAGACGGCCTGGTTGAAGAGCTTCATGCCACCGGATTTACAGGCTCATGGCTGGACAGGACAGCATTGTGGGTGTCGGGACTTCATTCAGAACGACCCCGGCATTGTAAGGCCAAACCGACGGCCTTGGGAAGGAAGAACTTCACGCCCGCGCCGGGATCCGAAAAGGGGGGGGGACTTGGAATCATTTCAGGCGGGTGGAGTGGTCCTGAAGACACGCATGAACGTGATGCGTGAAACGTGAAACGTGAAACGTGAAACGTGAAGGGAAGGCCATTCGGCAGGCTCATGGCAAGGTCATTGGGGAACCAAGCTTCAACGCCAAGACGCTCAATCACCTGTTCAGCCACCACAGGGCACGGGCAAACCCAACTCCCCGTCAAGCCCTCCCCGCCGCAGGGCCAATTCATGAAAGGGGCGGGGATCAGGGCTGATCTAAGGTTCTCCCGTTTCCAGCGAGCAGCTCTCAAATCCGAAGCCCGAAACCCGAAATCCGAAGGAAATCCGAAGGGCGTGCGGGCGGTTGGACCTTTTCGGTTTTCGGATTTCGGATTTCCTTCGGTTTTCGGGTTTCGGATTTCGGTTTTAGGCAGATCCTAACCGACTTTAGACCGCCCCTGCCTTTTGTCCTTCATGAATTGGCCCTATCCCCGCCGACCGAGCCGGGATCCGAGCTTGACGGCGCCGCGCAGGCCGCTATAATAACCCAGCCGCGTATGAAGGTCAGGAACGGGTAGCTGGTTGGCCGCCCCTTCCTTCGCGTTGGTGAATTATTAAGAGCGATCGCGCCGTGTATTTTAAGCAGTTATGAAACAGAAACAGAGGCGGGCCAATCCACCCCGGCGCATCAAGCGTGTGATCGGGTTCCTGCGGTCGTTGGGACGACGCCGCATCGAGGTGCAGGCCGGGCTGCAGAAAAAGGCCTTTTACTGCGCCGCCCTGGGTGGCGAGTCCAATTACAATATCTCGGTAAACAGCGACATGACGGTTTCCTGCAACTGCCAGGATTTTGACCAGACGGGTCGGCTGGGCGACTTGAGGAAGAACACGCTGCGGGAAGTATTCGACGGTCCGGTCGCCCGGGAGTTCCGGGATAAGCTGGCGGCCGGGCGCTTGCCCATCTCCCGGTGCGCCCGTTGCTGGGATTTGCGAACGGTCTCGCGGCCGGAAGCGGCGAAGCATCGCGACCACTACGATCTGCCGCGCACCGGCATCATGGTGGAAAACACCATCCTGTGCAACCTGCAGTGCTTTTCCTGTTGCAACCAGGTTGCCACCAAACAGCGGGTCGGCAAGATCATGTCGCTCGAGGACGTAAAGAAGATCTCCCGGGAGATCAAAGAGCATCAAATCAGGCGGGTGTCCTACTTCAAGCTCGGCGAGCCTTTTCTGTCGCCGCGCCTGAACGAGGAGTTGGCGATCCTGAAGGGCGACAACCCGGACCTCGTGATTTCGGTCTCCACGAACGGGGTTCTGGTGGACACCGATCGGAAGCGCGACGCCGCGCTGCTGCTCGATGAAATCATTTTTTCCATCGACGGCATCGATGATGCCACCGTAACCCGGTATCAGGTCGGGAGCGACTTCGGCAAAGCCTACAAGAACCTGGCCGATCTGGTTAAGCACCGCAACCGGTTGAATCGGACCAAGCCGATGATCGAGTGGAAGTATGTGCTCTTTAACTGGAACGATCGGCCCCGCATGATCTATAGCGCGATCGAAATGGCCCGGCAGAGTGGCGTGGACCTGATCTCGTTCTGGCCGACCTTCTCTCCGCTGCGCGGGATTTCCTGGCGCTACTATTTGGGCGACTTTTTCAAGAAGATCGGGCAGCCGTCCTGGAAGGGACGCGAGGTTTTGTTCAACGACCCGCCCAGCCGGCCGCAAACACCCAAGCCGGCCGCCCTGGCCGAACCGAAAACGAGCGCTTCGGCCCTTTGACCACGGAAACAAACCGGGCATCGGTTTCGCCCCCGGCACGCGCTGATTCCAGTTCGCGTTCAACCTGAGATTAACTCCGACAGCAGAGACCGATGGAAGATCCGAAAGCCGAAATCCGAAGGAGGGCCGAAATCTGAAAGTGAAACGTGAAACGTGAAACGTGAAGGAAAGGCGAATGACAGACCACGCTCCCCAGCTCACGTTTCACGTTTCACTTTCGGGTTTCGGATCTCCGCGCCGTCGCACCGCCGCCGCGCCGGCTGCCGCCCAAACCGCCTTTGGCACGCGGGAGACCGAGCCTCAATTCCTAGCAGCCCCAATTACCGGTTGACCTCCCGGCCCCCCTCGCTCAAAATCGTGCCATTCAAGCACAACGACGGCGCCAACCCAACCTAATTGGAATTTGATCACCGCTCTTATGGAAACATTCCCTGACCCAATACCGATCAAGAAATGGGCTTGGCTGTTGATCTTTGCCGGCTTGCTCATGCAGCTCAGCTTCATTTTTGTAAAGCAAGAAGCCCTGGCCCACCGGCCTTTTGAAGAAGATACCTTTTTTCACATGGCCGTAACCCGCAACATGGCGATGGGGAAAGGCATAACGATCGATGGAAAAGAGCCTTCGAGCGGAGCTCAGCCCGGAAACTTTGTTTATGCGCTGGCGCATCTTGCGGGAGGGTTTGACAAATGGCGGGCGCTGCGGTGGGCGCGGCTGCTTGATATCGTAGGCAGCGCTGCTGGGGCTGCCTGCCTGTATGGCATCGTGCGCCGGCTCGCCCGCCACGAGGATGCTTCCCGAAGGAACGCGTTGGGCCTGTTCACGGCGGGGCTCTGGCTCTCGTCCTTTCAAGTCTTCCGGGTCAATCTCAACGGCTATGAGACTGGTTTTGCCGCCGCGGTCCTGCTCGGCGCGTCATTGATCTACCTCGTCATTTGGCAGCGGGAGGCAGATCGCCCGTGCGGCTTTGCCTGGGACCTGCTCCTGGGTCTCGTATTCGGAGTAGCCGTCCTGGTGCGGGTCGATCACGGCTTTCTCGCCCTCTCGGGAGCAACCTGTTTTCTTTGGCTGGGCCCGGGCGGCATCGTCATGCGATTTCGCCGCGTCTGCTCCTGGGGCACCGTCGCCTTTCTCGTCACCCTTCCGTGGTGGATATTTAATCTGCAGGTTGGCGGCTCGGTCATGCCGATCTCCGGGAAGGCTTCCGCGTTTCAAATGACTTTCCATGGGTTTTGGCCCAGTATCGAACAGTGCTTCATTCGAACCGTGGAAAGCCTGGCGGGAATCTTTACGCTGAGTTTTTATTCACCCTATGATTGGGGAGACCGCTGGTGGTGGAATCTCTTGCAGCTCGGCGGGATCACCCTCCTTGCCGTGGCCGGTCTGCGCCTGCCTCCCGCTCGCGCGCTGCGCGTGCAGAAGATCGAGCTTCGCCCGCTCACATTTCTGCTGGTCTTTTCGCTTATTCTTACCGCTTACTACAGCTTCGCGCATGGTTCGTGGTGGTTCATGAAGCGCTACACCCATCCGATACGGGCTGCGGCGTATATATTCTCGGGCTATTTCTGCTGTTATCTGGCCGTCCTGGGGGGACGGTTGCTGGGCGGCAGATCGAGGCTCGCCTTCCATCTCCTGATGACGGGATTCCTCGGAATATCCGTCGCTTCGGTCTGGTCAACCTATAACCAAACGAATTCCAACCAGTTCATGCCGGTAATGCACTATTTACAGGCGCATTGCCGGGACGGGCGCATCGGGGCCTTCCAGTCCGGCACGCTCGGATATTTCCTGGACAACGTCGTCAATCTCGACGGCAAGAATAACACGAAGGCCCTCCAGGCCGTCGTCTCCAAACAAGTCATTCCCTACATGCTTTCACAAAACTTGAAGTACATCGCAGACTGGCCCGAGCAGATTGCCCGCTATTGCGATTTTCAACAGTTCTCTCTGTACTATAAACCAATCGCCCGGGTCAACAGTCACGAAATCTACGTT
>CAIWJG010000332.1 GCA_903912925.1 uncultured Verrucomicrobia subdivision 3 bacterium | reverse complement strand
GTACAGCAGATTTTCAAAGAGGGTCCTTTGGCGGGGGCTCGCTGCCGTGCTGACTTCACGGATCTCCAGCGGGAGCAGCGTTCCCAAGTCTGCCAGCAACGGTGACTCCCCAACCCGCTCTTGGGGTGTCGGCCCCGGCTTACCACCGTCACCGTCGGCGAGGTCTGCCATCGTTGGATGATGGAAGAATGCCGCGACCGGGGGATGGTGCTCGGGGGAAAAGAGAAACGTTAAGCGCTTCCCCGCGGACTTCATGTTCCACCTTTCCCGGGAAGAGTGGAAAAACCTGGAAGCTTTAAGATCGCAATTTGCGATCTTAAAGACCGGGCGTGGCCAACATCGCAAATACTCGGCACGTGTCCTGCCGCCGTGCAAGGCTCCGCCGACATCACGAGCCTCTACACGGCCCGGTATGGTGCGCCCGCCGCGGACACGAAGGTGTTCGTCCGCGTCAGCCAGATGGTTAATGGCTGGGAAAGCGCGCCCGTGACCTTCGCAGCGATCGTCCCGGCTTCGGCGTGAAGGTTCCGCCGGGGCGTGTAGGCCGCTGAGTAGTGGCCTGCCCCTGGCTTCAAGGCGGGCAGGCGTCCTCGCGGGCGCCTGCCCGCTCTTGCCGTTACCCGGGCAGGCACGCCCGCTTTTTGAGCTTGGCCTCGGGGACGGCGTGCTCGAAAGTCGTCCGGTGCAGTCCGCAACCGGATACAGAATCGTTAAGCTCGCCAATGGCGCGCACAGCGTGCATTCCCTTGCCCATCACGAGACCTTTCATCCGGTCGTCGGCCCGGTAGTCGAGGCCGAGGCGTTGTATGTGCGCCAATTGGGCTTGGTCGAGCGTCTCCAGCGTCACGCGGGCGAGTTTGTCTTGTGGGATGTGGGCCTCGGCGCGGCCGCCAATGCGATTACTGCGCTACGGGCGACCCGCGAGGTCCCGTGCGCGATCCACCTGCTGAGCTTCGACCACACGCTCGACCCGCTGGCCTTCGCCTTGCAGCACCGTGAGGCACTAGGCTACCTCGGGGGTTACGAGACGCACCTCGAAGGTCTGTTGCATGACCGCCACTGCGTCTTCCAGGACGGCCCGCAAACCGTCCGATGGGACACCCACCTGGCGGACTTCCCCGCGTTGCTGACCGAGCCTGCCGCGCAGAAGCTCGCCAAACCGCATGTGATCATGTTCGACGCGTTCTCGCCCGCCACGAACCCCGCGATGTGGACGCTGCCCCTATTCTCTAATCTGTTCCGCCTCCTCGACCCGGAACGTCCTTGTGCGCTGCCGACCTACTCACGCAGCACCATGCTCCGCGTCACCCTCTTGCTCGCCGGATTCCATGTTGGTGTTGGGCACGCGACCGGTGAGAAGGAGGAAACGACTATAGCCGCGAACACGCCCGCCCTCATTACCGAACCGCTGGACCGCCGGTGGCTGCAGCGGGCGCACCGCTCCACCAGCGCCGAGCCGTTGTGGGAACCGGTCTATCGGCAAGCCTCCCTTTCTCCGGCCTCCTGGGAGAAGCTCCAGCAGCACCCGCAGTTTCGATGCTGACTCAAGTTGGGTTTTTGCATTAAGCGGGCGGATCTTTGTCGAATCACCGGACTGCGCCCGTCCCCGGGCGCAGTTCAGAAAACCAAGACCCCGCTGCGGAAAGGGGTCCAGTCAATGAGATTGTCATATTCTCAGCGCGCATCGGCCAGTCGTCGCACCCCGCCGATTCGTCAATCACATGAAACCGGCTCGAACGGGCTGAAATAGTTGTATTATGGCAACCGGTGGCAACTGACGCCAAGCGCCAGAACCGCACATCAAATGCCGAGAATTCTTGTGGCGGCGGTTCAATTCCGCCCCAGCTACCACCCCAATCCAATAAAACAAGGAGGGCTCAATTTTAGGGGGCCGGTGCCAGGAATCTCGAACGGCCCCGGATTAGGGTTCATCCCGTTTTGGGTCTTTCCAAAATATTCCATGTTAGCTGGAATCGTTGTGTCTGTTGGACTTTAGGCGGCCATCAAGGAGTGACCACATTATAAAAGCGCGTGGGGCGGTTGGTGGATTCAAGGTCGGTGAACTGAAATACCCCGCCGCCAAATACGCCGGTGACAATCGCGGTCCAGTTGCTGAAGGGCAAGGCAAGGTTCGTGGCCGTAAGAATCCGATAGCCCTGGTCATTCGGCCCGGTTCCGCTCAGCGTGAAGTTACCATCGCCCGTCATCGAGATTTGTGTGAATTGCGGGGGAGGTGGTCCGATGACAGACAGTGTCCCGTTGGTCGGGTTGAAATTCCAGGCTAGATTTCCCGCCAGTGACGGCGCGATGCTGGTGAAATCCCCGCTGGCGCTGGTTGCACCGAAGAGTCTAAAGCTTTGGCCTGCTGCGAGCGTCCCCGCCAGGTTGCTCACCACCAACGAGCCGCCGTAGGTCGCCGTCGTGATACCCTGCACCAGGGCATGCGTCAGCGTCTGCGCGTTCACTTCGGCGAATGTTCTACTCCCCGCGTCCAGCGTCAGCGTGTTGCTCACACTCAACGTCTCCAGACCCGTGCCAGGCGAGAGAGTTCCGCCTACCTGCACCGTGACCGGCCCCATGATAACTCCCGTCCCACCCAAGACCGCGTTGGTCTGCACCGTGACGGTGCCCAAGCCTCCCAACGTTCCGTTCACCAGCAGAATCCCCTGGCCGGTGCTGGCCGGCGCGGTGACTTGCACATTGTCTATGCAGGAACTGAAATCCCCGCCCGTGCGCACACCGGCAAAGGCGAGGGTGTGGTTCCCTGCCGAGGTGCAATTGTAGGTCGCATTATAGCTCTGCCACGCGCTCTGGCTCTGGCTGCTGTAGCTCACCGGTGAAATGATATTCCCGCCCACCTGCACTTGAATCGTGTTGGGGCCGAAACTGCCGGCGCGCCCGATGCACGAGAAACTGACCGTGTAGTTGCCGGTAACGGGGAAGTTAATCGTCTGGCTGAGTTTGGCCCCGCCACTGGCTCCCTGGATGAATGCCGCTTGGCTGCCGTTGGGCGCTGGTGCCCCCGCCGCATACCACGTCCCGCTGTTGTGATCTACCCCCGCGTTCGTCCCAAACGTCCACCCAAAACCTGAAACGGCGTTGAAGTTGTAGGTGTTGGCCCCGCTTGTGTTCTGATAAAACCAGTTGCTGATCGAGGGCGTTTCAAAACTCCCGTTTGCCACGGCCAGGCTGCCGGTCGTACCCGACGCCCCATTCACCGTCGTCCCGCCACTGTAACTGTTGCTGCCGCTCAAGATCAGGGTGCCGTTCCCGGCCTTGGTGAGCCCCTGAGTGCCCGCCAGCGGGCAGGCAATCACGGCGGATTTGCCCGCGCCTAAGGCGCTGACGTTGACCACCGGGACACCGCTGCTCACCTGCAAGGTGAGGGGCGAGGCTCCCGCAAGCGTCCAACCACCGGGGCTGGAAGAATCCGCATCGCCGAAAACAAGATTTCCGACCGTTCGGGGCGCGTCGTTGGTAACCACTCGGTCGCCAGTGATGTTGTTGGAGAATATGGCAGTGATGGCGGCGCCGGAAGGGATGATGTAACCAGTCCAATTACTTTCGTTGCCCCAGTTGCCGCCAGCATCCACCGCCCAGGCACCGGGCGCGGTGGCCCAAGGAGAGGCCGGCGCACAGTCGGCACTCTGCCCCCCCGCATTGACCGCCGAAATCACATAGAAAGATGGGACGCCGGCCACCAGCGACGTATCCGTGTAATTTGTGCCGAAGGTGTTGACCACGTTCGTGTAAGGTCCGCCGAATGCTGTCGAGCGCTTCACGTTGTAGCTGGTTGCCGTCACGGAGGAATTCCAGCTCAGGTTCACCTTGTGATCGCCGCCGGCAGCCACCAGCCCAGCGGGTGCCGCCGGCGGCAGGGTTGGCCTCCCGGCCATTGCCAATGCCGCGGCAACATCGGATTGCACACAATTGGTTGTGCCATACCACTTCGACCGAGACCTGCTGGGGCTGTAATCAGAAATCACAATGAAAGTGTTTGGGGACGCCATTAGCGCCGGCACGGCATTCAGCATGTTTTGAATCTGATACCTGACCCAATCCGTCCCCATGCCGCCCACCAGAATCACATAGGCACGCTTGCCATGAAGCACACAGTCATTAATGAAGCCGGGAGCATTTCCGACGGCCGGATCGGGCGATTCCAGGCATCCGCCCACGACTTGCGTGCTATTGAAGGCACGATCCAGTTGCGTTATCCATTCACCACCGCCCGCGCGAGTCAAAACGACCACGCTGCCGCCGTGAGTGGCCGCCTGTGCGATAATTTGCTGATCGGTCAATGTTGTTCCTCCGGGGGTGCCGCCGGTTTCATTATAACACATGGCATCGTTGGGTGGCCGACCCATCGCCTGGGTCATGTAGTCGTAATCCCAATGGCCACCTGGATTATCTTCGGAGACGGCCCAGGGCCCGAGCAGGGTGAGTATCGTTCCCCATTCCGCCTGGGTAAACGTGCCGACGTCATTCTCGGGAACTGCCCAGACGCCGTCGCATTTCAGGTATTGCACGTCACTCACCGAATTGGCGTCATATTTGCGATAGGTATTCAGATCAACCAAGACCTGAAAAGCGAAGGTATTCGACAAATGACACCAAAACGCCAAGACCAGAATACAGCAAACCCTCAGGCGCCGGTCGGACATCCGGCGGATTGCCTGGAGACTGATGCCAGTGGGAATCGGAGCTGGCGCTCCGCGTTGCGATTTCACAGCCGCCATGATAACCGGAATGCTCGGCATTTCGTATCCCTACTACCAGGGATGTAGGGCGATATCAGTTCTGCAGATACTTAGCGACTGCCTCGGCGCGGGAGCGCACGTGCAGCTTCTGGTAAATGTGGGCAACATGACTCTCCACTGTCCAGTAGGCGATACCGAGTTGGGTAGCGATTTCCTTGGATTGATAGCCTTTCGCTAGAAGCTCCAGCACTTCGCGCTCCCGCGGGCTCAAATCCGGGACATCTCCGCGCTCTGGTGAAGCCGGCTTTTTGAATGCCTGAACCACCTGGCGGGCGATACTCGTGCTCATGGGCGCGCCACCAGCGCGGACATCACGAATCGCCCGAACCAGTTCGTCGGCGCGCACCGGTTTGAGCAAGTAGCCGATCGCCCCTGCCGCCAGCGAATCAAAAATCGCTTTCGTGTCGTGATAAACCGTCAGCATCACGATTGGCAGCCCGGGGACCGCCTCGGCAAGCTTGCGTACGCACTCGATGCCCGACATGCCCGGCAGGTTAATATCCATGAGCACCGTCTGCGGTCGAAGTCTTGGAATCTGTTCCAAGGCCTCTCTGGCAGCTCCAAACGCACCGGCACAACTCATGCCGGCCTCCCGGTTGATGATGTTAATCAAACTGCGGCGCACTTCTGCGTCGTCTTCCACGATGGCCACGTTGATAGTGGTGTCTGCGGTTTTGTTTTCGCCAGTGGGTTTCATATCTTGCCGGGTCGAGGGCTCCCGCCGGGCAGGGGCAGGATGAATTCAACGACCGTGCCGCCTCCCGGGCGTGCGCGCCGGTCAAATTGTCCGCCAATGCTCGCCATGCGCTCCCTCATGTTGGCCGAGCCATGCCCGGTGCCCGTTGCGGCCAACCCGCAGCCCTGGCCATTGTCCTCAACCAAGAGGTGGAGCTGGCTGCGTTCGAGCTTTATTCTAAGCCAGACCTCGGTGGCCCGGGCATGTTTTACCGTGTTGTGCAGGGCTTCGCGCGCGGCCAGGAACAGGTTATGCCTTTGAGCGGAACTCAGCGGACTTGGTGGCAGCACGTCCGGCGCATCCAGGCGTAAGGGGATCTCCGCTAGTTTCAGATAATCCTGTGCGAACTGGCAGAGGTAAATCACCACCTGTTCGACGCTGTCATTGCCCGGGTCGATCGCCCAGACGATCTCGTCGAGCTCGCGCGTTGCCCCACGAGCGCGTGTGAAAATGTCCGTCAACTTGGGTTTGAGCGAAGCCGCAGCCTGCGCTTCGATTTGGGCTGACTCGCTCAACATGGCAATCTGGGTTAGCGTGGCGCCGAGGTCGTCGTGGATATCGCGGGCAATGCGGGCTCTCTCTCGCTCTACCGCCAGTTCCCGGGCTTGCTCGCGTTGGAGTTCGCGCAGCTTTCTGCGGGCGCGGCGGCGCACGAGCAGCCCGCTTGCGATCCCAGCCGAGACCATAGCGGTCAGCCCTGCCAATGCTCTGAACCAGCCGGTCTGGTAGTAAAAGGCCTCAACGGTCAAGTCCGCAAATTGGCTGGCTTCACGCCATACCCCATCCCCCGGCGAAGCCCGGAGCCGAAAACGGTAGTTGCCGGGAGACAGCCGCGGGAATGTCACCTTGCGCATAGCGGCAGGTGGAGACCACCCGGTTTCGTATCCTTCGAGCCAGGTTTGAAACAACGCTCGCTCCGGCGCGGTATAGGCCGGCAAGGTGAAAGAGAATTCGATATTGACTGAGCCGGGTGGCAGGAGGATTGGACTGCGCCGCCGGGGGCGCGTGGGAGCCGGATTCCCCGGAAGCAGGCCACGCAGCGTCGCGGTAAAACCGCTGGCCGTGCGTAGTGCTTCGATCTGCGGCTCGCGCGGCTGGGCGGGGTCTCGCAAAGTGGCGGGGTCCACCATCGCCAGGCCCTCCTGGGTGCAGAACCAGAGCCGGCCGTCCAGACCTCGGACCGACAGCGGCACGTTACCACCGGTGTTCAGCCCACCCGTTAACCCGTCGTCCTGGCCCAGCATGAGGAAGCTCAACTGATCCTTGTGTCCCGCGGCCACTTCCTCAAACTCCCTCTTGCTCACGCGCACCAGCCCATAGCGTGTCCCCAGCCACAAATTACCCTGCCCGTCATCCAGCATTTGGCGAATGTCATTGTCCGGCAGGCCTTGCCGCGTCCGAAACACAGTCTTCTGGAGGCCTTTCCAGCGTGCAACTCCCGCCGGGGTGCCGATCCAGAGGATTCCGTCTGAGTCCGTATGCAGCAGGCGCGCAGTATCCGACGGCAAGCCATCGGGCGGGCGATGTTCAAACACCCCGCCGTTGGGGACCAATTCCCATAGCCCGCTGCTTTGAGTGCCCACCCGAATCACGCCATTCGGACTTTCGCTGATGGCCAGGATTGTGTCCAACGGCGCGGCGGATTCCACCAGCCAATGCTGTTCGCCTCGCAGCAACAGCCCTTCGCGCGTGCCTACCCATATCCGATGAGCGCTATCTTCGAAAAGACAGGTGACGTTGCGCGACTTGGCGCCGTCCTTTTGCCGAACTTGAAACAAAGAACCGTTGGTCGCCAGGCGCAAGAGGTGGGAGCCTTGGGTTCCAACCCAAAGCTGCCTGTCAGACGATTGAAGCAGGGCAGAAACCGCCACCCCTTTCAGGATGTTTGTGCTCGTGTAAGGGCGAAACCCGCCCGGCGAGCCCGCGAGCAAGCCCTTGGTTCTGCTGGCGGCCCAAAACTCGTTTGTTGCCGTGGGCCACAGTGCTGTGACAGGTTGTTGGCCCAGAGCCGCACCAGCTTTAAACGTGCTCACCGAACGCTGCTGCAAGCGATAGAAACCGCTGCTGGTCCCGATCCAAAGGCAGCCATCGCGCGACACTGTGAGGCAGCGCACATCCCGGGGCCCGTACCATTCCGGGCCGGCCAAAGCAAGCCATTTCCCGCCCAGCAACCGATGCAGTCCCTCTACCGAGCCGATCCACTTCATGCCCTCGCTCTCAAGCACGCAACTGATTCGCAACCCGGCAGGCAGCACCTCGGCCCAGTGGCTATCCTCGCGCCGGAAAAGCCGTCCATCCACTTGCTGAACCCAAACCACATCCGCACCTGCAGTTACTACTTTGTAGAATTTGGTTGCGCGTAGCTCCAGAGGCAACGCTTCCTCCCGATAAGCTCCAGCTCGAAATCGAAGCAGGTGTTCCTCCGCGGCGAGCCAGACCTCCCCCCGATTGTCAATAGCCGCCGAGGTGAAGCGGGGCGGCGAATCGTCCGGAACCCCCGGGCATCTGGCGAACACCAGTTCCCGCCCATCAAATACGTGGACACCCCGCGTGGAGGCCACCACGACTTTTCCGCCCGCCTCCCCGATACAAAAGAATTCCAGTTTTCCGGACAGGACCGTCTCGCCGTCCGGAGTTACCCTGGAAATGGGACGACCGACGATGTTCGTGCCGCCCACAAGCGGCACCGGTTGCCAAACTTGTCCGTTTAAGCGGAGCACCGTTTCACTGCCGCAAATCCATGGGTTGCCTTGGCGGTCAATGAACAACTGCCGAAAATAGGCCGCGAGCGGCGATGCCAACTGCTCCGCCGGGAACCGGACAAAATTCACACCATCGAACCGGACAATGTAGTGCGGAGTTGTCAGCCACAGGAAACCGTCGGGCATCTGCTCGAGAGAAAGCACCAACCCCTCTGGAAGACCGTCCTCCACATTCCAATGTCGCAGGGTGTATTTGTCCAGCAGGTCCTCGGCGCGGATGGTCAGGGCGAGGGACACTCCCGCCATAAGCAGGGCGGCCACGCACGTGCGTAACGGCGGCAGGTGCAGTGCTTGGAGCTTCGGTCGTAAGCCGCTCATGCGTTCGAGAGTAGTCGTCGTTAGTTTGGCCGGCAATTCTCTTTGCCGGCCTCTCGCTGCCTCCAACTCACTCAAAGCCCTTGTTTCGTCCCCTTTCGTGACGAGGCATTGCCGTTGGTTCGTCCCTTCCGCTGGTACGGCGGGACTCGGGTTCATCAGTCCTCGAAGAATTGGCTCACTCGTCGAGCTTCCTCACCCCAGAAGAAGGAGACTTCTCGGACGAGCCCTCGCTCTGCCCAACAAGATCACGAGGAAGGGTGGTCACATCTTCCCTGCGCAGGTCAGCCAGCATTGCGTCCAGCTCCCGCACCTTCTCCGGGTGGCTCTTGGCGACGTCGTCATTCTCGAAGGGATCGGTGGAAAGGTTGAACAACTCCCGCTTAGGACCTTTCCCGGCAGCGATGAGCTTCCAATCGCCAAACAACACGGCGGCGCTGTTAGCAGAGGGGATGTAAATTGCGCGCGGCTCCAGCTTTGCCACCGCGCCCGTTAGTAGCGGCCAGATGTCGCGCCCGTCGAACTTCGGCTCCGCCTCTGGCTTCCAACCTGCGAGCTTCGTCAGAGTTGGCATCCAATCAACCGCGTGCAAAGGTGCGGAAAGCTTGCCAGGCTTAAGCACTCCCGGCCAGTTAGCGAACGCGTCAACGCGCACGCCGCCTTCGTAGAGCTGGCCTTTGTGTCCCCGCAATGGGACGTTGCTGCTGACCCTCACCCTTAGCGGGGGCGTGTTGCCCGCGTAGGGGTTTCCGAGCTCGGTCGTGCCGCCGTTATCAGAGGTGAAAACGACCAGCGTGTTCCCACGCTGACCCGTTTCCTCGAGCGCCGTGATCAACTCGCCCACCTTGGCGTCCAACTGCGACACGAACCCGCCGTAGCGGCGAAACGACTCGGTCTTGGCCTCGTCGGCGAAGGTCACATCGGCGTAGAGCCGCTTGAATTCCTCTGGCGCATCAATCGGAATGTGTACTGCCTGGAAGGGCACATAAACGAACCACGGCTCCCGTTGGCCGCGAATCCACTCGCACGCTTGCCTGACGATAAGCTCGGTGACGTTGCCCTTTTCCTCGATGAACTTTCCGTCCCGGTGCCAAGTCCTCATGTATTCGCCCTTACGGTAAGTGTGCTCCCACGGATCCACCGCGCCGGCCAGCGAACCGTAACTGTGGTCAAAACCGTAATGCTGCGGCCCCCACTCCAGTCGCGAGCCAAGATGCCACTTGCCTGCGAGATAAGTGGCGTAGCCGCACTGCTTCAGCGCAGTGGCCAGGGTCGTTGTGCCCGGGGGAAACGCCCGCAGGTTGGTTGGCGCCAGCACATGCGACCCAAACCGGCTGGCCCATCGGCCGGAAAGCAAGGCTGCCCGTGTGGGCGAGCAGACCGGTTGGACGTAATGACGGTCCAGCTCTACCCCTTCGTGTGCGAGTCTGTCGAGGTGGGGTGTCTTGAGGTTGCTGCCGTGCCAACCCACATCAGCCCAGCCGAGATCATCCGCAACCATCAGGAGTATGTTGGGTCTCGGTGCGTCCGCCGCAAGTCCGTGAGGGCAGCCGGTCGCTAGAATTGTGATCAGAAGAACGCTTGCGCGAAGGTTCATGGTTGCCCGATAAACGGGATCAGTATGTCTTTGCTCACTTGCTGCGGTGCCTCGCTTTTCATAATGACGCTTTCATTGATTTGCTCCCAATGATTGCAGCAAGCTTCCGGGAGCGGTATCCCTACTATCAGGGATGCCTTGGCTTTGCGCCCACGACTCCACCGGCGGTTGGCCTCAGCGGCCAGCCGCTGCGTGAACGCCCTGTCATTGGAGAGAGTCACGCTCCAGGAGCACTGCTGTGCCATCTGGAAAAGCCCGGGTTGGTTCAGGGCCGGATTACCCGGTAGAAGGCGCCGGTGCCGGGCGCGTTCTGGTCGTCATAGCTCGTGCGCCCAAGCGGCCCCAGCACAATGTTCGTCAGCACTGTCCATGGGCCAGCCATGAACGGGGCGCGCTCCAACGAATGGGCTGTCCCGGAAACTCCCCCAAAGGTCAGGCGCCAACTGTTGTCGGATTTGGCCGGCGCCTGGAGCCAAGGCGCAGGCAGGGCGCCAATGACGGCCTGGCCGAACGCCGCGCCCATCGCCTGCTGGCCCCCGGTGTTGAAGTGCAGGTGGTCGCTGTTCATCGTGAAGTTTATGCCGTCGGTGTCGATCATGTAAACGTTCGTCACCGTCGCTGTGACCTGCGCCTGCCCGGCGCGCAGCAACAGGTAATTTGGATAGTTGGTGCCGGAGAGATCGGAATAGACGGTTTGATTGGTAGAAATTCGGCTCAAGAAAAAGGGCAGGTTCGTGCCGCAGGGTTGGTTCGTGGCATATGTGAGGCGCAGATCGTTGATGAAACGCACCAGATTGGTGCCGTAGGCGGCGGACGCAGCGGCGCCATCGTTAATGTCGGTTTCTCCCTGGACCCAAATCATGCCATCCAGCTCGATCGCTGTGCCGGGATACGCCGCCGCCAGGCGGGACAGGCTCGCGCTGACGACCTTTTGAAAGATGAGGTAATCGGGGCCGTCGCCGTTGGTTGTGCTGTTGCCGTTGGCCTTCCAGTTGGAGGCCAACGAAGTGCCCCCGTGCGCGTACTTTACAATAGCCACCCGGACGGCGCTGGCGGGCACTTGGTTCGTAAGCGCAATGTGGTTCGCCAGGGTGCGGCCGAAGCTCAGTTCGGGGCCGAACGTGGTGCTTCCCGTAGCTGAGCAACCGGGCCGCAGGGTGGTGAGCGTGCCCAGGGTGCCGTCGCCATTGGCCGCGCCGCCGGTGAGATAATAGTAAAATGGAACATCGGCTTGGGGTTGGAAGAGGCTGGCGGGCAAGCCATTGGTCAGCGCGCGTCCGTCGGCGTTCGACTGGCCGCCTTGCAGATAAACCTTGATCAGTTGCAGTGAATTTGTGGCCGGCGGCAGGCTAGAACCGTTGACCGTAACGGTGACGGTCTTGGGCGAGGCGGCGGTGTTGAGGGAGAAACTGGCGCTATTGGTGCCCAAATTGCTGGTGAGATCGGCAGCGTCACCGGTGAGGGTGCCGGTGCATTGGCATAGGGTATAGGTGCCGGGAACCGGGATGCCGTTCGGGAAAACCAGGCTCACGGTAATAGCCGGGCCCAAGGCCAGGTTGCCATCGACCACGAGCAAATCGTTAGTGCCGCCGGTTACGTTGGGAGTGTTCAGGTCCCAGCGCAATGTGCCGGCGCCCAACGTTACGTCGCCATTAACTGTCAATGTGCCGCTGGCAGTGTCGCCGGGGGAGAGCGTGGCGCCGGAAACGGAAGTCACCGCGCCGATAACAGTCCCGCTGCCCGCCAGCGTTTGGCCCGAGGCCAATCCAAATCTGGCGACGGCCGAGACATCCAGACTGGCGCCGCTGGCCAACGAGATCACCGGGCTGCCGGCGATGGAACCGCCAGCACCCAAGGCCAGTGTGCCCCCGCTGATGACGGTCGCGCCGCTGCAGGTGTTGGCGCCGCTCAAAGTGACCCGGCCCGGGCCGGCGATAAGCACGCTGCCGCTGCCACTGATGACATTGTTCACCGTAATGTTGTCCGAGCGATTGAACATCAGCTCGTAATTATTGGTGACGTTGCCGGACCCCAAGCTGCCGCTGGTGCCACCATTGCCCACCTGCAACATCGCCCCAGTGGCGCTAATGATGTACCAGTTGCCGCTATACCCGCTGTTATCTCCCAGCAACTGAACGGTGCCGCCCGCGGTGGTTCCGGCAGTATCGCTGACGTTGATCGTATTCGTGCTGCCACCGCTGACGGGGGCGTAGATCGCCAAAGTCCGGCCGCTGCTCCCCGCATTCAGCCAGGCGTTGCTCAGCACGGTGATGGTGCCGTAAACTTTCATGGTGCCCCCTTGGCCATTGAGGATCGCTCCGCCGTTGAACTTCAGATTATCCACCCGTACGGAGCCGGAGGAGGGGTGTTTCATGCTCAGGCCCACCAGCCAGGGGTTAACCGCGTTAAAATCGAGACTGAGCGAAGTGCCGGCAAAGTAGTTCGAGGTTCCGATGTTGGGTGTCCGCAGCAGATAGCCGGCGGTGAAATAGTCGTTGCCCGAACCGGGCGTCTGGGCATTGCTCCAATTGCCGGCGCTATTGAAAGAAGTGGCCGCACCATTCGTATCGCTAGCGGTCATTGAGACCTTCGCCGCGTTTAGAACGGCTGGGATTCCCACGACTCCCGCAATCGCGGCCGCCAGGCAATTTCGAAGTGTTCGTGTCATTCTCTCTTCTGCGCCCGCGCTGCCACCATCGTCGGAATATTGGACGGGCCGCCGGAACCCCACCGGCGGCCCGCCTCGCTTCATGCCCCCCCACGCGGGGTCACGAATGCGGTCTCACTGAGTCGTCTCAGAACTCGACTCACGGATAAACCAACCGGAAGAACACCGACCCATCGGCCGGGTCGATCGGCATGGTCATCTCGTTCACAGCGCTGGAATTCGGAACGTGGAACCAATTGGTGCTCAGACCCGCGCCAGCCGAGTTCGTCTGCGCCTGCAAAGACCAGCCTTTGTGGTCCACCGGCCAGGACAGTTGCAGGGTGTTGCCGCCGATCACCACGGCGGTGATGTTCGTCGGGTTCAGGGCGGTGGCCGCGATTCGCAGCGTGCCATCCACCAGCAGCGTATCGGTATTCCACGCCAACCCCGCGGCGGGAGCCGGCGTAACGTTGGCAAACGCGCCGGAGTAACCGGCGGCGGTGAACAGCTTGAACGTGTGGTTGGTCGTCAGTGTCCCCGCCAGGTTGGTGACCTGCAACGTGCCGCCGTAAGTCAGCGTGCCGCCGCAAACAAGCTGGTCGCAGCCACCGTCCGACTGGACCTCAACCGCGGTGGTGCTGCCGGCCTCAAGTGCCAGGTTATTGCCAAAGCTCAGTGTGCCGATCGAGGCGCCGGGAGCAACCGTGCCATTAGCGGTCACGTTGCCCAGCACCGTGCCGTTGCCCTTGAGCGTCTGGGTTGCGCCGAGGGTGAAGCCGCCGGTCTTGGCTGAAGTGTCCAAAGTAGCGCCACTGGCCACGATAATATTCGAGGATCCGGTGATGCCGCCAGTGGGTCCAAGAATGAGGCTGCCCGAGGCAATGGTGGTGTCGCCGCTATACGTGTTGGCGTTCGTGAAGACCAGAACCGTGCCCGGCTCGCCAGCCAGGGTTACGCCAACTTGCCCCTGGATCACTCCGCCGAAGATGTTGGAGCCCGGCCCCCCCCACGGGACGGTGGTGGCATTAAATAGTTTGTTGGAATAGTTGATCGCGCTGTTGATATTGAGTGTCAGCGTTGAAAGCGAGCCTGCCGAATTGACGACCCAGCCCTCGCCAACCAAACCGGCAATTGGGGGCGAGAAGCCCGCCAAGTCCAGACGCGCAGAGTTGTGATTGAGCACACCTACCACCGTCCCAGCCGGCAAGGCGTTGGCGTTCCCAAGTCGCAGCCATCCCACAGTAATGGCGGTGCTGCCAAGGTAGGTATTGGTGCCACTAAGTTGGACGACGCCGTCGAAGGAAACGCCGCGGATCATGATCCCGTAGCCGAGGCCGCCGTCATCCACCGTGCCAGTGATATTGAGCCCGGTGCCGCTGGGGATGGAACCGAAGCGGGCATAGTTGGCTCCTAGTGTTACCGGTCCATCCCAAACGTTGTTCCCTGTGTTCCCTTGCAGGCCGTAAGCGCCCGAGGTGGTGGTATTGTCGGTCAGGCTGACGCCGGCGATGGTGATGCCGCCATCCAATTGCAGAAGGTTGGCGCCGCTATTGATGGTGACCGTCGGCGAAGTGCCCAGGGCATGGCCGTTTTGGAGATCCAAGGTGCCACCACTGACCACCGTCGCACCCGTGAAGGCATTCGGAGCGGTGAGCGTCGTCGTGCCAGCGCCGGCCTTGGTGAGGCCAAAGGTCCCGCTGATTTCACCGCTGAGCGTCATGTTTCCGCTCCCGCCCACAGTGGCGTCGCTGGCGAGGGTGACTGCGCCACTCAGGATGACCGCGGTCGAGCTGTTGTTGACCAACGCTCCGGTGCCGGTCCCGGGACCACTGATTGAGAACAACTCCAGCGACCCGTCCGGCTGGCCGTTGAGGTCCAGGACTGCGCCGTAGTTCACGAGCGTGGAGCTGCTCGCCGCCCCTAGCGCTGTCGCGCTGCCGAGCTTAAGCGTCCCAGCATTGACAGTCGTGCCGCCGCTATAACTGTTGTCCCCGCTCAACGTTGCCGTGCCTGATCCGCTCATGGTGACGCTGCCCGTGCCGCTGATGGCGTTGGGCAATATCCCGGCGGCATCACTCCGGGTCAGGACGATCGCGCCATTGTTCGTGACCGCGCCCAGGCCGAGCGAGCCAACGGCGTCGTAGTAGCCGACCTGCACCACGCCAGCTTGAATCAGAGTGCCGCCGGCGTAGTCATTATTGAGATCAAGGATCAGGGTCCCGGAGCCCAGCTTGGTCAGGCCACCTGGCCCGCTGATGGAGCCGCCAGCGGTGACGAAGTTGTAGATAGATGCGGTGTCCACTGTCGTCGAGCCCGGCACGGCCGCTATAAGGTTCACATAGGTACTATAGGTGGTGTCGTTAAATAGGACGTAGTCCCCATAGTTAAAGTTGGTGTTCAGGCCGCCAGTAGTATTCCAGTTGGGTGTGGTCGTGTCCCAATCCCAGCCATTCTGGCCGGTCCACACAAGGTTCTGCGGATTGGCGTTGGTGACCTGCACGGGGGCGATGTTCACGGCAACGATCGCTGGTGAGGCGTGGGTGTTCAAAAAGAACGTGGCCGTATAGTTGTTGTTGCCCAGCGTGGTAGTCAAATCGGCAGCGGCACCACTGAGGGTGCCGGTGCATTGGCACAGGGTATAAGTGCCGGGAACCGGGATGCCGCCACCGGGGAAAACCAGATGCGCGGTGATCCCCGGAGTCAAGGCCAGGTTGCCGTTGACCACGAGCAGGTCGTTCAGGGCATTCGTGCCGCCCGTCAAGGACGCAGTATTCAGGTTCCAGAGCATGGAGCAATCGCCCAAGCTCATGTTGCCATTAACCGTCAATGTGCCGCCGTTAGTGTTACCGGGGAAAAGCGTAGCGCCGGTAACAGAAGTTACTGCGCCGGTAACGGTCCCGCTGCCCGCCAGGCTTTGGCCCGGGGCCAGCCCGAACCCCGCGACGGCCGAGACATCCAGAATAGCGCCGTTGTTCAGCGAGATCGCCGAGCTGCTGGTCAGGGAACTGCCGACCCCCACGGCCAGCGTGCCTGCGTTGACAATGGTTGCGCCGCTGTAAGTGTTGGCACCGGTCAAAGTGACCTGCCCCAAGCCAGCCATGGTCACACTGCCGCTGCCACTGATGACGTTGCTCACCACCAGGCTGTCCGAGCGATTAAACACCAGTCGGTAGTTATTGGTGACGCTACCGGACCCCAAGTTGCCGTTCGTGCCCCCGTTGCCCACCTGCAATGCTGCGCAGTAGCCTCCGAAAATATCGCCGCTGGTGGCGCAAATATACCAACTGCCTTGATACGCGCTGTTGTCTCCCAGCAACTGAACTACGCCGCCAGCGCTGGCGGCACCGCTCCCATCACCGAGGATGCCGATAGTCACCGAATTTGTGCTGCTGCTGATGGGCGCGCTGATTGCCAACACCCGGTTGGTTGCCCCTGCACCCAGGAACGAGGTGGCCAGCACGGTGATGTTGCCGGCAACCGTCTCCACGCCCTGTCCCTGTGCCTGTAAGATCGCTGCACGATTGAGATACAGATTAGGCACCGTTACGGTGGAGCCGACGGGGGTTTTTATTGACAATCCAAGGGTATGACCACCACCAATACCCGCGCCACTATAATCAAGGCTGAGCGAGTCTCCGGCGAAGGGGCTTGGATTTGCGGTGGTCGGCGTTCGCAAAGTAAAACCGGCGGTGGAATAGCTATTACCCGAACTCGGTGCCGCAGCTGGGCTCCATTTGCCGGCGGTATTGAACGAAGAGGCCCCGGCGGCATCACTGGCCGTCATTGAGACGGTTGCCGCGTTTAGAACGGCTGGGATTCCGATGACTCCCGCGAGCGCGAGAGCCAGGATACGTTGGCTGGTTTTATTGAGGTTTGGATGTTTCATAGGAGGATCTGGGTTTTGGTGCGTTTAATGGTCTGTCTGGTTGTGCTATTGATTCCCGAGGTCATGTCATAGGCGCTGGTTGAAATTCATCGTGATTGTGGCTGAAGGCCCATCGAGGCGGTATCCCTATTATCAGGGATGCCCCGATTCGCACCGGCAAGGGCGCGATTCCAGCGGCGGTTGGCCTCAGCGGCCCCCCGCAGCATGAAAGCGCGGTCATTGGTGGGAGTCACGCTCCAGGTGTTCTTCTGGCCATCCAGGTCAAACACCCAGAAAGCCGCCAAATCCACCTTCGCTGCCTCGAGGTCGGTGAGCAGTTGATCAAAGTCGGCACGAAGGTCGAGGTTGGTTCCGGAGGGGAGCCCAAACTCGCCCACCCAAAGCGGTCCTTGCTTCTCACGTGCGATGCCCTTCAGCCAGCGGAGCCATTCGAGCCGGTTCGTGGTCCATGCCGTCACTACCCTCTGCGCCTCCCGTTCCCTAAACGCCGTCGCAAACCGCACGAAGGGAATGCCGGCCCGGCAGAGCTCTTCCAGTCCGCGAAGGCTGGTCGAGTTAGTCGGCTCATGCAGGATTCGTAGAAACAGGTCGAAGTAGTTGGCGCCTACCCCACGATACGGCCGGCCAGCCAAAACGAGTTGGCCCTCCCGAACGGATAAACCGGGCGGTTCCACGGGCCGGTCCTCCGCGATGGCCTTACTGGTAAGAAGTAGCGCCAGCGCTGCAAAACTCCAACCGATCAGCATTCTTCGCATCATGCTAGTTCCACCGCTCGACCGCGCTGGCTTTGATCTTCACGGCGTGCGCATCTTAGATTTTTCCAACGTTGTTGGCACGGGCGACTGGAGCGCGGACATTCTTGTCCGCCTTTGCGTGATGGTTAACCCGCAAGCCCACCGGCGGACAAGAATGTCCGCGCTCCGGAAAAATGTGGGATGCGCACTTGAGGTCGCAACCGGGGCGTGTTTGCTTGCTCTAGCGCGGGAATAAGGCCACGCTGCGGGCCGTCTATTTATGCTGCTGGACGAACTGGAAAGCCAAAGCATCTACATCCTGCGCGAGGCGTTCAACAAGTTTGAGCGCCTGGCGATGCTGTGGAGCATTGGCAAAGACTCAACCGTGCTGCTGTGGCTGGCCCGCAAGGCATTCTTTGGCCATGTACCCTTCCCGCTGGTGCATGTGGACACAACCTACAAGATCCCCAGCATGATCCAGTACCGCGACAAGCTGTGCCGCGAGTGGAAACTCCAGCTTGTCGTGGGCCAGAACGAGGAGGCGCTCAAGGCCAAACGCACCTTTCCGGACGGCAATGCCACGCGGGTCGAGTGCTGCGGCATCCTGAAGAAGGACGCCCTCCAGGCCGTGCTCCACGAGCACCACTACACCGGCGTCATCGTCGGCGTCCGCCGCGATGAGGAGCCGACCCGGGCCAAGGAGCGCTACTTTAGCCCGCGGGACAAGAACATGGAGTGGAATGTCGAGGACCAGCCGCCCGAGTTGTGGAGCCAGTTCAAGACGGATTTTGAGCCGGGCACCCATATCCGCATCCACCCGCTGCTGCATTGGACCGAGCTGAACATCTGGGAATACATCGAGCGCGAGAACATCCCGGTCATCCCCCTCTACTTCGCCAACGAGAAGGGAGAGCGTTACCGCAGCATCGGCTGTTACCCGTGCACGTCCCCCATCAAGTCCCAAGCCAGTTCAGTTCGGGAGATCGTCGAGGAGCTGCGCCACAACCGCACGCCCGAGCGCGCCGGCCGGGCGCAGGACCAGGAGAGCGAAGACGCCTTCGAGAAGCTCCGGCGCGACGGATACATGTGAAGGCTAAAGGCTAAAGGCTAAAGGCTGAAGTCAAACCTATGCTCGATCCGCAATTCAGCATTCAGCCTTTAGCCTTTAGCCTTTCTTTGGTAACTATCAGTTATGCGTAATCGCTTTGACTCGATTTACTCGCACGGGATGATTCGGGTGGGGGTATGCCTTCCGTCGTTACGCGTGGCTAGCCCGGACTTCAACCTCGAACGGACGCTCGTATTGGCGCGGCAGGCTTCCAAGGCTGATGTCGCCGTAGCGCTGTTCCCGGAACTGGGTCTCTCCGCCTATACCAATGAGGATTTGTTCCATCAGGACGCGCTGCTGGAGGCGAGCCAGGCCGCAGTCGCGCGCCTGGTCAAAGCGAGCAACGGCCTGGCGCCGGTGCTGGTGGTCGGCGCGCCGCTGCGGTTCGAGGCAAAGCTGTTCAATTGCGCGGTGGTAATCTACCGCGGCCGCGTGCTGGGGCTGGCGCCCAAGACGTATCTGCCCAACTACCGCGAGTATTATGAGAAGCGGCAGTTTGCCTCCAGCCGCGACGCGGTGGGCCGGGAGGTGCAGTTCCTCGGTGAGCGGGTGCCGTTCGGCAACGACCTGATCTTCGAGGCGGCCAACCTGGAGGGCTTCAAGCTGCACGCCGAGATTTGCGAGGACGTGTGGACGCCCATTCCGCCGAGCACCTACGCGGCGCTGGCGGGGGCAACAGTGCTGGTGAACCTCTCGGCCAGCAACATCACCATCGGCAAGGCGGATTACCGCCGCAACCTGTGCGCCTCACAGTCGGGCAAGTGCATTGCCGCCTACCTTTATTCCTGCGCCGGGCCGGGCGAATCGACGACGGACCTCGCCTGGGACGGGCATGCGCTAATCTACGAGAACGCCGAGTTGCTGGCCGAGTCGGAGCGGTTTGCCGAGCGCGAGCAGATGATCACGGCGGACATAGAACTGGAGCGGCTGGTGCAGGACCGGATGCGCATGACCAGCTTCAGCGATTCGGGGGGTGACTGCCGCGAGCGGTTGCAGGCGATGCGGCACATCCCGTTCGACTTTGCGCTACCGGAGGGGAAGGTGGCGTTGCAGCGACACATAGCGCGGTTCCCTTACGTGCCGAGCGATCCGCGGGAGCGCGACCAGCGCTGCTTCGAGGCCTACAACATTCAGGTGCATAGCCTGCTCAAGCGGCTGGCCAGCACCGGGACCAAGCGGGTGGTCATCGGCATCTCGGGCGGCCTGGATTCGACGCAGGCGCTCATCGTCGCAGCCAAGACGACCGACCTGATGGGCTTGCCGCGGAAGAACATCCTGGCCTACACGATGCCGGGTTATGCCACGAGCAAGCTCACGCTCACCAATGCGCACAAGCTGATGAAGGCGTTGGGCGTCACGGCGGAGGAGATCGACATCCGGCCCGCCTGCAAGCAGATGTTCCACGACATCGGCCATCCGTTTGCGGCAGGCAAAGCCGTGTACGATGTGACCTTCGAGAACGTCCAGGCGGGCGAACGAACCTCGCACCTATTCCGCCTGGCTAATCAACACAATGCGCTCGTGCTCGGTACCGGCGACTTGAGCGAACTGGCGCTCGGCTGGATGACTTACGGCGTCGGCGACCACATGTCGCACTACAACGTGAATTGCTCCGTGAGCAAGACGCTGATTCAGTATCTGATCCGCTGGGTGGTGTCGTCGGGGCAGTTCGATTCGGCAACCAATGCGACCCTCCAGGCGATTTTGGCAACGGAGATCTCGCCGGAGCTGGTGCCCCACACGAAGGGGGATTCCTCCAAGCCGGCGCAGAAGACCGCGGACGTCGTGGGGCCGTATGAGCTGCAGGATTTTAACCTCTATTACGTCACCCGGCATGGTTTCCGGCCGAGCAAGGTCGCCTATCTTGCCTGGCACGCGTGGGGTGATAAAGCTCGCGGCGACTGGCCGGACTTATTGCCGGTGGAAAAGCGCAATGCGTATGACCTGCGCACCATCAAGAAGTGGCTCGGTGTGTTCCTCTATCGCTTCTTCCAGATCAGCCAGTTCAAGCGCTCCGCCATTCCAAACGGCCCGAAGGTTGGTTCCGGCGGTTCGCTCTCGCCCCGCGGCGACTGGCGCGCTCCCAGCGACTCGGAGGCCGAGGTCTGGCTGAAGGAGTTACGGGAGAATGTGCCGGGCGACGCGAAGCAGGGCGCTTGAAATGTGAAACGTGGCCGCCCTCAATCCGGGGTATCTGGCGGATCTTCAATGCGAAGCTCAATCACACGACGCACATCTCGTCGGCCATCCAGGACGCGCTCGATAGAGACCACGTCTTCCCGGGACTCGTAGTAGATGAGATAACTGCTGCGGCTGATAACCCAGAAACGCAAGCCCTTGTGACGCGTAGCCCATCCGGGATGCGGGCCGAGGTCGGGATGCTGGCCAAGTTGCGTCAGCGCTTGTTCAGCCTGCACACGAAAACGTTCAGCCGAGACCGGGTCGCGGTGGGTTGCCAGCCAGGAATAGATCTGTGCCAGGTCATCTTCCGCGCGTCGGCTGATGACGACTCTCATCTGGAGTCTTTAGCACCGGATCGGCCACGCTGCCAGATCTTGGTCAGGACTTGCTGCGTCAGCGGCCGGTGCGGGCTTTCTTTGCCAGCTTGAATCAAGGCGTCAAACTCGTCGGGATGGTCTGGTAGTTCGTAGGCTTGAAGAATGACCAGTTTGCCACCGCGAGGAATCACAGTGGGGTGGCCTTTGAGGGCTTGATCCGCCAGCTTGCCCAAGGTGCTCTTGGCTTGGCTCAGGTTGCACGTTTTCATGCTGTCCAAATTTGGACTGTTTTTGAACTGCCGTCAACCGCCGTCAATCTGAGTTGCGGGAGCTGTGGGCGGCTCCACCCGGAGCGCTCGGAACCGCCACAGGTAGTAAATGGCGGGATAGACCAGCAGCTCCATCATGGTGGAGGTGATGACGCCACCCACCATTGGGGTGGCGATGCGCTTCATCACATCGGCGCCGGCGCCATGGCTCCAGAGAATCGGCGCCAGGCCGGCGATGATGACGCAGGCGGTCATGGCTTTGGGGCGGACACGCTTGACCGCGCCGTGATAGATGGCGTCCCGGAGGTGAGTGACGTTGCTCATGAGGCCGCGTTTCTTCCAATCCTCGTAGGCGAGGTCCAGGTACAGGAGCATGACGACGCCGGTTTCAGCGTCGAGACCCGCCAAGGCGATGATGCCGACCCACACCGCTACGCTCAGGTTGTAGTGAAGCAGGGCGAGGATGCCGATGGCGCCGACGAGCGAGAAGGGCACGGCGAGCATGACAATGGCGGTTTTGATGGCCGAGCGGGTGTTGAGGTAAATAATCAGGATGATGATGAGCAGCGTCAGCGGCACGACGATCAGCAGCCGCTGCTTGGCCTTGAGCATGTATTCGTACTCACCGCTCCAGAAGATGTTGTAACCGGTGGGGAGCTTGATCTCGCCCTTGGTGACAGCCTCATTGACGGCGCGCATGGCCATCTGCACGTAGGTGCCCACGTCGATGCCCTTTACGTCCACGTAGATCCAGGCATTGGGCACGGCCGCCTCACTCTTGATGCCCATGGGGGCGCGAACGGTCTCGATTTTCGCCAGTTGCCCGAGCGGGACCTGCGCCCCGGTGGGTGTGGGGACAACAATCTCGCGCAACGCGCGGAGGTTCTCGCGGAAGTCGCGGCTGTAGCGCAGGTTCACCCCGTAACGCTCCAGGCCCTCGACGGTCGTCGTCAGCGGCATGCCGCCCAGGGCGACTTCAAGCACGTCCTGGACGTCGGCGACGTTGAGGCCGTAACGGGAGATGGCATCGCGGTCGATGTTGAACTCAATGTAGTTGCCGCCCATGGTGCGTTCCGCAAAGGCGCTCAGCGTCCCCGGCACGGTCTTCACAACCGCCTCCACCTCGGCCGCCACGCGCTCCAGTTCCGCTAGGTCGGGGCCGGCGATCTTAATCCCCACCGGTGTCTTGATGCCGGTCGCCAGCATGTCAATCCGCGTTTTGATCGGCATCGTCCAGGCATTGTTGAGGCCGGGGAACTGGATGGCGGCGTTCATCGCGTCGCTCAGCTCGTCCGGCGTGCGGTGGCGATGCGCGATGACCTTGCCATCTGCGTCTTTGATGTCCACCGCCGGCCACTCCCCTTCGGGCTTGAGCCTGATGGTGGTTTCGATCATGTCCATAGGCGCGGGGTCGGTGGCGGTCTCGGCCCGGCCGATCTTGCCGAACACGCTTTGGACCTCGGGGAAGGAGCGGATGATCTTGTCGGTTTGCTGGAGAATCGCCCGCGCCTCGGTGACACCCAGGCCCGGGAAGGTGGTGGGCATGTAGAGCAGGTCCCCTTCGTAGAGCGGCGGCATGAATTCCGAGCCGAGGTTCTGATAGGGAAATATCTTGCCGACCTTGAAGGCCCACTCCTTGACCGGACCGTCCGGCAGCAGCCGGGCCGCCAGATTGTTCCAGGGGAAAAACACCCACACAATCAGCGCGGCGGCCAGCGTGACCACCGCCCAGCGCCACTTGATGACGAAATCAATGACCGGATGGTAGAGCCAGATGAGGAAGCGGTTGATCGGGTTCTTCTCCTCGGCTGGGATTTTGCCGCGGATGAAGAAACCCATGAGAATTGGGGCAAGGGTGATTGAGAGAATCGCCGCCGCCGCCATGGAGTAGGTCTTGGTAAAGGCCAGCGGCTTGAACATGCGGCCCGATTGTTCGGTCAGCATGAAAATCGGGAAGAACGAGACCGTGATCACGAGCAGCGAGTAAAACAGCGTCGGCCCCACCTCGACGGAGGCGTCCCGAATGATGTCCCAATGGGGCTTCTTGCCCTGGTCGTGCTCCATGTGCTTGTGGGCGTTCTCGATCATGATGATGACGGCGTCCACCATGGCGCCAATGGCGATGGCGATCCCGCCCAGGGACATGATGTTTGAGCTGATGCCCTGGGCAAACATGACCAAGAAGGAGATGAGCACGGCGATCGGCAAAATGACGATGGCCACGAAGGCGCTACGCAGATGCATGAGAAACGCCAGGCACACCAGCGCCACCACGATGCTTTCCTCGAGCAACTTCTCCTCCAACGTCTTGACGGCGCGCTCGATCAGCGCACTGCGGTCATACGCGATGGAATGCGTCACGTCGGGCGGCAATCCTTTCATCGCGACGTCCAGCTTCTTCTTCACGTCCAGGATCACCTGACGCGCGTTGGCGCCATACCGCACCACCACGACACCGCCGACCGTCTCGCCGCGGCCGTTGAGTTCGGCGATGCCGCGGCGCATGTCCGGGCCGAACTGCACGTCGGCCACCTGGCCCAGCAGAATCGGTACTCCCTTATCCCCCAGGCCCACGGTGACCTTGCGCAGGTCGTCCAGCTTGTTGACATAGCCGCGCACGCGCAGAATGAACTCCTTCTCCGAGAGCTCGATGGACCGGCCGCCCACCTCGCCGTTGCTGCGCTTGACCGCCATCGCGACTTCGGAGATGGAGAGCTTGTAGGCGCGCAGCTTCGTCGGGTCCACCGTCACCTGGTATTGCCGCACGAAGCCGCCCACCGAGGCCACCTCGGCGACGCCTTCCACCGAGGCGAGTTGGTAACGCAGATACCAGTCCTGCATGGAGCGGAGTTCGGCCAGGTCGCGGTTGGTGGAATTGATGGAATACATGAAGGCCCAGCCGACGCCGGTCGCGTCCGGGCCGAGGCTGGGCGACACGCCCTGGGGCAATCGCCCGGTGAGTCCGTTGAGGTACTCCAGGACGCGGCTGCGCGCCCAGTAGATGTCGGTGCCGTCCTCAAAGATGACGTACACGAAAGAGAAGCCGTAGAAGGAATAGCCCCGCACGACCTTCGCCTTCGGGACAGAGAGCATCTTCGTGGTGATGGGATAGGTCACCTGGTCCTGCACAATCTGCGGCGCCTGGCCCGGCCACTCGGTGTAGATGATCACCTGCACGTCGGACAGGTCGGGAATGGCGTCCAGCGGAATGTTCTTCACCGCGTACACGCCGCCCAGCACCAGGGCCAGCGTCCCCAGCAGGACGATGAACCGGTTCTTGAGCGAGAATTCTATAATGCGTTGGAGCATGGGGCGTGGAGCGTTAGGAGCGTGGAGCGTTAGGAGCGTGGAGCGTCGGGAGCGTTGGAGCGTGAGAGCGTGTTCGGCACGCTCCCACGCTCTTCACGCTCTGACGCTTCTACGACGTACTCCGCCGGGACTTCCCGCAACTCGCCGCCGGTGCCACACCAAGAGGCGGCATCATCCATCATGTTTGTGAGCTGGCGACAGATGTGGTCGTACTGATCACTGAGCTTTGCGTGCTTGTCGGCGAGCAGGTAACCGCAATGCAAAGCGAAGGCCAGATGGACCTCGGTTTCCGCCGCCTCACCATCGCTGTCGCTCAGCTTGCTGATGAAGGCAGCTTCATAGCGCCGCTTGCGCCAGGCCTCCGCTATGTTCGTGCATACCGAACGGGACGAACGCCGAATCTGATCAGTGAGTGAAAACTTCTCTTCGGAGGGCCACCGGCGGCTCAGTTCAAATACTTCCATTGCTGAGTCAAAGGCCAGTTTGTAAACACGCAGTTCTTTGTAGTCGGCGACTTTCATTCTCTTTCCCTCTCGTTGTGGTTATGCAGTTGCTTTGACGTTCTTACGTTCTCACGTTCTCACGCTCTCACGCTCTCACGCTCTCACGCTCCACGCTCTCACGCTCTTACGCTCCACGCTCTTACGCCCTCACGGCCCCCCAGGATGCTGCTTCCGCCAATTCGCCTCCGCAGTCTTGCCGTGCGCCACCGTGTCTGTGGGTACCAGGTCCATCTCGCACTTCGGGCATTTGCCTGGCTTGTCGGAGATGACGTCCGCGTCGGACGCCATGGGGCAGGTGTAGAGCGTTGGGGGCGTGGAGCGTGAAGCGTTTGTAGCGTTGAGCGTGGAAGCGGCTCCCGGGTTCTGGCGCTCCGACGCTCCACGCTCCCCACGCTCTGACGATGGGCTCATCACGGGGATCAGGGTCATGCCGCACTTGGGGCACTTGCCCGGTTTGGACTCATGCACGTCGCTGTGCTCCGGCATCGGGCAGGTGTAGTAGAGCAGCTTGCCGCCGGGGTGGATCTTGGAAAGAGCAGCACTGCTGACCGGCACGAGCGTCATGCCGCACAGGGGGCACTTGCCCGGGTGATCATACTCGATGGAAACGTGTTCGGGCATGGGGCAGATGTATTTGACAATCGTGGAGCGTGGAGCGTTGGTAGCGTTGAGCGTGGAGGCCGCTCCTTCCGTCGGACGCTCCCCACGCTCTGAAGCTCTGACGCTCTCACCAGGCTTGCTCATCTTCTGGATCGCCTGGCGGAGCTGGCTCTCCGAATCGAGGAGGAACTGGCCCGAGGTGACGATGCGTTCTCCCTCATTCAACCCGCTGAGAACCTGGTAGGTGTCATTCTCCGCCTGCGGTCCGAGCACAACGGTGCGCGGCTCGAACCGGCCCCCTTCCAAAGCTAGAAACACCGTGTTCTTCTCCCCGCTCCGCAGAATCGCCATGTCAGGCACCAGCAGGACCGAAGGGGCCAGTTCCGAGAGGACCTGGACGGTCGCAAACATGCCGGGCTTCAGGTAGTACCCGGGGTTATGAAACTCCATGCGCACCCGTGCCGTCCGCGTCTTTTCATCCACGTTGGGATAGATGTAGGTCACGCGGCCGCGAAACTCGCGATCAGGCAGGTAAGAAAGTGTCATCGTCGCCTCCTGTCCCAGTTTCAGGTAGTCGAGGTCCTGCTCGTAGATCTGCGCCTGCGCCCACACCAGCCCGAGGTCCGCCAGCCGGTAGAGCTTCATGCCGACCTCCACCATTTGGCCTTCCACCACCAACTTCTCCACCACGAATCCGTCTTGCGGCGCGACGACGCGCAGCGTCTTGCGCGGCTCCCGCGTGCGCTCGAGGTCGGCAATCTGCTCGTCGGAAATGTCGAAGAACTTCAACTTTGTCCGCGCGCTCGCCTTGAGCGCCGCGCCCCCGGGTGAATTGGTCCCCTCCAGCGCGATGACATATTCCCGCTGCGCGCTGTAAAGCTCCGGCGAGTAAATCTCGAAAAGCGGCTCACCGCGATGCACCTGCTGCCCCGTCGAATCCACGTAGAGCTTCTCGGCCCAGCCTTTGAACTTCGTAGTGACATCGGCGAGCCCCGCCTCGTTGTAATCAATCACGCCCACGGTCCGCACCAGGCGCCGCAACGGCCCTCGCGTGACCGTGGCGGTGTGGATGTTCATATCCTGCATCGTCATCGGCTCCACGGTGATGAGTTGGGAGTCACTCGCGCCGCCCTCGGTTTCGTACACCGGCACCATGTCCATGCCCATGCTGTCCTTGGCCGGCGCGGGGCTGGTCTCGCCCGGGTTCATCGTGGACTTGTAGAACTTCACCTTCCGCCCGGGCGGGGCCGTTGCCCCGGGCGCGCTGCCCTGCTTTCGCACCGGCGTCAGCTTCATTCCGCAGATGGGGCAGTTGCCGGGCTTGTCTTGAATCACCTGCGGATGCATTCCGCAGGTGTAAAGCTGCGCTTCCTTGGTCTTGCCTGCGGTCCCGGGATCGCCGCTGCACCCGGTTAACAGCACGCCCGCGCCGCCGCCGATCAGCAGCAGCGCCACAAGAAATGCAGCCATACGGCCGCTATGGATTCGAATCTTCATAGGTAACATCTTCAACCAACTCATTGGCTCATCTTCTTCGGAGGCGGTGCCGAGTTCCCCGGCAGCATGCCGCTACCGCTCGAACCCATGCCGCCTGAGGACGCCCCGCCGCCCATTTTCTTCCCGGCCCCAATGCCCGGCGACGATATCTCCATGCCCGTGGCTCCGCCGCCGGCCGGGGGCATGCCTTGCATGATTAGAGAGAGTTCCGCGAGTGACAGCTCTCGCTGCGTTCGCGCTTCCACCTCGTCGAGGTTGAAGCGCAACAATGTCTGCTCCGCTTCGGTCAGATTCAGGAAGTCCACCTGCCCGGCCAGGTAGGCCGACCGCGCCACCTCCAGCGATTGCCGCTGCTTCGGCAGCAACGCGTTCTGCAGCAAGGTCAGGTTCCGCGTGGTCTCGCGGTAGATAAAGGCTCGTTCGGCCACGTCCACCGCCAGCCCGATCTGCTCCGCCGTGAGGCGCGCTTCGCCCGCGCGCTTGTTCGCCTGCGCCTCGGCCACCTGCGCCGCCAGCTTGTCCCGCCACAGCGGGAGGCTCACGGTGCCCCACGGCCGGTACAGAACCGGGCTCATCTTCGCGTCGGCCATGACCCCGACGCTCGTGTCCGGCATGCGCGCCTTGTAGGCCAGTCGAATGGCGGCCTCGGCCGCGTGGACGTCCGCTGATATTGCCTTGAGGCGGGTGTTCTCCGCCAATGCCTGCTCCAGCCACTTGTCGGCCGCCAGGTCCAGCGGCGTGGACTCAAAGCGCGCCGGCACCGGCGGCGTCGGGTCGTTCGGCTCGATCCCCAGCGCGGCCTGCCACTGGGCCAACAGCGGCGCGCGGGAATCCTCCAGGTTGACGATATCGTTGTTAAGCCGTTCCTGCTCGATTTGTGCGCGCAGCACGTCCTGCAGCGTGGCCTTGCCCACCTCGTTCTGAGCGCGCGCCAGTGGCTCCAGCTCTTGCAGCAAGCCCAGGTTTTCGCGGTTGACGCGAATCTTTTCCTCCAGGAAATACAGCCGGTAGTAAGCCCGCTTCACATCGAAAGCACTCTGGAGCGAAGCCGACTTGAACGTGAAGTAGCCGCCCTGGCTTGCCGCCGCGGCCACGGCCCCGGCTGCCCGCAGCTTGCCCATTCCCGGAAAGCTCATCATCAGCCCCGGCATGAGCGAAGTGACTACGTCCTGGATGTCCATCTGAAACGTGAGTTGCGGGTCCGGCAACGATCGCTGTACCGTGATCCGTTCCACCGAGGCGACCCAATCAAAGTACGCCGCCTCCACCTTCGGCTGGTTCAACAGGGCATAGGCCAGGAAGTTGCTGAGACTCGACTGGGCCGTCAGCGCCGGTAGTTCCGGCTTCCGGCCGTCCGGCCGGTAAGCGCCAGCGACCGCCTGGACCTGGCGCCGGGCTTCCTTCTCGCCCGTGGTGGTCGTGCCGCGGCACCCGGCCAGCAGCACGAGCAAAATCAAAGTTGTATAAGTCTTCATCGCTAAGGGAAATCATCGAGTGCAGGTACAGCAGAGCGCACCCGTAATGCGTCCGCACGGTACACACCACGGGCGTGGAAGCTGGAAAATCAGATCAGGAACGTGCAGTTCCGCTGATAGAGCGGGAGAGCCGCAGCCCGGATCAGCGCTGCGGCTGGAGGAGAAAATGCGGAGCCCGGCAACGCAGGCAGCACGAACGCCAAAGCGGCGGGCGCAAGCAGAAGCAACTGGCCTGGCTGGGAAGCCCTGGGAGCAGGCGCACTCGGCGTTGGCTGTGGCCGAGGCGACGTCTTATTCATGCAGCAAGTCCCCTTGCCGCAATGACAGCCGCAGCAGCCTGACCGCCCTGCGGGCGCCGGTGTGCCTTGCGCGCACACCACCGGAGCGGTTTGCGCCCAAACCAGCGTCACGCTGAACAAAATGGCCAACAGCCGTTTCACACCTTTGCCGAAGCAGTTCCCGAACCGGGCAGCGCCTAGCTCTTGGCCTTCTTGGCCTTGGCCTCAGCCTCTTCGATCTTCTTGATATACTTGTCCGGCTCCTTATTGAAATCCTTGAGGCAGCCCTTGCAGCAGAACTTGATCTCGCGGTCCTTGTACTTATAGACGAACGGATCGCCCATTTCGCCCAGCTTGTCGCCGGAGATAATGCAGATCTTGAGCGTATAGGGCTTAAGCTTCTCGGCCTTCTGGTCAGCGGCCAGGCCGGACAGGGGAACGAGGATGGAAGCGACGAGAATCGCCGCGATCAAATGTCTTAGTGCTCTCATATTCTGTTTCAATTGCTGCCTACTATACCCCAACCGCAGCCGAATTGCTCAAGAAATTTACTGCAACCAGTTCAAGATGCTGTTTCCGCCGGCGATTTGGCTGCGGCCAATGGCTTCAGTGATGTATTCCTTCGCCCGCTCCACCGCCTGCGGCAACGAGCAGCCCTGCGCCAGATACCCGGCAATCGCCGCCGAGTAGGTACACCCCGTGCCGTGCGTGCTCACGCCCCGGACGAACGGAGCACTGAGCAGCAGTTCCTGCCGGCCGTCGTAGAAAATATCCACAGCCTCTCTCAGCCCCCGCAGGTGCCCGCCCTTAACCAGTGCCGCGCAGCCGAAGCGCCGATGCAGCTCCCGGGCCGCCGCGCGCAGGTCCTCTACAGTACATAGCTTCTCCCCGACCAGGATCTCGGCTTCGTCCAGGTTCGGCGTTACCACTGCGGCCAGGGGCAGCAACTCCGCGCACAGAGCCCTGACCGCTGCTGGCTTCAGCAACCGCGCCCCGCTCGTCGAGACCATTACCGGGTCCACCACCAGCGGCACACCCCGATGTCGGCGCAGGGACTCCACCACCACGCGGATGATCGGGGCCGAGTAAAGCATCCCCGTCTTCACGGCCGCCGGGCGCAGTTCATCAAACACCGCCTTGATCTGACGCCGCACGATTTCCGCGCTGCACGCCTGGATGCCATACACGCCCTTCGGATTCTGCGCCGTAATGCACGTAATCGCGCTCGTGCCATGCACGCCCAGCGCCGCGAACGTCTTCAGGTCAGCCTGGATACCCGCGCCGCCGCCGCTGTCTGAGCCGGCTATAGTCAGCGCGACGTGTAACTGTGCTCGTTTGGACATGAGCTGAGTCTAGCGGGCAACGATGAAACGTGAAACGTGAATCGTGTAGCGTGAAGGGTGCTGGGCGCTTCTGGACAGCACCACCACTCTGAGGGTCCCGATACCCGAAATCCGAGGTCCGAAAACCGAGAGAAGGACGAATACCGAAATCCGAACCCGGCCTCCGGATGGCAGGCCTCTATTCGGCAGGATTGGCGTATGATTCGGGCTTCGGAATTCGGATTTCCTTCGGGTTTCGGCCTTCGGATTTCGGATTTGGGCGGCTGGCGGCTGATGTCACTATCGAGAAGCGTCTAAGGGTGCCTGCCAGCAGTTCTCATTTTGGCTGGGCTGGGAGGTTCGGTGTCCACCCTTTAGGGTGTTCCAGGCCACGTATGATCATCCGCCATCCGTCCCATTTGTCCCATTCGTCCCATAGTGAGAATTGCTGGGTGCCTGCGGGGCAGGGTTGCACGGCAACGTCCCCCGTGGTATTGACGAACGCCACATTGCAAGCATGCTGGCCCAGACGGTTGTGGCGGCTCAAAACGCAGGCCCGCCGGCTGGCCCAGCCGAAGAGTGAAAGGCAGCAAACTTATGACAATACGCGGTCGTTGGCAGAGCGGGAGGAGTGGCGAGTCGGACGGCAGGAAGGCGCCGCCGACCGCCGCGCAACGTCGCGCGCGCGAGGATCTCAGCCGGTTCTCGCACATGTGGAGCGAGCTAACCGAAGACCAGCGGATTGCCTGGCGCCAGCGGGCCGAGCAAGGCGGCCGTTCGCGTCGGTTGGGTCAATACTACCGCGTGAAAGGGCCGCAGCTCTTCAACAAACTCAACTCGGTCCTGGCACTTTGCGACCAGGACCCGCTGACCGACCCGCCGCCGCTGCCCAGCTACAGCCCGAACCCGGTCGGCGTGTTTACGATCACCAGGGTTGGGTACGAACTGAGCCTCAAGCTCACCCTCAGTGGCCCTTTCGCTGGGGACATCATGGTGTTCGCCTCGCCACCGTTTAATGCGGGCCGAGGGTATTGCAGCGACTACCGCTTCATCGGGCTGCTCTCGACTTCCGGTGAACACGCGGGCGAGATCACCCGTCTATACACAAGGAAATACGGCGTGCCTCCGCCCAATTCGCGCATCTTCATCCGCGCGTGGCAGCAAGTGGACGGTTGGGAATTCCGCGGGCAGATGCAGCTAACCAATGCCCTTGTGCCGCCCTGGCCCGTGGTGGCGAAAGCCCCGCCAGGCCGCCGAGCTGGCGGAAAAAAGGGATAAGGACCCGCGAAGGATAAGAGCTACACAAGAGCTAGAAGAGAGCCAGAAGAGAGCTAAAAGAGAGGGCAACGCGCTACCACCGCGCTACCACCGGGCTTTCAGGTGGCCTGGCGGTGGCCTGCATTACCGGGGTGGGGGCGAGGAGGGTGGACGGTTTCGCGCGGGTGTAGGCGTGGGGTTACGCGACGCTTTCAGGGGAATCGAGGAGGTAAATCCGAAATCCGAAGTCCGAAATCCGAAGTCCGAAATCCGAAGGAAATCCGAAACCCGAAGGCCGAACGGACCGTTAGGCATCGTCACTATAATGGCCAACAACTCTGACGATTTGTGTCCAGTTGCCTGAGTAAGAAATCTATTGGAACATAGAACCGGTAGAGTCCCAGGTCACAACTTGGAAAGGACGCAGTTTCTAGCTGGCTCGGGGTCAATTTCACTAGGCTCCTGGACGCTGCTTGCACCTCCGCGTAACTTGGCAAGCGGATGGAGCCTTTCGTTTCCATCACCACATGCGGGGCTCTTTCTGCCAAATATTTTCTAGTGTAATCGTTAGGAGGCCATCCAGGTGAATTCGTGACGTTTGCACCCGCAGCGCTAAAGTCCACAATGAACACCAAGACCGACGTGTCGTCGTCGTCAATACACAAGAATCGTTGACCATCGGCAAACGGATAAATAAACAATGGAGAGCCAAAGGCATCCCCCCATAAGCTGAAGATCTTCGATTTCCCAACGTAAACGCCAAAGGCGTTCTCGCCCCATGGGAAAGGCCGTTTCGCAACTGCCACCACCCTGCCATCTGAGACAAGCGGCACGGTGCGTTTTCTCAGCAGGCACGGACTCAACAGCACGAAGATCACGCAGGTGACAAGGGCAGCGGTAGCTGCCGCGGAGCGCCGGTGTTCCCTTGCCGCTTTGGCAACCGCGTATCTCAACGCGCCAGCCAGCACCACTACCCCTAACACGAACAGCAGCCAGCCGAGCACGAACAGGGAGACGATGTCCGGCATAACGATGCCCACATACCCGAGAACGACCAGGACGGCACCCCCCAGGACCAGGCACCAAAAGGCGACGCCACGCAGAACCACGCGCCAACCGGGACCATTCGATTTCATGGCAGGTCGCGGCTACTTACTAGCATGGAAAGACTCCCACGTTAACGCCATAATAACCGAGCAACGTGGAAGTCTTCCCAAGTCTCATTATCGGGAGGGTTGCACCAACCAAGCTCCGGAGCCAAGCAGCGAAGGCGGGCAGGCGTTGTGCGCTGTCGTATGCCGGGTCCGTTTCCCAATCGTTCCGCATGGTTGTGGTTATAGGAGTGGGGCGGGGTGCGGGCAAGAATGAATTGGGGATGGGGGAATAGTTTTATGGGGGCTTGCAGAGAAGGATTCTGGCACCGCGCACCTCCCCAAACCGGGCTAAGCAGCCAACGGCAAAACCGGGAGGGCGAGCGTCCTCGCGAGACCTGATTTACGGAGATTGGTGAAGATGTTTGGGCTCGCGGGGACGCTCGCGTTCCCGGGTCATTGCCTGTTTGCGCCCCGCTCCAAGCCGAGGCGCTTCATGCCATTTGTTCCGGGTCTTCTGGAGGCTCGCGCCCGCTCCTTCCCCTGGCTGACTGCCCATAGCCAGCCGCCGGTGGTCGCCAGATACAGCCTGCCATCTGCTGGCACGGGCGAGGCGCAAATCCTTGACCCAAGGTCGCCCCGGGGCAAGACCTCCAGCGTCTTGCCCGCCTGTGATACCTCGAGCCACTTCCCCGTCGGCATCTACATTCTCCCGTCAGCGACCAGTATCGAGCCCCACCTGCGCGTCGGTCGCGTGTATCCCATAGCACTTGCCCGTCTCCGCACCGAGACAGCGCCGCCGGTCGGTCATGTCGGACAGAGGTACAAGCCCAACAATTCTTCTTTTGTAAGCGCGCCGGCCGCATCCAGCGACCGAAGCGAATGAAGGCTTGCGTGCTCATTGGAGTGGGTTAGACTTCCTCGCACGGTCGGTGGCGGGGTAGCCAAGTGGTAAGGCAGGGCTCTGCAAAAGCCTCATGCGTCGGTTCAATTCCGACCCTCGCCTCCATCGCTAACTGCGTATGCAGAAAAGTGTTAGGAATCTGGGAAAGCCAATGGCTAACGGTTTGGCTAACAACTGAGCGATAGCCGAAAGATGCCCTCAGTATTGCGGCAAGGTTACGCCGTGATGTGCTAACCGTGGAAATCGGTTCTGGGATAGGCTCGATAAACGTCGAGCTATGAAAGAATGGTATCGCCTATTCCTCCGCGGCAAGAGCGTTTACGACGCCTTCGACCACACCCCAAAAACCTTCCAGAGCCTCAAGACCAAAGACGAGGCCGAGGCCGAGCGGCTGCTGGTCGCGCTAAACGAAGCCGGCAAGCAGCCCGCCATGAACCTGAGCTTGCCCG
>CAIWJG010000331.1 GCA_903912925.1 uncultured Verrucomicrobia subdivision 3 bacterium | reverse complement strand
GCTCACGTCGTTTCCGCGGGCTCAGGATTTCTGAGGCTAGGCTTTCCCGCCGAATGACACATGGTCATCCAAGTCGAGCAGGTCGAACCAGGTGGCGATGTCCTCGCGCTTGGGTGCGAGCTTCGCGTGCACCCCGTGAAAGAACTCGCGTGATTCGGTGTCTGCGGGTGCCCGCTGTTCCACGTATGCTGACCACGCCTGGATTTCCGGCTCCGTGAGCTTGCGCTTCGCATTCTTCTGAATCCATTGGAGGATCTCGCCGTCGCCCATTCCCGCCGCAAGCTGCTTCTTAAGTGCGTCTGGGTTGATGCCGACGAAATCGAGGAAGCGGTGGTCCATCGGGCAGGCGTAATTGTATTCCCCGTTCTTGCCGGCGATAGCCGCGCGGCCTTTATCCAGTATGCGAGGCAAAATGACGTAGCCGCCGAGCCTCACCCGCGGGCTGCGGGGCGGACGTTGAGTCAGATCAGGAGCGTTTTTGATAGCCATAGTATGTTTTAGTGTTTATTTGCGATTACCTCGGGAGCCCGGCACCGTGCCGAGCCCGCCTTGGCCGACGTTAAGATGCAGCCAACCCGGCGAAATGCAAGTGAACGCAGCATGAACCCGCCATCGGAGCGCGGACATTCCTGCCCAATGCCGCCAGGATTTGAGGCTCGGTCTCACGCGTGCCAAAGACGTTTTGGGCGGCAGCGTCAGTCCGGCGGCCCTGTTCCCCCTCAACCCAGCCCCACTGGCATTGAATTAAGGAATGACATGGAGTGCGACGTGCCTTCTCCCTCTCCCCGTCCGACGGGGAGAGGGTTGGGGTCAGGGGAATCGGCGAGGTTAGCACGGCCCTCCTCTCTAATTCAATGGCAGTGCACCCCGGCCCTCCCCAGGGGAGCTAGTCTTTATTTATAGTCAGGGTTGCTGGACACCGGAGGGGAGCGCGGGGCCGACGGAAGCTCCGCAAACACTTGGTACATCGCCCCGAGGTCATCCAACCGCTCCAAGCCTCGCCATAACACTTGCGCCCCGGGAGGACCATCGCTCCTGCGCTCCAGCCAACCGCCCAGCGTCGCGACCATCAACATCGCCACCCACAAGCTGGGCGGGGTCGGTGGCGGCTCCCCACACTGGGTCATAAAGGCCACCAGCGCGTTCCTCGAACGTTTCCACCAGCACCGGGCCATAGCGGTAGCGGTCCTGCCAATCGGCGGGCAGCCGTTGGAGTGCCTGGGCCAGACTATGGGAGGCCAAATTGGGCACCTGACAGAGCAGCCGGGCCTGTTGACGGCGGGACAAACCGGATCCTTCCCGCTCCAAACGCTGGAGCAAGTGAGGCGAGAAGTGTTGCCCGGCTACGATCACCCCGCGAGCTTGGCCCACGGCGGTGGTGGTGTACAGCGAATAACTTGTGGCGCAAGATCAGCCCCGGAGGATAGGGAGAAGCCACGCCACGCTCCCTTTCTACCTTAATTCAACGGCAAGGGTGTGCCCACGGGGACAGCCTGGAAGGTCCTGCTGGCAGCAGCCGACACCAGTAGCGAGGGGCCAAAACGCCCCGCTGCTCGTGTGCTTCATGGTTCTGGTGCGTGGGCAAAGCCGGGTGCCCAGCGCCAGACCCAAGGAGGGGTCGCCGGAGGGCCCAACTTTGACCCCGACTTTGCGGAAGAACCCGGTTTTATTGAGCCCTATCTAATCGCCATTCGCCTCGGACGCCCTAAAGGGTGGACTCCAAACCTCCCAGGCCAGCCAAAATGAGAACTGCTGGGCTTCCGGGCTTCCCGCTTGTTTTAGGGAGCGCTCATACTTAACCTGATAGCGTCTCAATTATCCGCAACACCCGATCCGAGAACCATACGATGACAACTGAAACTGCAATACCGAAGCCAAGCCGATTATTCTGCGTGGTGAAGGTTATGGTGTTGCTCCTCCTGCTTCTATCGGCGCTCACCTACCTGATCTATTTGCTCCCGTTTTGGGGCATTCCGTTCAGCCAGTCCCGTCAAGGTCCGGTGCCGCTGACGCCGCCCTGGGCGCTGGAATGCTGGCTGTGGGAAGACGATGTCAACACGGCTGCGTATGTGAATGAGTTACTGGAGGGATATGCCAAGTATGATCTGCCGGTGCGCACCATCCTGATTGATAGCCCGTGGAGCTACCGCTACAACGACTTCAAAGTGGATGAGGAGCGCTACCCGGAGCCGGAGAAGTTCTTCCGCAGCCTCAAGGACCGGGGCTACCGCATCGTCCTGTGGATGACCTGTATGGTGGACAGTTCCAGCAAAGACACGCGGGTCAAGGACTCGCAGGCGTTCTACGAAGAGGCGCGGACGAACGGTTACCTGGCTGGCGATGGCTACCAGTGGAAATGGTGGAAGGGCAAGGGCGGCTTCATTGATTACAGCAACCCCAAGGCGATGCAGTGGTGGACGGGGCTCCAGAAGCAGGTGATGGATTGGGGCTGCGACGGTTGGAAACTGGATGGGTGCGATACCTTCTTCTCCAGCAAGGTCGGGGGTGTCGCTGTGCCGTATAGCCGCACTTATTCAGGAACGATGACCACCCGGCAATACATGGATCATTACTCCCGCGTCGAGTTACAGAACGGGCTGGCCCGCAACCCGCAGTTCATCGTGATGGTGCGCGCGCTTGACCAGGGGTGGCACCCGGAGGGCTTCTCCCCGCTGGACGCAGCCACCGTCAATTGGGTGGGCGATAACAACCACACCTGGGGGCTCAAAGACCGCGGGATCCAGGGGGCTATGACCGACATTCTGGGAAGCGCCCGGCTCGGTTACAGTGTCATTGGGAGCGACGTGGCGGGCTATCATGGCCGCAGCAACCCGGACGATATCGGGGCGTCCACTTCCGCGTTGCTGGGTAACTGGTCCAAGCCCGCGAGCAGCCCGACCGGAGGAACCAATCAGTTCGGCAGCGCCTCCGACAACGACATCGCCCCGAACATATATATCCGCTGGGCCGAGTTCTCGACGTTCTGCGGTCTGTTCCTGAATGGGGGCCACGGGGAACGCCGCCTGTGGAAGCGCTCCTGGCCGGAGCTGGAGATCGTCCGCAAGTTCTCGTGGCTGCATACGGAGTTGGTGCCCTACATGTATTCTTACGTGGTCGAGTGCCACAACGGCGCGCCGCCGCTCATGCGGCCGCAGGAGCAGGGCAAGTTCCATTACCTGTTTGGCAACGAACTGCTGGTCGCGCCGATCTATGCCGATAAGCTCGACTGGACCGTGTCGCTCCCTGCGGGCCGCTGGCGATACCTGTTCCACGACCAGGAGGTCGTGTCGGGACCGGCTGAGGTCAAGCGCGAGTTCCCACTCGACGAATTCCCGGTGTTCGTTCGCGAAGGCGCAGTCATCCCACTGAACGTCAGCCGGTCTTACACGGGATTCGGTGACACCAATTCAACGGGTTTCACCACCTGGCTGGTTTACCCGGAGGGTAAGAACCAGTTCACCTTGTGGCATCCGGAATCTCATCCTAAACCAGAGCAGACCACGCTCGCGGTGGACTCCGGCCCATCGCTCAAGCTCGAATTCGCCGGCAAGCACGAGCCGCACATCCTCCGCATCCACATGCCGGCCAAACCGGCGCGCGTGATGCTGGACGGCGCTGAATTGCGGGAAGGCGATGCGTGGCAGTTCGATGCGGCACAGCAGCGACTGGTCATCAAGACCCGCGACTATGCGCAAGGGAAGTATGAAGTCCGGTCGCAATGAAGCGCCGTGCCAAATCCGAAGCTCGAAACCCGAAACCCGAAGGGAATCCGAAGCCCGAGGCCCGAACGCATAAAGTCTTCCGCGAACAGGAAAGCCGAATGACTCCGAGCGCCATTGTGGATGGACCTGTTCGGATTTCGGGCTTCCTTCGGGTTTCGGCTCTCGGGTTTCGGATTTACCCCGCCCCGCCCCGCGCCTGTCGCTGAACGCGAGCAACCATGAAGGACTGCCTTCCGTTACGCGGCATCGTGACGGTGCTGAACACGCCGTTCACCGCTGCCAACGAGCTGGATGTTGACGCGTTGCGCCAGCACGTGCGCAAAGCGTTGGCTGCGGGCGTGGCTGGTTTCCTGGTCCCCGCTATGGCCAGCGAGGTGGAGAAACTCACCCCCGCCGAGCGTGAGCTGTTCGTGGACGCCGTGCTGGAGGAGGCTAATGGCCGAGCGACGGTGATTGGCGGAGCGTCGGCGCCATCAGGGACGGAGCGGGTACGGTTGGCGCGACAGTTGGTTGCGGCGGGGTGTGACGGGGTCCTCGTCTCGATTCCCTACGAGGACGACGAACGGTATGCTGCCGCCGTCCGCGAGGTCGCGGACACGGCGCCCCCCTTCCTGATGCTGCAGGATTGGGACCCGCGCGGATATGGGGTGCCAGTCGCCACCCTGGTAAGGCTCTTTGAAACGGTGGAGACCGTCCGCGCCGTCAAAGTGGAAGTGGTGCCCGCTGGTCGCAAGTATTCCGAGCTGTTGGCCGCCACGGGCGGGCGGCTGCACGTCTCCGGGGGGTGGGCAGTCATGCAGATGATCGAGGCGCTGGACCGTGGGGTGCATGCCTTCATGCCCACCGCGCTGCACGCCGTCTATGTCCGCATTTATCGCCTACACGCGGCTGGCGACCGCAAGGGCGCGTGCCAGCTCTTCGAAAAGGTGCTGCCGATTCTCGCCTTCGCGAACCAGCACCTGGACATCTCCATCCATTTCTTCAAGCGGCTGCTCCACGCGCAGGGCATCTATCCCACGCCTGCCGTGAGGCAACCGATTCTGCCGTTTGACATCGCGCACGAGCGGGTGGCTCGGGAACTCATCGCCCGGGCTTGCGCCTTGGAAGCCGAGTTGGGCGGCTGATCCTTGGCTGTCTCAGCGCCACCCACACAGCACTGCTGTCCACCTTCCGCAGTGCTGCTACGGAGAACGGAAAGGCGGAATGAACTTGGCTGCGGCAATTCAACAGCGAAGACACGAAGACGCTGCGGCTGAAAATAAGGATTGCGCCACAAGCGCTTCAACCCCAGAACCTACCGGGGGTCAGCCCCCTGCCGCAAGGCGTAGAGGTGCGACATTGTGGCCACGTAGAGCACTCCGTTCGCGGCGGCGGCGGTCGAGCTCACGGGACGGCCGAGGTCAATGGTGCTCAGCAGCTTCTTCTCCCGGCTCGCGGCAAAAACGTAGAAGGCACCACCGCGCGTTCCGAGATACACCTTGCCATCGGCTACCAGGGGCGACGCCCAGGTTTCGCCCTTGATCTCATGAGTCCAGCACGCCTGGCCCGTCTGCGCATCCACGCAATGGAAGGTGTGACCGACATCGCCGATGAAGGCGAGCCCACGGTAAATGGCCGGCGTGGACATGACGTGCTTTTGCAACGTGTAGGACCAGACGAGGCTATTCGTGGTGATGTCGCCGGTGCGGGTGGCGTCAAAACACTTGAGCCATGCCTCGTTCTTGCCCCACCAGATATCGCCGCCGCCGGCGACATAGATACGGTTGTTGTCGAATACGGGCATGCCGAAGATGTCGCTCGGGCTCTCTTGGCGGTTGCTGAGGTATTCATGGATGTTGCTCTTGGGCGCGGTGGGGTCGAAGTCGAACTGCCAGACCTTCGCGAGGAAGAGGGGGGGATGGAGTGGTGGTGCGTTGGAGCTTTGCAGGGAGGGGCGGTTGTCCATCACTCCGTTTTCAAGCGGATTGAACGCATACACCACGCCGTTGCCCCCAGCGAAGAAGATCAGGGGACGCCCATTTACGGTGGCCATGGAGGGCGCCGACCAGGTGCTGTGGAAGATGTTCGGGGCGATGTGCTCGTCATCGCGTGCCACGTAGCGGCCCGTGCGCTTGTCGAGGACGACCAGGCTGGGCGCGTCGGGGGTGCGAATGCGCTTGTGGGTGTTGTCCACACCGGTGCCGCTGTTGAGGTAGAGGTAATCGCCTTGAACCAGGATGGAGCTGTGGGCGGCGTCATGCGACCAGATCCCGGCCCCGGTAGTGAGGTCGAACTGCCAAATCGTCTTCGGTACGGAGGCGCCGACCGGGGCGTTGGTGGCAGCCCCCACGCCAATTGGTGGCGGCTCAATGCATACGACGACGCCGCGGTTGTTGACGAAATAAACGCGGTCACCCTCGACCGTGACCGGGGAGGAGATTCCGCTGTTGGGCCAGTCGAAGTAGATGTCCTCGTCGCGCTTGGGGAAGAGCAGTTGCCAGAGGAAGCGGCCGGTCTTCTCCTCGAAGCACATCAGCACGCCGCGGTCGCCGTGCTGGGCGGGATCGCGCGGGTGGCCGTTGTTAGTGCCGATGTAAACACGGCCCCCAACCACTACGGGCGAGGAGTGGGTTTCGGTGCCGAGCTCGGCGGTCCATTGGATGTTCCGGCCGCTCTGGGGGTCGAAGGACTCGGGCAACCCCTGTTCCGGCGAGACCATGTTGCGCGACCAGGCCTGGCCCCATTGCAGTTGGTCGGCGGCATCGGCCGGCAAACATAGTGGCCCCAGGACAAGCCCGCTTGACAGCAGGCAGCACAGCAGGTTTCGGTTCATCAATTGCGCGTGAACAGGAAAGCCGAAGCAGCGGGCAGGGACAAGCATATCCTGCGCCTGGCGCGAGACGGCGGTTTGTTTCAACGCCCGGATCTGGCCGCTGCTCAACTGTACCAGGGCCGGGTGCGCTTCGACTCGGGGCTGGTCACAGCAGCGATCACCCGCCGGGCCAGCTTCGTGTCCTCTTCGATCTGCCAGTCGAACATGCCCACCAGAATGAAGTCCGCCCCGCTGTTAAAGGCATAAGGGAATGCGGCCCGGGGCTGGATGGCGCCGGCGGCCAGGATCTTGAAGGCGATCCAGGGCTTCTTGACCGTCGCCATGAAGTCAATCACCGCCTTCGGGTCGTTACACCAGGAGTTGTCGTGTGCGCCTTTGGCGTCCTTTTCATCCGGGCGAGGGGCGCTGTAATAGTCGAGCGAGTGGAAGGTCTTCTGGTAAAAGTCCACCTCCAGCTTGGCCTTCTCGCATTCGACAATGACGCGAAGATCATGGGCACCGACACCCGCCAGGCGCTTATGGGACTTGATCAACTGGACACTCTCCGCCACCCGGTCGAACTTGCCCTGGCTGAGCAGGGATTCGGCCCCGTCGCCATTCATGTGGATGCCCGTGGCACCCTCATCAGCCGCCCGTTGGATCTGGGAATAGCCGCCCGCGGCGTCGGCGTGGACCTGGGCAATCCACTTCATCTTGCCGCCGGATTTCCAGTGATTGAAGATGAATGAGTTCTCCTGCGTGACGTGGGTGTTGATGGCGGTGACGCCGTGGGCCTCGGCCAATTCGATCGTCTCCCGTATCTTGACATCGCTGTTGTAGCGCCGCATGAGGGTGGAGACGTAGCCGAGGTCGCGCGAGTGGGAGTAGCCGCCTATAAGATTACCGCCCATGATGAGACGGCTGATTTCCTGCCCCCCAATCTTGCCCGTAGGAATGGGTTCTTTCGGAGCAGCAGCCGGAGCGCCGGCCGGTGCAGGTGTTTCAGCAGCCGAACTGGTTCGTCCGCCCAGTGCTAAGGGAACCGTCGCTGAAGCGAGGAGGGACGATTTCACAAAACCGCGCCGCGAGATTTGCCGTGTCATATAGTAGGTTCTGTCCGTTTTGATGGATAATGTCAAGGATGGGTCGCAGGCGGGTGGGCGGCGAAATTGTTCGGAGCAGGCAGCGGTAGCTGTAGTCCAAAACCCTACAAAACTATCCAGCTTTCCCCGACTAGGCAAAAGTGGCGCGGCGGTGTTGAATGGCCAACACTAAGGCGTGAGTTGGTGCGGAGGTGGTCACGTTGGGGGTGTTGGGGGTTTGGGAAGGGCGGTCGGCGGGGAAGCGATTGCCGCCCCTCTGTGTTGGGTTACGGCAGGCGCAGCCTCCGGTGGTTGCGCCTGCTGGACTTTTGGGGGTGGCAAGGCTGTTGCGTTTCGAGTCGCATCACCTGCGAAGATCCCCGAAACGGCTGCGCGACGTGCGTGGCTGCTCCAGTGGCACAACTTGCGAGCAAGGTCGTTATGGCGTGGACAGTTGAATACGTTCCGGGAAATGACTTGGTCTTGCTCATCGTCACGGACGAGCTCCTGGACGAGGAAGGCAAGGCGCAGGTCGCGGAAACCATCCACCTGCTGAACGAACACAAATCCACGCTCGTCCTGGTGGATTGCTCCAATGCGGTGACCAAAGTCTCGCTGCCCAGCATCTATCGCCTGCCGGACTATGCCACCGAACTTGGGGCGCCCTGGAATGTCCGAATCGCAGCGGTGATCCCTCAGACCCGCTTCCAGATTGAGATGTTCGACTTCTTCGAGCTTGTCTTCACGAACGCAGGCTACGATGTCCACCTCTTCGATGATCGAGAAAGCGCCCAGGCTTGGCTCCGGAGACCTCCCCCGCCTCGAATCGGGCCCCATCACATCACTTCCTCCTAAGCCTCGGCTCGGCGCTCCTGCGCGCTTCAACGCGCTGCCTCGCACTCGGCTGCTTTTAGGTCATAGAAATCATCCGTGAGCAGCTCCTCTTCAAAGAGCAGCTTCAGTTCCCGCAACCGCCCGGCCACCTGCTGTTTGGTGAACTTGGGCTTGCCGGGGACAGCGTTAGTGGCAACAACCGTTGCATTGGTGGAGGGCGCGATAGGAGGCCGGACGCGCGGGACGCGCTTGGGCGGCGGCGGTGCGTTCGGGTTGAAAACCAGTGCCTTCAGTTCGGTGGCGGGAACCAGGTGCCGCCATAGAAAAGCCTGCATGCGGTCTTCCGCTGGCACCGCGTCGTGCGCGACTTCCTGCTCGCCGACCTTTGCCTTTCCTACGACGGTCAGGTTGACCGGTTCGGCGCTCTCGGCCAGTGTGGTCTTGATTGTCAGGCGCGCGACCTCCTGTGTGCCGGTGAGGGAAACCGGATCGGCCGAAAAGCCCGGCGGCGGATTCCTCAAGCTCAGCTTGATGGGGCCGGTGAGCCCGTCCTTCCGGATGCCATGCACGCTGACCTGCGCCGTGGACTTGCCGCGCAGGCTGATGCTGGAGGGCACTACGCGCAGAGCGAAGTCCGGCTGCGCGTCGCTGATCCTCAGCCGATAGGCATACTCCTCGCCCCCGGCGCGCGCCGTGTCGCCCAGGTGGACATAATAGACGCCGTCGGCGGGCAGCGTGGCCCGGAGATACGAATCCGCGTGATGCGTGTTCACGCCGGAGCCGAGGTCCTCGTGATCGTCATTCCAAGCCAGCAGCTTGCCGACGGCGTCGGTGAGTTTGAGCACCGAATCCAGCGGCGAATCTAGCCGACGCGCATAGACTTCCGCGACCACCGTCTCGCCGGTGTGGCCGGTGAACTGAAACACATCCCAGTCATTGGGCCGGTCCATGCGCCCGTTGACGATGATGGGCAGAGTGACACGCTGCGCTTGCTTCACCGTATTGTTGGGCTCCTTCTCCAGGCACTCTGGCAGTGTGTTCAGAGCGAACGGCACGCGATTAGAAATCAGTTCCTTGTGGCGCCCGGTGAGCAGGTGGGTGCCGGGGTCGGCGTTTGACGAAGGCGGCGTCATCTCCGCTGATTCGAGGTTCCAGCCGGTGGCCTTGATCTTCGCCGCTGTGCCCGTCCGGGCTCCGATTGGGAAGATGCTCGTCACGAAAGGCAGCTCGCCAATGCTGATCCGGTACACGAAGTCCTCGCGTCCACGGTAGATGCTGTCGCAGACGCCGAGCACATACTCGCCGTCGCGGGGAATCTCGCAGAGGATCGTGGGGTCCGGCTTGAAGCGGTAGTCGTCGTCATACGCCACCTCCTTGCCGTTTGCGTCGTGCAGCACCAACACGGGCTGGAACCAGCCGGGCACGGCGTCGGCGATATAGGGGATCAATTGCCGCGCCCGGGTGGTGATGACCAACTGCTGGCCCTTGCGCGCTATGAAGCGATACCGGTTTACCTCCCCGGAAGCGATCTGGCCATTCAGCGTACACGGCAGGGTGATCCGGTCCTCGACCTCGCCCGCTGGGCGTTTGCGGAGGGCGAGTTCCTCTTTGCCCAGCACCTGGTAGCCACTGGTGATCATTGGCTTGCGGCTTAACTCGGGCAATTGGCCGACGAGAAAGACCATCGGGTTGGACAGGCCGGTCGGGGTCCTGATCCGAAGTTCCCGCTCGCCCGGCTCGGCGTCGGGCGCGACGGAGATCTCCATAAATAGCAGACCAGCCAGCGCCGCACTGGCGGGCCGATTGCAGTATTCGGCGATGCGCTTCTCAATCTTCGCGACGAGTGTGCGGGTTGCTTCATTCTGCGCTGCCGGCGCATTCGTTTTCCCGGGAGTCACGGCCGGGGACATCATAGTCATCTCCGCCGCCATCATTGGCTGTCCCGAACTCATCATGGCTGCGGCGTTCGTCGGCTTTGCCACCTTGAGTTCCTTGAGCTGCTCGTTCAGCAACGTAATCTCCTGCGGACCGATCCGTCGATAATACTCGACGACCCTGGCGGAAACGCCGCTGCCCGTGACCAGCACCTCGCTGGCACCATCCAGATTCTGCCCGCCGAGCCTGACCGCAAACATGGTCCCCTGCTGCCCGCCCGCAGGATACACAAACCCGATATACGGCCGCGGCTGAGCGTGGGCCGGTAGTGCCGCGGCCAGCAAGAGGGCCAAGGTCAGGATTGGGAACCGTCGCGGGAGAAATCCGAAGGCCGAAACCCGAAGCCCGAAGGAAGCCCGAAACCCGAAATCCGAAGAGATCGGGCGGCTGCTTCGTTCTGGTTTTCCAGGTAAGGCCTGTCCCTCCTCACCCCAGGTCTCTCCCTTGGGGAACGGGAGCCAACTAGCCCGGTCCTCGAAACATCCGACCGCATTAGCTTCGCCGACTGACGGCCGAAGGTCCTCCCTCTCCTTTGGGGAGAGGGCTGGGGTGAGGGGGAACGAGACGCCCGAGTTTGACTTGGCTGTGCCGCTATTGAAAGGGGCGGCCGCGATGCGGTAGCGAGGAGGAGCTTGAGCAACTGCTCTATGCTCGGGGGCCCGGTGCAAAGTCCAGATGGGTTGCATGATCTCCAAGAGCATATCTCTACATGATCTCGGTTAGCAGCCCGCCGGATTTCACGGCTTCCGCGGCAGAGGGCAATACATGGGCATCCTGGCCCATGGGATGCGGCAGCTTCGCGATGGGGTCAATGCCGCCCAACTGGTAGATGCTCCCCAGCAAATCCACCGGATACACCGGACGCTCCTTGACCTCCTCCGCTTTTGCATCGGAGGCCCCGACGGCGTAGCCGCCCTTAAAGCCGCCCCCCGCTACCAGCGCGGTGAAGACGTTGCCGTAATGGTTGCGCCCGCCGTTCCAGGGCGGCTGCCAGTCAATCTTCGGCGTCCGCCCGAACTCGCCCGAGCACCAGACCAGCGTCGTTTCCAGCAGGCCGCGATCTTTCAAGTCCGCCAGCAGCGCAGCCAGGCCCTGGTCAAGCTGCGGGCACTGCCGGCCCATCGTCTGAAAGTGATCTTTATGCGTGTCCCACCCGCCCGGGTAATTGATGACGATATAAGGCACCCCCGTCTCGACCATCCGCCGCGCCGCCAGGCAATCCTGCCCGAAGGTGTGGCGGCCGTAGCGGTCGCGCAGCTCAGGCTTCTCGCGCGAGAGATCGAATACCGCGCGCCCCTCGCCGAGAATCAAATCATAAGCCTCCTTCCTGGCTTCTTCGGACGCGCCCAGTTGCGGGCTGTTGGTCATTGCGCCGCCCATTGTGTCCAGCTTGTGCAGCAAATCGCGCCGGCTCTTCTGCCGGTCGTCGGTGATGCCACGCGCGACCACGCCTTCCACCTCAAAGCGGTTGGCGTTGGGATCGCCGCCCGTGGCAAACGGTTTGAACCGCGGCCCGAGGAAGCCCTCTTCCGAGAACCTCCCTTGCGGCTGGGTCAGCACCACGTAAGGCGGAATCAACCCTTTGTATTCCTTGCTCCTGAAGTAGGCGAACACCGCCCCAACGCTCGGATACGCCAGCCGCTCCCCGGGCGTGTGCGCCGTCTGCATCAGGTAGGCCGCCGTTTCATGGCCGTTGTTGCGGTGCGTCATGCTGCGGATAAGCGAATACTTGTCGGCCTGCTTCGCCAGCTTGGGAAACCAATCGCTGACCAGGATGCCGTCCACGTTGGTGGGCAGGAAGTTCTTCATCGAGCCGTTGTAATCGTAGCCGGCATCCGGTTTGGGGTCCCAGGTGTCGTTGTGCGACATGCCGCCCCACAGGAAGATCTGGATAACCGACTTGGCCTTGATCGGGCCAGGGGCCTGGGGGGCGGGGGTGGCGGCCTGCACTGGCTGCACGGCGTCGGCACCGAACACACGGCTCTGGTCGAGCAAGAGCCCGGCCAGACCGAAGAGACCCACCTGCATCACCTCGCGCCGCGACATCGGCAGGCTAAGGGTCATCCCGAGAACGTTTGCCCTGGGGTGCTGCTCATTGAGGCCACATTCCGGGTTCATAGATCGTTGATGCGAAGCAGTCATAAAGGTCGTGGAGCTTGTTTCCCCTCACCCCGGCCCTGCCCCTGAACCTCGGAAACATCCAACATCCAACATCGAACGCCCAACATCCAAGGATGGCGCAGAGGCGGGGCCTTGGATGTTGGATGTTGGGTGTTGGATGTTGGGTGTTCTCCTTCTTCGTTTAAGGGGGCCAAGGCGCGAAAAACTCCTTTCGGGGAATTCGCTCCCTGTGGGAGAGGGAGACAGCTCGGCCGGGCGCAGGCGAATGCGGCGCTTACGGTATGGGCGAGGGACGGAGGGAGTGGCTCCCTCTCCCCGGGGGAGAGGGCCGGGGTGAGGGGGAACAGGACATCCGCAAACGCGCGGCTGCCGATATAATGTAAAGCTCCTCTCGGCATATCAATGCCTATACAAAAACTCCGTGCTGTTTATCAACGCCCACATGATGTCCACCCAACTCTCGCGCGATTTCCCTGCCTTGGGTTTGTTGGGCTTGCCGTAATCCTCCACGATCTTCACCTCCTCCGGCGTCGGCAATCGCGACAGGATCGTCAGATAAAGCTCCTCTACAATCTCCGGCGGCTTGCGGCCGGAATCCAGGATCGCCTTGAGCCGCGGGCCCTGTTCCAGCTTGCGCTGGATATGGCTGGAGTTCAGCAGGTGCAGCCATTGGCCGGAGAGCATCTTGTTGGGGCGCTCGTTCTCCATGCCGGTCGCCCGCGCCGAGCGGCCGAATAGCGCCAGGAACGGGCTCGTGATGCTGCCGTCCGCCAGCTTGATCGCCGGCTGGTCGGCGGGAATGTAGGTGAACGGTTCTGGGATCGCACTGGTGTAAAGGTCCGACGTGCCGCTGATGTGGTTGATGGCGTCAATGAGCACCTCCGCCTCCAGGCGGCGGACAGCGTAGCTGCCAAAGTTAGCCTCGGCCTGCGCACTGTCTGATCGCGGCACCGAGGAGAACTGGTAGGTCTGGGAGTTCAGGATCAAGCGGTAGAGATGCTTCAAGTCGTAGTGGCCACCGGCCAGTTCCTTCTCCAGATACGCGAGCAGAGCAGGGTTTGTGGGCGGGTTGTCCGCGCGGATGTCATCCGGCTCGTGGATGATGCCCCGCCCCAGCAGCCAGGACCAGACGCGGTTGGCGATGTTGCGGGTGAACCAGGGATTCTTCGGCGTGATCAACCAATCGGCAAACACCTCCCGCGGATCGCGGTCGGGAGAAAGCTTGACCGCTTTCCCGTCAGGGAAGACCGCCGTCAGCGGCGCGGTATTGGTGGGCAGCGGAGCGGGAGCGTTAGACGTGTTGTTGCACGCCTGCGCATAGGCACCCAGCGGATCCCAGAACACGATTTCCTCCTTCCACTCGCGCGTGGGCTTATAGCCGATCTGCGCGAAGAACGCCGCCATGCCCGCCAACTGGTTGGTGGGCCAGTTCTCGACGCGCGTGCCCATGAAGGTCAGGGCGACCGCCGTGCCGATCCCTTCCGGTGTGCGGTTCTGGATGGCGCGGTAGAAGTTGACCGGGCCGACGCGGAAGTTGCTGCCGCTGGAGGTGAGCAGATCGCGCGTGAACTTGTCATAAGGTTTGTTCTGCGCGAGGGATGCCAGCACCCAGCGGTGATAGGCTTGGGCGGCGTTGGGCCAGAGGTTGACGGGGAACTCGGCCTTGATCCGCAGCAAGTCACCCCACTTCATCGCCCAGTATTGGGCGAACTCGTCCCGCTCCAGCAACCGGTCAATCAGGCGGCGGCGTTTGGTCTTCGTGTCTGGGTCTTGCAGGAACTCCCGGACCTCCTTCGCAGTGGGCAGCGTGCCAATGACATCCAGGTAAGCGCGCCGGAGGAACACCGCATCGGAGCAAAGCGCGGGGTGAATGCCCAGCTTGGACAAGTTGGCCAGGACAAGCTTATCAATCTGGCCTTCGGGGGACGGAGTCGCCTGGCTTTCGAAGACATTGGATCCCACTTCCGGCGTTGCGGCACCGGCGACGACCGCCAGCAGAACAACCATCGCGGCCAACGTGATTCTCATCGTGACTTCGCTACTGCGCTTACCAGACTGAGTGACGGTAGCGGGGTTCGCCCCGGTTGCCAATCAAACTATTTCAAAAGCGGCAGAGGACTACCGCACTCCAAGACGCTGGCGCGACACCGAGCGTCCCGGTCAACGCGAAAGCGTCTTGGAGTGCGGCAGCCCTCTGCCGCTTTGACCTGAAAAGGCAGCGGCCCGTGGGCGAGCCGGCGCTATCCCCCGCCGCACAGCAGCTCGCGCAACTGCTCCACCGAGGCCGTGCCGGTCGTGCCGAGCTGATGGATCACAATCGAGGCCGCGGCGTTCGCCAGCTCAATCGCCTCGCGCAGCCCCGCGCCCGCCGCCAACGCAGCCGTGAGGTTGGCGGTGACAGAGTCGCCTGCGCCGACAATATCAATCTCTCCCCGCAACGGCAGTGAGAGTATGTGGTCCGTCTGGCCGTCCGGCAACGCCCCTACGATGCCGCGTTCGGCCAGCGTCACGAAAACCGGGCGTCCGTTCCGGCGAGCCAACTCAGCCGCAGCCGCACGGATGTCCGTGATCTCCGACGCGGCGCTCATACCCGTCAGCGCCCGCAGCTCCGCGGCGTTCATCTTGAAGACCACGGGCGGAAAGCCCCGCAGGCTGTGCCGGCTGTCGGCCACGATCACCTGCTTGGGATTGGCCTGGGCAATCCCAGCCACGCTCTTTAGCACCTGCTGCGTCAACACTCCGGTATCCGGCAGATCCACCTGACTCAACAGGATGAACGCGTCAACTAGCTTTGTCAGGACCGTCATGGACGCGCCGAGGCGTTCGGCCAGGGCAGGCGGTGTGACGGTCCAATTCTTCTGATCCAGTCGGTTCAGCTCGCGTGGCGCTTTGCCCGGCTCCAGCACCAGCGGCTTGCAGTAAGTGAACGTATGGCGCTCGCGGGTCTCGACGAAGTGGTCCAGGCGAACCCCCTGCTTCTGCACCAGCGCCCGCCGAAGTTCGTAGCCCTCGCCGTCCTCGCCCGCGAAGCCGACCGGGAAGATGGTCCCTATGCCCAGCGCCACCAGGTTGTTCAGGATGGTGCCTGACCCGCCGGGTTGGGCGCGGACATTGGTTACATTGCAGACTGGCAGCCCCGTTTCAAGCGAAGTCTCCTGCCGGGCCGGATCAATCTCAAGGTAGCGATCGAGGCAGAAGTCCCCCGCAATGGCAATGCTCAGCCGGATGTATTGCCCCGTAATGGCGCTAAAGCGTTCGGGTGTCATGTTCCAAAGATGCACTCCATCAAGCCGTCGAGATCCCGGAAATCGGGCACGATCACATCGGCGCCGACACTCCGCAGCCGGTTCCGCTTCCACTCGTCGTACTGTCCCGAGCCGTTGTTCGCCTCGTCGCTGGCCACGGCCACCGCGAAGCCGCCGACGTCCTTGGTGTTCTCGATCTCCACATAGCCGTCGCCGAAGGAGAGGAGTTGCGACCCCTGGATGGCGTTCTCGCGCAGGATGCGCTCGATCACCATCTTCTTGGAGAACTTCTTGTAATCGTCAATGGCGCCATAGATGTGCCGGCCAAAGTAGCGCGGCATACCGAGCAGCTCGGCCTCCGCCTTCACGCAATATTCGTCGGTGCCGCTCGCCAGGTAAACCGGCAAGCCGCGGCGCTTCAGTTCCTCCAGCAGCGCGCGCGCGCCGTAAACCAGCAAGTCATCCTGCTTGAGTGACCCGTTGCGCAGGCCATCGACCCGGTGGCTGATCCGCACCTCCAACCGTCGCAGGTATTCGTGCTTGTACCAGAGCGGTTCTTGCGGCGTGCCGCCCCGCTCCTTGATGCGCTCGGCCAACTGGATCATCTGGTAAATGGTCTGCTTCCCGTTGAGCCGCATGATGTCATCGTTGCAGAGCTGCAGGCGGGCTTCGAGCGTCTCCCCCGGCAGCGCCGGCAGCATCTCGGCGAACATCGGCGTCATGATCTCCGGCCAGCCCTGCCGGATCAGCGAGAGCGTGCCGTCGAAATCGAATAACACGTGGCTGATCGTAGCGCGTCGTGCGAAGCCTGGAGCAAACTCCACCAGGCCTTTGAATGATTTAGCGTAAGGCATTATGCCGAACATCCTATTAAGGGGGGTGCCCCCGAGTCAATCAAAGGTCTGATACCAGTTGCCGCAGGGGCGCACGACAGATTTCTTCGGAGTGGGCAGCCGATTCTCATTAACACCTCGCTTCAGCGAGGTGGGTGTGGCACGCGAACCGGCTCCCCAACCGCTTCAGCGGTTTACGGTGGCGGGTAAACCGCTGAAGCGGTTCCGACCCCGAGACCACCGACCACACCCCACTAAAGTGGGGTGTTAATGAGAGGCAGGCCGCGTTGTAGCTAGGAAGCGATATACGGAAGGCCCGGATTCGCAGGGTAAAATCACCCCGAGAAGAATCCTGTCTTGCGCCCTTGCCGCCGCCAAGCGGTGGAAGTTGGGAATTTTACCCCCATTCCTATGGAGTACCTATGGAGATCCTATGGAACTCCTATGGAGTACCTTTGGAACATCACGCTGACAACACGGGATCAACCGGCTATCAAGAGGCTTTCATCAGGCTTTCAGGTGTATCTGCTCAGGTCGGAGCGTTAGTCGGACCTCTGGCCCGGAG
>CAIWJG010000330.1 GCA_903912925.1 uncultured Verrucomicrobia subdivision 3 bacterium | reverse complement strand
TGCTGACCCGCCGCTTGACCGCTTTGCCTGCGTGAGACATATTTGTCTCACGATGAAGACAGCGACTGTGAGGGATTTGCGCAATCGGTTACCCCGCATTGCCGCCTGGATTGAGCAGGGCCAGCCGGTGGAGATTACCCGAGCCGGGAAGGCCTTCGCCCATCTGCTCCCGGCCCCGCCGAAAAAGTCGCGCCGCTTCAAGATGCCCGACATCATGACCCGGCTGGACCAGACCTTCGGCCGGACCTGCTACGACTCGGCCGACGTGGCGGAAGGATTGGCTTCCTGTGAGCGGCAGGATGCCGCTGCCACTATTCCCTGCTACGACTCGGCCGACGTGGCGGAAGGATTGGCGGCCAGCCGCGGCGACCTTTCGTGAGAGCTTACCCGGACACCAGCTTCCTCTACGGGCTCTACCTCAAAAGAGGGCTCCCGCAGCTTCGACATCCTCCACGTGGCCACGGCGCTCCATTTGGCGGCTAAAGAATTCCTGTCCTTTGACGAGAAGCAGCGCCACTTGGCTGCCGCCGCTGGCCTGGCGGTGAAGCCGTAGATCACTTCCCTAAAGCGAAGGCAGGGGGCGTAGGCTTACTTCTGGAGCAGGCTGGCTGCCTTGCCACGCGGCACCCACGAATATGCTGCCAGCGAGTTCTTCCAAAAGAACTTCTGCGCGTCCGCTTCGCCCTTCCCCGCGAAGTAGTTAGCGACAATCTTATACATGCTGGCATACGGAGCCACGAGATCGCTGACCGGCCAGTTACTGCCGTAGATGGCACGGTCGGGGCCAAAGAGGCTCCAGAGGACGTCCAGGCCGGGGCGGTAGAACTCAAGGTCCTCCACGAGGCGCCCGCCGACCTGGCGCGGGACATCGGAGATTTTGATATAGACCCTGGGTAACTGAGCCACCTCCTTGAGCGCGTCGCGCATTGCCGCCGATCCATCCTTGTCCCATGCGTGGAACGGCAGATGGTCAATGACCACGCGCAGGTCCGGCGCCATTTTCTTGATGCGTAGGACATCTGCCAGGATCGGCGTGTCGCCCACCACATCCAGGGTGAGCTGACGATCTGCCAGCCGTTTCATGTCAGCCACAAAAGCGGCTTCGCCTGGGCCTTTGGGAATGGTGACATCCCGCAGGCGCAGACCGCGGAAGAGTGGGTTTGCCGCAAAGCGCTTGAGCTGCGAAGCAAACTGCGGCTGACCTACCTCCAGGTTTCCGATGAAGCCCACAATGATGGGATTGTCTTTGGCGACATCCAGCACCCATTGATTGTCCTCGACCCAGGGGCTGGCCTCGACCACCACGGCCCCGACGACCCCGAGGCGCTCCGTGAGCGTGACGAAACCCGCTGGCATGTGCGCGGAGTAGAGCACATCCAAGTTCTTCGGTGGCCACGGCACGCCTTGTGGGCGAGCGGGATCATAGACATGAATGTGGGTATCAATGGAAGGACATGGCGGGGCTGATCCAGCTTCTGCGCAGAGGCCGTGCAATGTGCCGGGACCCGCCCCGTCCAGAAGAAGGCCGGCGGCCGCTGTGCCGACGCCTTTCAGGAAGCTCCGCCGTCGGAGAGAGATTCTATTCTTATTCATCCTGGCCAAGCATGCGGCAGCGCGAGGCGCCTGCCTACTGCAGCCGCACGCGGTAGAACTTGCGTGTGCCGGTGGCGGGTGAGTTGGTGAACGATACGGTGCCTGTGATGTTGGTCAGATAGCCGAGGTGCGCCCAACCCGCGAGACTGGTGGAGGAAAGCACCTCCAGCGCGCTGCCCGGAGTGCTGGTGACCGTAAACCGGAATTGGTTGCCGGCCAGCCAGGTGGGAGCGGAGAGCTGGATGGGGGTGGGCGCGAGCTTCTGCGGATCATAGTCCACCGTGGCGTCGCGGCCTTCAAGCGTCCCGATAACAATCATGGCCGGGGAGCCTGTGCTGATGTCCAGAAAGTTCATACGAAGGTCCACGTAATTCAAGTTTGTGAGAGCGGACAGCGGGGCGAGGCTTTGGAGGTTGTTGGCGGAGAGATTCACGGACTCCAGGAACCGCAGCCCGGCCAGTGGGCTGATGTCGTAGATGCGGTTCTGGCCCAAGGTAAGATTGTGCAAGTTAGTGTGTCCCGTGAGGGGTGCCACGTCAACGATGCCGCACTGGTATAGTGAGAGTTCCCGCAGGTTGGTCAGCCCGGCGGCAAAGGCGATGCTGGCCAGCGGGTTGGCGTCCAGGTTGAGGTAAGTCAGTTTAGCGAGATGAGGATATGGCGGCAGGTTGGTGATCCCGTTTTGCCCGGCGCTCAAGAGGGTGAGGTTGGTAAGCGGAGCGAGGTAATCGAGGTTGGAGATTCCCAGGTTCCAGACGGAGAGAGTGTCGAGCCCCGTAAGCGCCGCGACAGGCGCCAGGTTGGTCACCTGCGTCCAGCCGCAGGCCAGCCAAGTCAAGTTGGTCAATCCCACCAGCGGGGAGAGGTCGTAGATCGAGTTGCTCTCAAGATGGAGGAAAAGGAGCTTCTGCAGGCCGGGGAGAAAATCGACATTGCTGAACTGGTTGCCGGGCAGGCTGAGACTATCAAGGTTGGTGCAGGCCGCGAGCACTGCGCCGTTGGTGATCTGGTTGTAAGCTCCCTCGAACTGGACCAGGTTAGGACAGTTGGTCAGGGGACTCAGGTCCTGCACCGTCCCACCCCAGAGGTTCAGATACTGCAGGACGGGCATGTAGGCGACGAAGGAAGCGTCGGGGATGCCGCTCCCGTCCAGCGAGAGGTTCTGGAGATTGGTCAGCGCATTCAGCGCGGCGTAGTTGGTCAGGGCCGGGTTGCCGCCCAGGTTGAGGATCTGCAGCGTCGGGCATCCCGCCAGCGGTGCAAGGTCCACTACCTGCCCGCCCCAGGCGGTGAATTCCCACAATGATCGCAGTGTCGCGGCAATGGAAAGGTCCGGCACCACGCAGTGATCGAGAAAAACCTGCCCCAGTACCGGCAACCCTGCCAACGGGGTGAAGTCCGTAATGCCCGGATTTTGATTCAAGAGGAGCCAGGCGAGATTGGCGGCAGTTTCGAGGCCAGTTAGGTTGGTGATCCCCAGGTTCCGGGCTTCCAGTGAAGTCAAGTTCTTCATGTCGTCCAAGGCGATAGGAGCGGAGGAAATACCCAGCCGGTCGCGCACGGCCTGCAGGAGTTTCGGGTCAACGAAGGTGACCGAGCTAATGACCCGCAACGTGGCCGAGCGGCTGTTGGTCACACCGAGGTCGTCCCACACGCGAACCCGGTAAGTGCCGACATCCGCCGCCGTCACTCCATCAATGTAGAGCGTGTCGCCGCCGGTTCCCGATATGGGCGGGTCCTCGAACAAGTGAACGCCATTCTTCTGCCATTGATAGTTGAGACCGGAGCCGCTGCCGGAGGCGACCACGGCAAAGTGGATATTATCGCCCACGTAGGCGACCACGTTGACGGGTTGGGAGAATATCTCGGGCAGCACGGGGGCGGCATATTGAGGGTCATAAGCCACCGAGACGTCGAGGGCCTCCAGGTTGGTGATGACAGCCCACGCGGCGGAGGCGCTATTGGTATCCAGGTGGTTGCGAGTGACGTTGACATACTGCAACTGGGTCAGGTCGAGGAGCGGGTCAATCACCGTGAGACGATTCTCATCCGCATAGACGTTCACCAGCCTGCTCATCCCGCGCAGCGGCGACAGATCCTCGATGAAGTTGTTCTCGAATCGCAGTTCGTTCAGGTAGGGCAACGCAGCAACCCAGGCCAGGCTCTCCAGCCCACAATCGTTGACCCAGAGTGCATTGAGGGGCGCAAGGTAGGTCAGTGGTTGGAAGCTGGCGATAGCCGGATTGCCGGAGAGGTCCAACCCGACCAGATCAGCTAACGCTTCAATGCCCGCCAGGTTGGTGATGCCGCAGTAAGAGGCAGTCAGCGAGTAAAGACCCACGAGATTGGCAGGGGCGAGCGGGTCGGTCGGGATGGCCAGCGCGTCGCGCACCGCTCGTTCGAGGTTGGGATCGGCAAAGACGACGTTGGTAATGACTTTCAGCTCGGCGGTGAGACTGTTGGTCGCGATCCAACCGTCCCAGACGCGGACGCGGTAGAGACCGGCATCGCCGGAGTTAACTTCGCTGATTTGGAGTGTGTCGGTTTCCGCACCCGTGATCCGTGTGTTATCCACAAGGTCCACGCTGTCCTTTTGCCAGCGGTAACTCGGGCCGGGGGTGCCGCCTGTGACGCTGACGCTGAAAAGGACGTTGTTGCCGACAAACGCGGAACGATTGGCGGGTTGCGACAGGAACTCAATCGGAACAGGTGGTGGGTTCTGCGGTTCGTATTCCACCGTGACTCCGCGCCCCAAGAGGTTCGTGATGACATTCCACGCAGCGGAAGTGGTATTGGTGTCGAGATAATTCCCCCGCAGATTCATGTACCAAAAGGACGGACAGTCCAACAGCGGATCAATTCGCACAAGCCGGTTTCGTTCGGCCGAAAGAAAATGCAAATAGGGGAGGTTGGTCAGCGGCGAAAGGTTCGCCACCAAATTATCACCGACATCCAGGTCGTCCAAGGCCGTCAGGGGCACAACGAAGTCCAGATTCGTGAGCTGCATCTCGCGGAGCTGGAGATAATGTAAATTGGTCAATACGACGAGTTCGGCCAGATTTGTCAGGGTGTTACCACTGAGAAGCAATCGTTCCAGCCACGGGCATCCGGATACGGGCGCGACACTCGAGAAGAGATTCCGCTGGGCGTGCAGTTCCAGCATGGCGATGAGATTGGTTAGAGGCGAAAGGTCGGTGATCTGGTTGCCAGCCATCATAAAGGTCTTCAGGTTGGTAAGGCTGGAGAGGTTGGGCAGGTTGGTGAGGGAGTTTTCGCCGACGTTCATGTCATTGAGCCGCGTCAGATTTGTAAGCGGAGACATGTCTGCCAGCCAAGTGTAAGCCAGGCTCAACGAAGTCAGGTTGGTCAAACCGGCCAGAAAAACAACATTGGTGAGTTGGTTGCCGTCCACAGCCAGGTTCTGCAGCCCGGTCAAGGTACCGATCACCACCGGATTGGTCACGCCGTTCCAACCCAGGCTTAACGAGAGCAGGTTGGTCCGCCCGGTGAGGAGGGAGATGTCCTGAACAAGGTTGACATAGAGGCCGAGGCTCTGCAGCCGCTGGAGCGGCGCGATAAAGTCCAGGTTTGTTACGCCATTACCCGCCAGGCTCAGGTTGACCAGGTTGGTCATCCCGGACAGGACGTCCAGATTGGTCACAGCGTTCCAGTCGAGTTGCACCGTCTGCAACTCCGACAACCCACTGAGGGGGGAAATGTCTTGTATCTGATTGTCGTAAACGGACAGCGTCTGGAGCTTCGTCAGGGCCGATACGAAGGTGAGGTTGCTGATGCCGGAGGCGTTGAAGTCCAGCCGGACCAGGTTGGTCAAGCCACTGAGGCTGGCGTAATTGGTGACCGGGTTGCTGTTGAGGTTCAGGTTGGTCAGCGCATGGAGGTCCGCCAGGAAGGTCGTGTCGGCAATCTGGCCGCTCGGCCATTCCAGCAAGGCGAGGTTCGGCAGCCCCGCCACCCCGGAATAATTTGTGACCGGATTGCCTTCGAAATACAGGGTCTGGAGGTTTAGGGCGGTCTCCAGGCCGCTGGTATCCTCGATACCGCGCCCCGCGGCATGGAGGACGGTCAGCTCCAGCATATCGTCGGCGGTGATTTCACCGGAAGGTTTGGACAATTCGTCCCGCACAGCGCTTTCCAGCCTGGGGTCGGGGAAAGTGACCGCGCGCGCGGAGGTGAGAGTGAGGGCGGCGACTACCACGGCAAAGACAGCCCGCCCGCAGGACAGAAGAAGCTTTTGATAACGTTTCATAGGCATCAGCAACCTGCCTTTTAATTAACAAGGGCGACGCGGAGTTGTCAAGCGATATTTTTCATAATATCTCGCATAAGGCAGCCTGCACGAAGGCGCGGTTTCGTCTCCGCTAGAGGAATGCCCACAACCCGGGAAACCCGTCGGCACTTCCGAAGAGGGCACTAAGTTCCCGAGTAAGCATGGGGGCGGGGTCGCCGCACGAGGGCGCGTTGCCAGCGTGGGCCATCGGAGGAGGTAGCGAGGAGACGGCGCGCTGCTCGCTTGTGTTCCGCTCGTATTTCGCTTGTATTCCGCTTGTATTCCGCTTGTACTCCAGTGCTATTTCCGTGATACGTCGCTACGATCCTCAGCCCTGCTTTGGAACCTACGCATGGCTCCTGCAGCACCCCCGCGTTGATGGTTTTGCCCGGGTAGTGTTGCTGCCCGGGTCATCGGCCGCGCGCAATCAGGTCGAGTGCGGGGGGCATGCCCATCCTCTACTTTGACACTTATGCAAACCACACCCTCGATCAAGGTTGAACAGTTCCAGCCCCGACTAGCCTGCGTGGCCCTTGGAACGCTGCTCATGGTCGTTCAACCGGCCCACACCCTGGCCGGGGCAGGAGCGGAGCCGCCGCGAGCAGCGGTGTTCTCGGACTCGCTGCCGGGGTTCGACCAGACGCTGGCGCGTGAGATCAGCGGGCAGGTGCAGGCCGCGGGCTACACCGCTGAGTTCATCGACGCGACGGTCTTGACGAATCAGACGGCGCTGACGGCGAAACGTTACGATTTGCTCGTGCTGCCGGGAGCGCGGTCGTTGCCAATGGCGGCGTCGCCGGCCATTCAGGGCTACTTGCAGGAGGGCAGGGATTTGCTGGCGCTGGGACTGCCTGCGTGGCAATCGCCGCTGTTTCAGGTGAAGGGCCAATGGATGTCGCGGCAGACTTACGAGGAGGCAATCGCCGCTCAACGGGCACAACACACGATCGAGGACTTCGACCAAATGGACCTCAAGCGCTGGACGCGCTCGGCGGCGGGTCCGGAGGCACAGGCTGAGTATGAGCTGGCCGCCGCGGATCGCGGCAAGACACTGCACGTGAAGGTCGGCCGGCTGTTTGGATGGGATACTTTTCTGTCACCTGCTTTCGAGCACCCATTCCCGACGAATCATACGCTAACGTGTTTCCGCGCCAAAGGGGGACCACTTACGCGCCAGCTTTCCCTGGAATGGAGACAAGATGACAACTCGCGCTGGATTGCGACGGTGGACTTGACCCCCGAGTGGAAGGACTACGCGCTGCTGCCGGACCGGTTCAAACCGTGGCCGGTGCCGGCACCGGGCGAGAAGCGCGGCCACTTCGAACCGGCCCGGGCCGTGAGTTGCTGCGTCGGCCTGGCCTGGTCGCACACAGCTCTGGAAGGGGACAAGCATGAGTATTGGTTCGACGGCCTGGGCAGCGCGCCGAACCCGTTCGGCGACGAGGGGCCACCAGAAGGGCCACCAATCCCCGCGCTGGAAAGTGTCTCGCCGAGCTACCAGTGCTTCCCGATCACGACGCCAGTGGTGGTGCAGCCAGACCACCAGAAGGTGGCATGGGAGGGATGGGAGGGAATGAGAGAGAATGGGGGCACGCGTGAGGCGCTGGCTTACGTGGGCCTGAATCCTCGGGCGCGGGGGGTGGGGTTCGAGCAAGGGAGGCCGTATCGGTGGGAGCCGCTGCTGGGGGCTTATGATGCGGCCAACCGGGACTACCGGGGCGCGCTGGGGGCGCTGGTGGTGAATGTCGAGGCGCCGTTTCGCGGAAGTGTCTGGGCCGTCTTCACGCCGGCCGAGGCGAGCTTCTATCGGCAGGCCGTGGTGACCAATTGTCTACGGCAGACGCTGTCGCGCATGAAGCGGGGCGTGTTTCTCAGCGAGGGCGGCAGCGAGTTCTTCACCGTCTTCGCAGGGCAGCAGTTTAAGGCGGGGGCGCGGGTGGTGAACTTCGGGCGGGAAGCGGTCAGCAAACTGCATGTTTCGGTGAAGTTCCTGGATGCCAAAGGCGTGGCGCGCAGGACAATACTCGACAGCGAGGTTTCGCTTGCGCCAGGCGAGGCGAAGGCCGTCGAACAAGCTGGGCTTTCGCGGAGTGCCGGCGAGGCCGGTGTCTCGGCGAGTCTGACGTTAGGCGGGGCAGTGGTTGACGGCCTGCGGCATGAGCTGGGCGTCTGGGAGCCGAAAGCGAAGCCGCAATACATCGAGGCGCGTGACGGCGGGTTCTGGTGGCGCGGCAAGCCGTGGAAGGCACATGGCGTGAACTACATGCCCTCCAGCGGCATTGGCCTGGCCAATGGCCACTACTTCGAACACTGGCTGGGACGGGGGGCGTATGATCCCGAAGTAATCGAGCGGGATTTGCGGCGCGTCAAAGCCATGAACCTGAACGCCGTGAGCGTGTTCATTCATCATGAGTCGCTCGGGGCGCAGCACCTGCTCGACCTGCTGCGGCGGTGCGAGGCGCTCGGTTTGCACGTCAACCAATCCCTGCGGCCCGGCACACCGATGGACTTTCAGTGGCGGCAGATGAAGGAACTAATCGAGTGCTACAAACTGGCGCAGAACGACGCGGTTTACGCCTACGACCTGGCCTGGGAGCCAAGCCACGGCAGTTATGCGGAACAGGAGCAGGCTTATGCCGGGCCTTGGAACCAGTGGGTAGCCAAGCGCTACGGCAGCGTGCCGGCGGCGGAGAAGGTCTGGGGTGTGCCCGCGCCTCGCAAGGAGACCAATTCGCCTTCCATCAGCGTGCCGCCGATGACCCAGCTCACGAGCGACGGCGACTGGCGTAGGCTCGTCGCCGATTACCGACTCTTCCTCGACGACCTCCTCCGCGAGAAGTATTCCGCCGCGCGGCAGCTCGTGAAGTCGGTTGACCCGCATCATGCCGTCAGCTTCCGCATGTCGTGCACGGGCGACCCGCTCTATAACTGGGACGCCGCCCTGCCCTACGATTTCTACGGACTGGCCGGCGCCGTGGACATCTGGGAGCCCGAAGCGTATGGCCGCATCGGCGATTGGGAACGGGTCCGGGCGGGCGATTTCACCGCCGCTTACGCGCGCTTGTGCGATGCCCGCAAGCCGCTGGTCTGGGCGGAAATGGGCTATAACGCTTGGGACATGAACCACATGGCGCCTGACCCGAACAAGCTCGCGTTCGAGGCCCGCTACTACGCGGACTTCTACCGCATGATGATTGAGTCGGGGGCTGACGGGGTGTTCTTCTGGTGGTATCCCGGCGGGTTCAGGTTATGGGAGAATAGCGATTTCGGCATGATCAATCCCGACGGCACCGACCGGCCCGTGACGAAGGTTATTCGCGACGAAGGCCCGCGCTTCCTGAAGGCGCGCAAGCCGGGACCACCGGACTACTGGATCACCGTGGATCGCGACCGTGATCCGCGCGGGATCTTCGGCATGTACGAAGCGGCGAAGGTGGAATTCTGGAAGGCCCTGAACGAGGGCCGGCGGCCAGGGTTGAAATGGGCGCGGGAGCCGGGTGCGCCGACGGCGGGCTGAGCGCGAGACATTCTGGACAACCAGAGCTGGACGCAGATGGACCCAGATAAGACGCCACCGTGCGCATCTTAGATTCTTCCAACGTTGTTGGCACGGGCGACTGGAGGGCGGACATGCTTGTCCGCCTTTGCGTGAGGGTCAACCCGCAAGCCCACCGGCGGACAAGAATGTCCGCGCTCCGAAAAATCTAAGAGGCGCACGACGCCACCTGGCCGCCCAAATTCCTTTTGAAACCCCGTTCGGTTCCTGGTACAAAGCAGGCCATGCAGAATATACGTGTCTGGTTGGTCGCCCTGGTACTCCCCGTTATCCTGTTCGCATCGCTGGCGCGTGCGGCCGACGCGGATCAGGCGGCAAAAGGCAAAATCCGAGTGCTGGTGGTGACGGGCGGCCATGACTTTGAAAAGGAGCCGTTCTTCAAGTTGTTCAAGGACAACCCGGACATCAGCTACCAGGCGGTGGAGCATCCAAGCGTGCACGCATTGCTCAGCATCGAGGCCGCGAAGCGGTGGGACGTTTTGGTGGGCTATGACATGCACCAGGGCATTGCGGAAGAGGCCAAGGCGAATTTCGTGGCCCGACTGAAGGAAGGCAAAGGCCTGGTGGTGCTGCATCACGCCATTGCCGATTACCAGGCGTGGCCGGAATACAACGCCATCATCGGCGCGCGTTACTACCTGGCGGCAACCAACATCAACGGCGTCGCCAAGCTGCGCTCGGCTTACAAGCATGGCGTGGACTTCAAGATCCACGTAGCGGATACGCAGCATCCGGTGACGCGTGGGGTCAAGGACTTCGATATCCATGATGAAACCTACAAGTTTTTCGATGTGGCGGAGGAGGTTCATGCGCTGCTGACCACAGAGGAGCCGCTGAGCAATAAAGTCATCGCCTGGGCTAAAACGTATGAGGGTGCGCGAGTGGTCTATCTGCAATGCGGCCACGATCATTTCGCCTACGAGAACCCCGCTTACGTGCAGATCCTCAGGCAGGCCATTCAGTGGACGGCGCACAAGAATTGACGAACGAGGAGAGAGAAAGAAGTTACATAGGTTACAAGGGTTAGATGAGTTACAGGGGACCCGAGCGCGCGTGATGGTCCGTTTGCAACTGATGTAACTGGTGTAACCTTTGTAACTGATATGTTCTACAAAGTCATTGCCTGCGAGATTGCGTTTCGCGAAATCTGCTATGCTGCCGCGACGTCGCGGAACCTCATCGACACGGAGTTTCTCAATCAAGGTTATCACGACATCCCGGCTACCGGCCGCGCGGAGATCCAGAAGCGCATCGATGCGGTGCCGGCGGGGAAATACGACGCGATCCTGCTCGGCTACGGGCTGTGCAGCACCATCCTGACGGGATTGACCACGGCGCACACGCAGTTGGTGATACCGCGTGCGCACGACTGCATCACCTTTTTCCTCGGGTCGAAAGAGCGCTACCAGGAATGCTTCAACGCGAAGCCGGGCACCTACTACTACACGTCGGGCTGGCTGGAGTGTGCCAAACGCCGGGGCGTCGCCGCACCCAACCAGAGCGGCGCCTGGATGCCGACCGGCGCCAATTCCAGCCTTCGGGCGACTTACGAGCAGTGGGTGACGAAATACGGGGAAGACCAGGCCAAGTATCTTCTGGAAGAGATGAGCCGTTGGACCGCCTCTTACTCACACGGGACCTTTATCACCTTCGGCTTCGTCGAGCATCTCAAGCTGCGCGAGGAGGTGCAGAAGATCTGCAAGGAGCGCGGCTGGGACTACGACGAACTCCCGGGTGACCTGAGTTTATTCAACAAGCTGATCGAGGGTGAGTGGGCTGAAGCGGACTTCCTGGTTGTGCCCCCGGGGCAACGGGTCGTTGCGACTAATGATGAGAAGGTGATCGGCACAGAGCCCGTGCCGGCGCCTGGTTCCGCTGCGGCCTGAGGGCTGCGCTCCCTTCAACGTCCCCACGTCTCGACATGGAGCAGCCGGGCCTGGCCATCGAGCGGGGCGACGGTTGCATGGTTGCATGGTTGCATGGTTGCATGGTTGCAATGGCCAGCCGCCCGCGCCACTCATGTAACCATGTAACCATGTAACCATGTAACCATGTAACCATGTAACCATGTAACCATGTAACCATGTAACCATGTAACCATGTAACCATGTAACCATGTAACCATGTAACCATG
>CAIWJG010000329.1 GCA_903912925.1 uncultured Verrucomicrobia subdivision 3 bacterium | reverse complement strand
GGCGTTGCTCCTAATGGCTTGGCTGCTGGGCTTAAGCGCAGCCGCCTTGGCGGGTGAGGACCGTGCATTCCTGGTGGTCTATCCCAACGGCAAATATGTGTTGCCGAGCGGGGAAACTGTGGTTGTCGAGGGCAGCAAGACCAGCGGGCTGCAAGAAGCTATCGGTCGGGCAGTCAAAGACGGACTTGAATTGCCTGCCTCTCAGCGGCATAGATTTGCCCCCCGCTCCGCCGCCAAGCTGCCGTGCCCCGCACTCCATTTTCCGCGTTTTGGGCTCCGTACCCGAGCAACCAGCCGGGGTGCTTAGCCAGGAGCGGCGAAAGAACAGAAGCATTTGGGCTGGTGATATACGAACCGGCCGGCGTATTATTTCCCAAGCGTCTTTGATTATGAGCAACTTGCGCACAAAGGGACGGGAGAACGTCGGCTGGGGATATACGAACCAGCCGGGAGGAGATCAACGCGAATGAGGCTGGTAATCAACGACTTACACCCAAGAGGACCGTGGGATGCCCGATCCTGGATAGCCGACTGGCCGTCGCAGAATCACAGTTAGCTCAGACAACGAACGCATGGAATCGTCAATATCAGATTGGCAAATTGTCGAGCGCAAGCTCAGGCGGACTCCATATATTGCCTGCCTCGCGGGCTTCGCTGCGGTGGCTCTGGGAGTTTGGTTTCCGTTTTCTGTGGGTATTCTTGTGGTGGCGGCTGGCACGGGGGTAGTCAGCTTTGCCTTTGGCTGGTGGAGGATGCACTCTCGTCGAGACATTCTGATTTTTGACCCCGGCCTTCAGTACACCTTCGGCCTCCCGTTAGTAATTCTTGTGTCGGCTAAGAACGGCGGTTTCGCCGCCGCAGCCTTGGTTGCCGCTCAGTGCATGGCTGTATGCACCTTCACATGGACCGGGCTGTTCGCCCTTTTTCGACGCCAATTGGTGAGGACCTTAAAGCGGTATGAGATCTTGTCTCTCACTGGAGCCGACCGCTCGCCGCTCAGTCTCTGGGAGCGGCGGCTCAGTTTCGCGATATTTGGCGAGAGCGACTTTCAGTACGCGAGATTTGCCAACGTCCAGATGCCTCGGTGGTATCGGATTTCAGCGCGGGTGGTTCGAGCAATGGGATTCCTCATCTTTCTCGCTTCCGCCTGGCAGATGACGCGCGAGGGCTCTTCCGTTTCGGTTTGGCTCATGGGTGCACTCGTTGGAGTTCTCGTCTTGGCTCTGCCCAGCTTACCGAAGGCATACATTGAGCAGCGAAACCGGCTTCGGGGGCTTCGGGACGGTTCGTTCAAGGAGTTTTTGGAGAGTGAGCGACAGAAAGACAGATAACTATCCGGCTGGAGACAACGCCGGGTTTAGCGCCCTGTTTGCAGCCGGACATCAACGTGAAACGTGAAACGTGAAACGTGAAACGTGAAACGTGAAGGGAATCCGAAAGCGCGCATCACGTTTCACGTTTCACGTTTCACGCCCCCCGCCGCCCCGGCCCACCGGCCACGGTTGTGGTTCCAGAAGGGAGAGAAGGCCTATTTCGGTTTGCGTGAGCTGACCTCATCAAAGACCGCCAGTAGGGGGAGGAAGCCATCCACCAGGAAGCCTTCGTAGCCGTGGCAGGCGCCGTCCCAGGCGCGCCAATCCTTGGATTGGCCGTCGGGCCCAAAGCCCTGGTAATCGCCGGCGGCAAAGCCCTTGAGCATTGGGTAGAATAGTTTGCGGGCCTCCTGGACGCGGCCCAGTTGGTAGAGGGCCTTGATCGTGTAGTAGGCATGGCAGGTGGTGGCGCCGCCATTCTCGTAAATCTGGAAGCCGTCGGAGCCGTCCTCCTTTTCCGGCACGCCCCACCGGTGTTCGCCGATAATATAATCGCCTTTGGCCACGGGGATGAGATTTCCCGGCAGGCCGAGCTGATAGCTCTGGTAGCCCACCTCATCCATCTTCCGGAGCAGGCGGTCCATGATGTCCTTCGCGTCCTTATCGTCCACCAGCTCATAGCTGATGGCCATGCCGTTGATGAACGTGAACCAATAATCGTGGAGCTGGCCGTCGGCGCTCTTCCAACCAGCCAGGACGCCGGTCTTGGGATTGCGGAAGGTGGGCACGTAGGCGGCCCGGAGCTTGCGGGCCTTTTCCAGGAAGAAGTTGGCGTCAGCTCCCTTGCCGAGGTGGTAGGCGACGCGGGCGAGCATGCGGTAGGCCCGGAAGGCCAGGGCGTTGGCATAGGCGTCTTCGTGGCCGAAGTTGATGGTGTCCCACCAATTCGAGGGGCGGCTCTCGTTTTTGGGGCGGTCGCCATAGTTGCCGGAGGTGGGGTATTCGATGAGTCCGTTGTGGTCGCGGTCGGCGTCCATCATGGCGCGGGCCCATTCGGTGAGGCGGTCGTAACGGCGTCGGGCCCATTCCACATCCTTCGCGCCCATGGCGTAATCGCAGGCGGCAATGATCAGGGAGGGGTAGGAATCCAGCGCGGTGTTGGTGCCGCCCCACGCGGCGGTATCGGGATATTCGGGAGTGGCCTTGTAACCGACCAGCCCGTAGCCCAGCGCGCCGTCCAGGTAGCGGTCCAGGGTCATGCGGATCAGGTCCAGGCAGGTCAGGCCCTTGGCCAGCGGCGGGGCCTGGCGTGCGATGTCCGCGTATTCATAGACCGTAAACGCGCAGGGGTCGCTGGAGGAATTGTTGGCGAGCATCTGCACCCGGGGATTGACCTGCAGCATGTTGAGGTAGCTCCGCCGGAAGCCGTCGAAGAGCGGGTCCTTCTCAATGCCCTTTAGCGGCGGATAAATGGCCGTCACCTCACAGCGGTATTCCACCCGCGGCGTGCTGGTGGTGGCGGGGGGGAACGAGATGCGGACGAAGGGTCGGGGCACGTTGCGGCGGGCATCATAATCCAGCTTCCAGCCGGGAGCATCGGCAGTGATGCGGACGGAGCCCAGGTCCGGCAGGTGAAGGAGCGCCGGCAGCAGGACGCGTAGTTCGTGGGGCTGCATCAAGCCCAGGAGCGTGGCGTGGTTGGAGTGCTGGTCGAAGGTCAACACCAGGGGCACGGCCCCCCGGCCTTCGATAAAGCGGGAGCGGATCAGGAATGAGTTCTCGGCGAACTCGAATTCCCAAGCCGCGGGCGATTTCGGGTCAGCACCCACGGGGCGGCACGCGAGCTGTTTGGCGCCCAGCTTCTGGATCTGCCACGGCTGGGCGGGTTGGCCCTCGATGAAGACGGGGTTCTGGCTGAGGCGGCCCTGGCCAAGGCTATCCACGGAGAGGCGGGCGAACGCGGAGTTTGTGGGGGAGAGGCTGAGAGCGTAGTAGGCGGATTTGAAATCGGCCTCAGTAGTGGCGCTGGTGGCGGAGAAGGAACCGAGCAGTGGACCCGCGAAACACGCGAAATACACGAAAGGGCGGCAGAAGCTGCGGGCGGGCTTCCGCGCCGCAGTTGCGGTCACCGGCCGGCGGCGGAACGAGGCGTTACGGGCACCATCAGTCAAAGAGGGTGTGGATTTCGCGCAAAGCAAGAGGGACTGCGCCGCCGCATGTTCATTCATAGGTAGGTTAAACCACGAGCTGGATTACGAGCCGCCCCATTCAGGGCTTCGGAATATTGATGCCGATGGCGCGTTCGAGGCGGGCGCGGGCGACTGAGAACCCATGGAGGGCCAGGATTTGCGTGGTGCGCGCTTCGGTCAGCGCAGTCTGCGCGCTCAACACGTCCAATTGCGTGCCGGTGCCCGCCTCACTGCGCGCCCGGGATAGACGCAAGGCTTCTTCGGCCTCTTCGCGGACTTTCTCCTGCGACTTGAGCACCTCGTCGGCTTCGATGAAGTTTGAGTAGGCGGTGCGGACTTCCAGTTCGATGCGCCGACCCGCGTCATCCAACTCCACTCCCGCGCGCTCGTAGAGCGCCCTGGCCTCCACCACTCGGCCCTTGGTGCGCCATCCGTCGAACAGGTTCCAGTTCAGTTGCACCCCGGCGATCCAGCCGTACTTTTCGTCGGCGAGATCCTGGCTGAGGATAGAGTTATGGGCATCATACCCGCCAAAAGCCTGGAGGGTCGGCTTGTAAGGCGCCTTGGCGTTGACGATGTCCTCCTTCCGCAGGGCTTGGGTTTTGCGCAAAGCCTCAAGCTCAGTGCGTCGTTCGAGGGCCAGGGCGATCGCTTGCGGCAGGTCGATTTTGTAGGGTTCGGCCGTGAGTTTGCCCGAGAGCGTGAGCGGGATGTCCTCCAGCGCTTCCTTCGGCACATTGAAGCCGAGCTGATTAATCAGGTTGTTCTTGGAGATGCGATAGGTGTTGCGCGCACGGATCAGCTTGGGCCGCGCATTGGCAAGCTCGACTTCGGCGCGGAGCACGTTGAAGCGGGGAACCGTGCCGGCGTTGTAACGTCGCGTGGTGTCCGCCAGCTCCCGGGTGAGCAGCTCGACCGAGGCTTCCTGCACGGTGATTTGCTGAACCGCCAGCAGCACGTCGTAGTAGGCGACTTGCGCCCCGACGACCGTGTTGGCGACCGCAGTCTGGTAATCCAGCATTGACCGCTCCTTCAGCAGCCGGGCAGCGCGGAGGGCCGACATGATGCGTCCGCCTTCGTAGAAGGATTGCACCACCTTGAGTTGCGTCACCCAATTCTGGGGGGGGCCGAAGTAGAAGCCGGGCGAGACGACCGTATTGTTGAGGACGACCGGCGGGTTGTCAGCCGTGTCCACATCGTTGGGCTGGGCCGCGGAGAAGCTGCCCCCGAGGTTGACTTTGGGAACGGCAATCGCGCGCGTCTGGATGCTGACGCCTTGCGCCACCTCCAGGTCCTTTTGGGCGCGCAGGATGTTGGGATTGCGCTGTAAGGCGAGGTTCACGCCGTCCGCGAGCGACAGTGGTTGGGGGACGAAGTTGTTAGCGGCGGGCGTGGAGACGGCGGCACCTGCCGGGAGCCCGCGGAGGTCAAGGGACTCGAACTTGTTTGTCCCGGCTGGGGCAGCGGATGCACGGGGCGGCGAGGCCGAAGCCAATAGCCAGCCCAGGGCGACAAACAGCAGGGCCCGGTGCGACAAGCTGCCGAACATAACCTTGCCGAGCCTGCCGAACAGGAGCCTTCCCGTCAGGCTCCTGCACGGTGTAATCAGTTTCTGCTCTTCCGCTTGTAAAGTTCCTACGCTGTCGTTCATCTGAATCACGGGCGATGGTTTAACATCTTATGCCCCGGCGGCATATACTAAAAAGTTACCCATGCCCACTCTTAACACACGGCCGGAGTAATGCAAAACCGAGATCACGGCTTGGGAACCGCCGCATCGCTTTGTGGATGAGCATCGCCGCGGGCCTTACAAGCTCTGGATTCACGAGCACCGCTTCGAGGCCCGGGACGGCGGCACGCTGGTCGGCGATTTCGTGCGGTATGCGGCGCCGGGCGGATGGTTGGTGGAATGGTTGTTCGTGCGCCGGGACGTGGAGCGCATCTTTCAATTCCGCCGCGAGAAGCTTTTGGCACTGTTCGACAAGCGCTGCTAGCGGAAAGAACAGCGGCCGCGCTTTCACAAGCGCGGCCGCGTGCTAAGGAATCTCGTTTAGCGTGTTTGGCGGGCTAGAACTTCCCGCCGTACACCGCGTTCTTGCCGAGAAGCTGTTCGATGCGCAGCAATTGGTTGTACTTCGCCACGCGGTCGGTGCGGCTGAGCGAGCCGGTCTTGATCTGGCCGGCGTTCGTCGCGACGGCAATGTCGGCAATGGTCGCGTCTTCAGTCTCGCCCGAGCGATGGCTGATGACGGCGGTATAGCCGTTGTCCTGGGCCAGCTCCACCGCGTCGAGTGTCTCGGTGAGCGAGCCGATCTGATTGACCTTCACGAGGATCGAGTTCGCCGTGCCGGTATCAATGCCCCGCTGCAGGAATTTGACGTTGGTCACAAACAGGTCGTCGCCGACTAGTTGGACCTTGTCGCCGAGCTTGTCGGTGAGCTTCTTCCAGTTCGTCCAGTCGCCCTCGGCGCAGCCGTCTTCGATGCTGATGATCGGATACTGGCCGCAGAGCTTCACATAGAAGTTGATCAGTTCGTCGCCGGAGACGGTCTTGCCGGTGCTCTTCTTGAAGGTGTAGGTGCCATTCTTGTTGTAGAACTCGCTGCTGGCCACGTCGAGCGCCAGAAAGATCTGTTTGCCCGCTTTGTAGCCGGCGTCCTTGATGGCTTGCAGGATGGCCTCAATCGCGGCTTCCGTGCTCTCCAGTTTCGGCGCGAACCCGCCCTCATCGCCGACGGCGGTGGAGAGGCCATTCTTCTTGAGCACGGCTTTCAGCGAGTGGAAGGTTTCCGTGATGGCGCGCAGGCCTTCCGAGAAGGTGTCGAAGCCCTTGGGCACGATCATGAATTCCTGGAAGTCAATCGGCGCATCCGAGTGCGCGCCGCCGTTGATGACGTTGGCCATGGGCACCGGCAGGACCTTGGCGTTCGGCCCGCCGAGGTACTTGAAGAGCGGCGTGCCCATCGCATCTGCCGCCGCCTTGGCATTCGCCAGTGAAACGGCGAGGATGGCGTTCGCGCCCAGCTTCGATTTGGTTTCTGTCCCGTCCAGCTTGATCATGGTGCGGTCAATCGTCAGTTGGTCGAGCGCGTCCAAGCCCCGGAGCGCCGGCAGGATCTTCTGCGTGACGTTCTTCACTGCCTGGGTGACGCCTTTGCCGAGGTAGCGCTTCTTGTCGCCGTCGCGCAGTTCGAGCGCTTCGTGCTCACCAGTGCTGGCGCCCGAGGGCACCGCCGCGCGCCCCATCCCGCCGCCGTATAGGATCACGTCAACTTCCACCGTGGGATTACCGCGTGAATCGAGGATCTCACGCGCCTCTATGTCATGGATTGTACTCATAAATATGTGTATTCAATTCGGAACTCAGGAAATCAGGAAAGGATTCTCAGTCCATTCTGCTCACACTTTGTATTCATCGCCATTCGTGAGTTCCTGATTTCCACATGCACCTGTTGTTTCAAGTGCGGGGCGCATCATAGACGCAGTCGCTCACGAGTCAAGGAATGCCTGCCGTCCTTTTGCTGTTGACTGTGCCCGCTCCGGTCTCGACCCTGCCTCAGTTTTTCCATGCTCGCATATCTGTGGATAGCAATGGGCGGGGCGCTTGGCAGCGTGTCCCGCTACTGGTTTTCGGGAGTGATCGGCCGGCAGTTCGGCGAGACGTTCCCTTGGGGCACACTGCTGGTCAACGTCTCCGGCTCTTTTGCGATCGGCTTCCTCGCCGCGTTCGCCGAGCCCGGCGGACGCCGGTTCATCGGGCCGACGGGCCGCCAGTTCTTTATGTACGGCCTCTGTGGCGGTTACACGACCTTCTCGTCGTTCAGCCTGCAGACCCTGGAATTGGCTCGCGACGGGGACTGGTTCAAGGCGGGCGCCAACGCGGCGGGCTCGGTGCTTTTGTGCGTGGTGGCCGTTTGGCTCGGGTATGCCGTGGGCGCGAGCTTCAATAATGGGAAAGGAAACTAACCAGGATGCAAATTCCACACGAAGCGGTTCTGCTGCGAATCTTCATTGGCGAAAGTGACCGCTGGGAACACAAACCGCTCTATGAAGCGATCGTCCTCAAGGCACGCGAGATGCATCTGGCCGGGGCCACGGTGTTGCGCGGGCCGATGGGCTTCGGCAAGTCCAGCCATCTCCACACCGCTAAAATCCTCCGGCTCTCGATGGATTTGCCGCTAGTGATCGAACTCGTGGACAGTGAGGAGAAAATCCAGTCCTTCCTGCCCGTGCTCGATCCGATGATGGGCGGTGGCCTGTTGACCCTGGAGAAGGTGGAAGTGATCGAGTATCGGGCTGACCCTGCGCCGGAGGCCCCAGAGGATTAGGCAACCGGCCTGGGGGCAATAAGAATAACGGAACAAAGTCCGCCGCTCATGAGAGCAGCGCGGTGAGTCTCGCTGAGGCGCTTACCATCCCGTTCAGATCAGGGCACCGTCTGGCAGGCTGAGCGCGGAGAACAGAAGAAGTGCGAAGATCAAAGAACATCCAACATCCAACATCCAACATCCAACATCCAACATCCAACATCCAACATCCAACATCCAACCGCCTCAGTTTGGGCAGTCTTGGATGTTCGGCGTTGG
>CAIWJG010000328.1 GCA_903912925.1 uncultured Verrucomicrobia subdivision 3 bacterium | reverse complement strand
GTTTCATCTCATCCCGTATCTCGATGTGCTCGACAACACCCTGGCTCCGACGCTCGCATTGGGCGCGAACGGGGGGGCGCGCGCCCGGGCGCTGGAACTGGCGGCGCGGTTCGGGCTGACAGAACGGCTCCACCACCTTCCAGCCGCGCTCAGCACCGGTGAACGGCAGCGCGTGGCGTTGGCGCGCGCCTTGTTGAACAAACCTAAGCTGCTGCTGGCGGACGAACCCACCGGCAATCTCGATGCGGAGAACGGGCTGATTGTGCTGCGTTGCCTGGCCGAGTTTGCGCGCGACGGGGGCGGGGTATTGCTGGTGACGCACGAGCCCGGTGCCGGGGACCATGCCAATCGTATCGTGAGGATGAACGGAGGCAGGATTACATGAGTAAACCCGGGCTGGTGGTCCTTGGATCCCTGGCAGCAATCGCAGGGTTGATTGCGCTGCTGCTCTGGCAAACACGCACGGCCCGGCCCGCCGCGGGGTCGGGACAGAAACCGCTACTCCTGTTCTGCGCGGCCGGACTGAAGCTCCCAGTCGAAGCGGTCGCGCGCGAGTACGAGAAGACTTTCGGGGTGCAGGTACAACTCCAATACGGCGGGTCGGGCACGCTCCTTAGCAACCTCCGCATCACCGATGCGGGCGACCTGTTCCTGGCGGCGGACGAGAGTTACATTAAGTCTGCCCGCGCACTTGGCTTGCTGGCGGAGACAATTCCACTGGCGCGGCAACGGCCGGTGATTGCGGTGGCCCGGGGAAATCCGAAGAACATCCGCACGCTCGATGACCTGCGGCGGTCGGACGTGCGCGTCGCCATGGCCAATCCGGAGGCGGCCTCCATCGGGCGGACAGTCCGCGAGCTGTTGCAGCAGGCCGGGCAATGGGCCGCGTTAGAGAAGCGCGTGACCGTCTTCAAGCCGACGGTCAACGACGTTGCCAACGACTTGAAGATCGGATCGGTGGACGCCGGCATTGTCTGGGACGCGACGGTGCGGCAGTTTCCGGAGCTGGAGGCAATCGCGGTTCCGCTGTTCAGCACCGCCACCGAAACGATCAGCATCGCCGTGCTCAAGCGTTCGCGGCAACCGGAAGCAGCGCTACGGTTCGCGCGGTATTTGGGCGCGCGCGATAAGGGGCTGAAGCAGTTCGAGAGGTTTCACTATGAGCCGGTGGAGGGGGACGAATGGGCGACTGCGCCAGAGATCGTGCTGTTCAGCGGCGCGATGCTGCGGCCCGGCGTTGAGAAGACGCTGCGGGAATTCGAGCAGCGCGAGGGCTGCCGGATCACGACGGTCTATAACGGCTGCGGCATCCTCGTGGCGCAAATGCGCGCCGGCCAGAGGCCTGACGCCTACTTCTCCTGCGACACGTCGTTCATGAACAGCGTCGCCGACCTTTACCTTGGTCCGGTCAACGTGGTGGACAATCACTTAATGATCATCGTGCAAAAGGGCAATCCGAAGGGAATTCAAACGGTTCAGGATTTGACCAAGCCGGGGTTGCGTGTCGGCCTGCCCCATCACGAGAAGTCCGCCATGGGCAACATCGCCTGGAAGATGCTGGGGCAAATGAACCTCACCGATGCACTGGGCCAGAACCTGACGGTGGAGTCGCCGACGGGCGATTTCCTGATCAACCAGATTCGCACCGGCTCGCTCGACGCCATCATCGCCTGCCGCAGCAATTGGACGGGGGTGCGCGAGTACCTGGATGCCATTCCGATCGATCATCCGCTGGCCAGCATGACGCAACCGTACGCCGTAGGCCGCAGCACGCGCTACAAGCAGATGATGGTCCGCCTGCAGGACACGCTCACGACCGCCGCCTCTCGCCAACGCTTCGAGGCCGAAGGTTTTGGGTGGCGTTACCAAAAAGGCTAAAGGCTAAAGGCTAAAGGCTAAAATCGGAATCCAACATCCAACATCCAACATCCAACATCCAACATCCAACATCCAACATCCAACATCCAACATCCAACATCCAACATCCAACATCCAACATCCAACTTCCAACTTCCAACTTCCCTGAGAAGACAAAAGCTGAAATGCTGAAACACCGAACCACCGAAACACCCATTCCGATTTCAGCATTTAGCATTCAGCCTTTAGCCTTTCCCACCCGCCGCCGCCGCGATTGGCCGTTTTTCGCGGGGTTGGTCATCCTGAGCGGAGTGTACATTCTGCTGATCGTTGCCATGCTCGTGGCCGATCTTTCCTTCACCACGCCGCATCATTTGCTGCACGCACTGGGCAGCCCGGAGATCCAATACTCGATCAAGCTGAGCCTGGTTTCCTGCACGTTGACCACCTTGCTATCTCTGTGGGTCGCCGTGCCGACGGGTTATCTCATGTCACGCCACCGGTTCCCGGGCAAGCGGCTGATGGATGCCATCCTCGATATTCCGATTGTGCTGCCGCCGCTGGTGATCGGGCTGAGCCTGTTAATCCTGTTCCAAACTCCCCCGGGCCGCGCCATCCAGCGGGTGGTGCCAGTGACCTATGCCATTCCCAGCGTCATCCTCGCGCAATTCGCCGTGGCGTGCGCGTTCGCGGTGCGAACCATGCTGGTGACGTTCGATCAAATCAGCCCGCGCTGCGAGCAGGTCGCGCTGACGTTGGGATGCAATCGCAGCCAGGCGTTCTGGCGCGTGGCGCTGCCTGAGGCGCGGCGCGGCGTCTTGACTGCGGCGACGCTGGCCTGGGCACGCGCGTTGGGCGAGTTTGGGCCAATCCTGGTCTTCTCGGGCGCGACGCGCCTGCGCACCGAGGTGCTGCCGACGAGCGTCTTCCTGGAATTGAGCATTGGCAATATTGAAGCCGCGGTGGCGGTATCGCTCATCATGATCGTCGCCGCCGTGGCGGTGTTGACGATCGCGCGCCTGTTCGGATTGCGCACGCCGTTGGAGCGGGTGCTGTGAGATGATGGGGGGTTACATGAGTTGCATGGTTACATGAGTTACATGGGGTACATGCACGTTTCACGTTTCACGTTTCAATAGCCATGATTTTAGTGGACCATCTGACGATGCGCGTAGGCGGCTTTGTGCTGGAGGATGTTGGCTTTGACGTGCCAACGGGGCAGTACGCGGTATTGATGGGCCGGACGGGCTCGGGCAAGACTACGCTGCTCGAGGCCCTCTGCGGTCTCAAGGCAGTGGCCAGCGGCACGATTCGGCTCAACGGGCGGGACGTCACCCGGCTCAAACCCGCCGAGCGCGGCATCGGCTACGTGCCCCAGGATCGCGCGCTGTTTCAGACCATGACCGTGCGCGAACACCTGGCGTTTGCGCTGACGATTCAGAAGGCGAGCGGGCAGGTGATCCAGCAGAGCGTGGCCGAGCTGTCCCGGCTACTGGGGATCGAGCACTTGCTGAATCGCAGGCCGCCGGGTCTGAGCGGCGGCGAGGCGCAACGCGTCGCATTGGGCCGCGCCCTCGCGGCTCGGCCCGGAGTTCTCTGCCTGGATGAACCTTTGAGCGCGCTGGAC
>CAIWJG010000327.1 GCA_903912925.1 uncultured Verrucomicrobia subdivision 3 bacterium | reverse complement strand
TTCAGCCTGCGGTTTTCATTCTGCATTCTACATTCTGCATTCTGCATTCACCCTTAAACCGCTTCACGCTTCAGTTAAGGCTTGTGAAGAACCTGTCTCCCAGATTCAATAACTCTAGGTTGCCAGAGCTAACAGGATTTTGTTTGGTTGTGCCATGATTGATTCGGTTTCAGAGGGCGCCGGTGCCCCGCCAGATTTGAAACGTGCCCCGCGCAGAGCACCGGCGCTCAGCGGTGTCGCGAAGGTGGACCGGTTGCCCCCTCATTCCCCCGAGGCCGAACTGGGTGTCCTGGGGTGCGTGCTGCTTTCGCCGAACGACTGCATGGGCGAATGCATCGGGAAGTTCCAGCGCGGGGCGGAGGTGTTTTACGACCTGCGCCACCAGACGATCTTCACCATGCTCGTGGAGATGTTCGATACCCGGGAGGCCATTGATATCATCACGCTGCAGCAGCGGCTCAAGAACAAGCAAATGCTGGAGGAAGTCGGCGGCATCGCCTACCTTTCCGCCCTGCCGGACGCGGTCCCGTCCGCGGCCAACCTCAGCTACTACCTCGATATCGTGCAGGAGAAATACCTGCTGCGGAGAATGATCCAGACCTGCACGGAAGTAGTCGGCCGGGTCTATGATCACGAGGGCGAAGTCGATGCCCTGATGGATGAGGTGGAGCGCGACATCCTGCACATCAGCGAATCCCGGGTCCAGACCCAGACCATCACGATCAAGGAGCTGGTCAAGAAGGCGATCGGCACCATCGAGGATTTTCACCAGCGCCAGGGGGTCCTGACCGGCGTCGGGACCGGGTTCACCGATCTGGACAAAATGACCAGCGGGCTGCATGGCGGCGAAATGGTGGTCATTGCGGCGCGGCCCAGCATGGGCAAGACCTCCCTGGCCATGAATATCTCCGAACATGTCGCGATCGAGCAGCGCCTCCCGGTCGGCGTGTTCAGCCTGGAAATGACCGCGGAATCGCTCGTGCTGCGTATGCTCTGCTCGCGTTCGCGGGTGAACCTGCGCAATGTCCGCGAAGGCTTCCTGGCGGAGCGCGATTTCCCAAAACTCACGGGCTCCGCCGGCAAGCTGGCTAATGCCCCGCTGTTCATCGATGATTCCTCGGGTCTGTCCATCCTCCAACTGCGTGCCAAGGCGCGCCGCATGTCCCAGCAATACGGCATCAAGCTTTTCGTGATTGACTACTTGCAATTGCTCCATTCTACTGCGCGCCGTGCGGATAACCGGCAGCAGGAGATCGCGGACATCTCCAGCGGCATAAAGTCGCTGGCCAAAGAACTTAATGTTCCGGTGATTGTCTTGAGCCAGTTGAACCGCGAACTCGAACGTGATAAGAACCGGAAGCCCCGGCTCTCGGACTTGCGAGAATCCGGCGCGATCGAGCAGGACGCCGACCTGGTCGGCCTGCTCTACGCGCCAAGCAGCGACGACGAAGATGGCGCCAGTCCGGCGGAACAGGATGCGGTGCCGGTCAATCTGTTGATTGCGAAGCAGCGCAATGGCCCGACCGGCGACGTGAATCTGACTTTCTTGAAGTCCTTTACGCGCTTCGAGAGCGCCGCCAAAGTAAGTGACGAAGATGTGCCTGGTTGACGTCTGAAGTTTGGTATCCAAAGCGAACCTGAATGAGCACCATCGAACATGCGAAGGCGCCCCCGCCAGCAGGGAGGCTTGCGCCCCGGCAACGCGCGGGTTTTCGATTTGTTGCTGGAGCTGACCGCTCTGTCCTGGCGTGGGTCGCCGGGCTTTTGCTCCTCTGCGCCTGGTTGCCGGCCGGCTGGGCCCAGTTTGCGGCCCCGCTCAAAGTTTCTCGCATCGACATCAAACCCATCGGCCCGCCCGCCACCAGTGACGAGTTGATTCGCGCCAATCTCCGCGTCAAGGTCGGCGACCCCTATCTCCGCGCGGCGGTCGATGACGATGTGCGCACCCTTTATGGCACAGGTTTCTTCTACAATATTCAGGTAACCGCCGATGATACGCCCAATGGCGTGATCCTCACCTACAAGGTGCAGGGCAAACCGCGCCTGACGGACATCAGATTCCAGGGAAATACCAAGTTCAAAACCCCCAAGCTGCTTAAGAAGCTCACGTCGAAGGTCGATGAGCCGCTGGATGAACGCAAGCTGTTCACCGACACCCAGGACATCCTGAAGTTGTACCAGAAGAAGGGGTATCCGCGCACCCAGGTCAAATACGTGCTGAACATAGACGAGAACGTAGGCCGCGGCACCGCGACCTTCGAAATCACGGAGACTCCCAAGGTTAAGATTCTCGAGGTGGACTTCGTTGGCGCCAAAGCCTTTCCCGTCAAGAAACTCCGTAAGACCATCAAGACGCGCAAGCACTGGATGTTTTCGTGGATCACCGGCAGTGGCGTCCTCAAGGACGACCAGTTCGACGAGGATAAGGAGAAAATAATCGAGCTCTACCGGGAAAAGGGCTACATCGACTTCGAGATCAAGGATATCCAGTTCGTGTATCCGACGCCCAAGACCATGATCATTCGGTTCATTCTTTACGAGGGCACTCAATACAAGGTCGGGTCGGTGAAATTCACCGGCAACAAGTTGTTCAACGTGGCCGACATCTCCCAGGGTCTGCGGCTGGGGCACCAGCGGAACCGCAGTAAGGCCAGGATCGGCGCCAACGGATTACCCATGGATGTGGGCGATGTTTTCACTCCCGGCGGTGTGAGCAAGGATCTCGAGGCCGTCGGGGACTTCTACGGCGCCAAAGGCTATATCGACGTGAGTTCTTCCTCGCGCCACTTAAACCTGTTGCGGATTCCCAATACGGACCGAGGCACCATGGACTTGGAGTTCCAGATCGAAGAAGGACAGCAGTCCCGCATCGAGAAGATCGAGATCAAAGGCAACATCCGGACCCAGGACAAAGTCATCCGGCGGGAATTGGCCGTGGCGCCGGGCGAGCTTTTTGACATGGTCCGCGTCAAACTCAGCAAACAACGGCTCGAGGGGTTGGGTTATTTCGCCACTGTAGAAACCCGGCCAGAGCCCACGGAAGTGCCGACTCAGAAGAACCTCATTGTGGACGTGGATGAGAAGACCACGGGCCACATTTCGTTGGGCGCGGGCTTCAGCTCCGTGGATTCGCTGGTCGGCATCGCGGAGTACAATGAAGGCAACTTTCAGGCGCCCTGGTTCCGGGGTGGTGGCCAGAAGCTCCGGTTGAGGGCGACCGTCGGCACGCAGCGCCAGGATTATGAGCTGACGTTCATCGAGCCCTGGCTCCTGGGTCGCAAACTGCAGGCCAGCATCGATCTATTTTATCACGAGTTTGACTTCCTAAGCCCCAATGACATCTACAACGAAACTCGCTTGGGAGCTAAAGTCGGCATTGAGCGGGCTTTGGGAAGTGATTTCCTGCGGGGTGGCCTTACCTATACGCTGGAAAATGTGGGTATTGACCTGGCCAGTGGCGCCAACAACCCTCCGGGCAACGTGCCAACCGATATCCAGGACGCGGTTGGGCACCATACGCTGTCCACCGTGGGGACGTTACTGGCTTACGACACCCGCAACAGCGTGCAGTTGCCCAACAAAGGGCAACGCACCGAGTTGGTCGCTCAGCTCACGGGAGGCCCGCTCGGCGGAGCCTACAGCTATTACCGGGTGGAACTCCACAGCGCGCACTATTTCCGCGGGTTCTTCCCCGGACACGTTTTGGAACTGGGCGCTCGCGCGGGCGTGGTTAACTCGTTCGGCCAATCGCCGGATGTCCCCTTCTTCGAGCGTTATTATTTGGGCGGCCTTTATTCGCTGCGCGGCTTCAAGTTCCACTACATCAGCCCGCGGCAGGTGCCGAACATACCCGACAACGAACCTATCGGTGGCGATACCTACTGGTTCGGCACCGCCGAATACAGCATCCCCATCTATGAGCAGGAGCGCGGCGTTGGAGTGCGTTTCGCCTTGTTCTACGATATCGGCAGCGTGGGCTCCAATCCGTTTAATCTGAACTTCAGCAACTACAGCGACAACTGGGGTATTGGCCTGCGCCTCAATCTGCCCATCGGGCCTCTGCGGCTCGACTACGGCATCCCCATCCGCCATGACCAATACAACAGTTCCTCCGGCAAGTTCCAGTTCGGCGTGGGTTGGGAGCGTCCGTTCTAGTCCGAACTGACCAAAGTTGAACGCGCGGGGCTCTCGGCTGTCTGTTCCTTGGTAAAAGCGCCCCGCGCCGCCCGCAGTTTTGGACTGGCGGCCAAGGGGAATTCTGATTAGCCTGTTTCCTAATGAAGAGTCCTTTACGTAACATTGTTCTGGCGCTGCTGCTGGTTTTCCTGATGACCGGCTCCGCTTGGGGCCAGAGTCGTATTGCCACCGTTGATCTGCGTAAGCTGTTCGACAACTACTGGAAGACAAAACAGGCCGACGCTGCCCTGAAGGATCGGGCGGCCGACATCGAGAAGGAGCACAAGAACATGCTCGACGAATGGAAGAAGGCCAAAGAGGAGTACTCAACCCTGCTCAGCGAGGCCAACAACCAAACCCTCTCACTCGAAGAACGCGAGAAGCGCAAGAAGTCAGCCGAGGACAAGTTCAAGCAACTCAAAGACTCCGAGGATTCCATTACCCAGTATGAACGCTCGGCCAGAACCACCCTCGACGAGCAGAAGAAGCGTATGCGTGACAGCATCCTTGACGAAATACGCACCACGGTTAATGGCAAGGCGAAAGCTGGGGCTTATGCGCTCGTCGTTGACACCGCATCCGAAAGCGCCAACAACACCCCGGTCGTTCTGTACTCCAACAACGAAAACGACCTCACCGAGACGGTCCTCTCCCAGCTTAACGCCGGCGCGCCCGTCGATGCCCTCAAGTCTGGAGATAAAGCGGCCGATACGAAGGACGACAAGAAGAAGGATAAGAAGTGAATGCAGAAGGAAGAATGAAGAATGAAGAATGAAGAAAGGGGAATGGCTCCCGTCCAGCCGGCTGTTTTCATTCTGCATTCTACATTCTGCATTCTGCATTTCCACTCAACCCTGGCTCAGCCTTTGCGCCGCTTGCTCGAAAAGCAGCTCGTGCGCCTCTTGCAGAATAGCCGGAATGCGATCGGCGAAGGGGTTGCCAGCCAGGCATTTGTCCAGCTTCAGCTTCGCGACCTCCGCGGCGTTCTGCCCGGGAAACCAATGTTCGGCCTGGCCTAGCAGGTTGTAGCGCATCTTCGCCCACGCCACGAGATCCAGCGACTTCGCGTAAGTCCACAAGCGCAGAATCTCCAGGACGTTCACCTGGCCGGGCACGTCCACGTATTGTGGCAGCCCCGTGAACCATTGCGCGCACCACTCCGCGCCGAGCACTCGTTCCATCTCCTGCCGCACCCGGCGCTCAATCGGCTCGAGGGTCTCCGCGATCCGGTCGTAGTGAGCGAGCGCGCCCACGTGCTCGTCGAAATCCCCCGGCCGTGCAGCGCCGCAACTCAACGTGTGGACCTGCGGACGCGCCAGACAATAAAGGTCGTTGAATTGCATCGGCGACAGCGGCGCGCACAACTCCACCAGTTTCGGCGGTGGCTGGTAGAGCTTGCCCCCTTTGTCGTTCGGGCTGATGATGAACACCCCCATGTCCCGCGCCTGTGCGGCCTCGACTGCCGCCCAGTTCAGGTCGTTGACGAAATACCAGTGCAGGTTCACGTAGTCGAACTCCCCGCTCTGGATCGCTTCGAGGATGATGTCGGTCGTCGCGTGGGTGGAGAAGCCGATAAAGCGGGCGCGGCCTTCTTTCTGCAGCTTGCGCGCCGCGGCCACGCAACCGTCCTTCCGGAGCGCCTGATGCAGAAGCTCGCGGTTGTTGATGCCGTGCAGCGCCAGCAAGTCCACATGATCCAGCCGCAGGTATTGCAGCGAAGTTTCAAACGTGCGCCGGAACTCCTTCGCCGAGGCTTTGGGGTTGACCTTGGTCTGGACGATAATCTTCTCGCGGGGCAGGGTCGGGAGGATGCGGCCCAACTGCATCTCCGAGGTCCCGTAGCCCCGCGCGGTCTCGATATGGTTGATGCCCAGTTCGAGGGCGCGGTGGATCGTGGCCTCGACGTTCTCCTGGTTCTCTCGCGGGACCTCATTCGGCGGCACGTCCTGCCACTTGAACTGGTACCGCATCCCGCCGCAGGACAAGACCGGCATTGCTAAACCGGTGCGGCCAAAGCGTCGGCACTTCATGTCCAGATCACTCCCTCTTCCGGTAGCATCGAACGTGAGTTCGATCATTATTTCCGATCTTTGCCTCCACGCCCGCCGCGCTACCGCACCACCTCGAAGGCAAAGCCCTTCAGATATTCCGTCTCCGGAATCATCGGAATGATCGGGTGATCGGGCCCCTGTGAGAATGTCGCCACGCGCCGCAGGATGCGTCTGGCATCGAATGCCGCCGATAGTACTGTGTCCTGAAATAGTCCGGCGTCCACATGATGAGAGCAGCAGAAAGTGGCGAGCGTTCCCCCGTTTTTGAGCAGCTTAAGCGCGCGCAGGTGAATCTCCTTGTAACCGCGCAAGGCGTCGGGCACTGAGGCCCGGTTGCGCGTGAAGGACGGCGGGTCCAGCACAATCAAATCCCAGCGGGGCAACAGTTTCTCGTGGGGCTGCGTCGCCGTCTGCGCCTTGAGCCAGTCGAACACGTTGACCGCCTCGGCGGAGCAGCGGTCCGCCAGGTCATTGGCGGCGGCGTTGCGCCCGGCAGCGGCCACGGCGTCAGCACTCTGGTCGATCAAATGCGCGTGCGCGGCCCCCGCCCGGAGCGCGTGCAGGCCGAATCCGCCGAGGAAGCTGAAGCAATCCAGCACCTGCGCGCCCTTGGCCATTTCGGCGACTCGCCGGTAGTTCACCTGCTGGTCGAGATACAAGCCCGTCTTGTGGCCGCCGATCACATCCACCTCGAAGCGCAGGCCGTTCAGCTTGATCGGCACCAGTCCTTCGAGCGTTCCCGCCAGGACGCCATTCGCGTCCGCCAGCCCCTCGAATTTGCGCGAGGCCGCCTCGTTTCGCTCGACAATGGCGCGCGGGGCGAAGATCGCCTGCAGTGCCGCCAGGATCACCGCCTTCCGCTGATCCATGCCCAGCGAGGAGGTCTGCACCACCAGCACGTCTTCATACTTGTCCACGATCAGGCCGCTGAGGAAATCGCTCTCGGCGTTGACGACCCGGAAGGAGGTGGCGTCCGGCAGGTGTTTCTGCCGCACCGCCAGCGCCGCCCGAATGCGCTCTTCGAAGAAAGCCTGGTTGGGCTCAATCCTCTCGGGTGACAGCACCCGGACGTTGATCTTCGACTTGGAATTGTAGAAGCCGGTGCCCAGGAAACGCTGGCGATGGTCCTTGACCTGGACCAGCTCGCCGTCGGCTGCGGGCTGCGTCAGCCGGAGCACCGAGCCGTGATAGATCCACGGATGGCCGGCCAGGACCCGGTCGGCTTCTCCGGGTCGCAATAGCACCGTTGGCAAAGTTTGCATAATTACAGTATGAAGTGCGGTTTGACGTCCGTCCTCCAGTGGCCACCCGGCGAATCCGGCTGCCTGGGAGCGGAACTCCGACCGCAACAACATAAGCCCGCCGCCAGCCTGGGGAAAGAACCAATTACAAAGCCGCCGTTATTCGGGCACATCCGGGCATTTTCAGCATATCAGCCTGTCAGCATTTCAGCGTGTCCCCCAGGTCCCATTTCAGCTTTCAGCTTTCTGCTTTTGCCTTTCGCAGGTTCTTCTTCGGCGCCAATCGCGCCGTTGTCCGAAGCCCATCGACGAGGCCAACCGTTGCATTCTGAGGCACGCAACGCCAAAGACGCTCCAGAAAGCACTATATGTGGTGTTCATCGAAAGCGGTCAGCCACTACAGCTAGAAAGGATGCCATCCCGCTTCAGGTCGGCTTTGAATTGCTCGTGCAGCATCGTCGGTTCCTCTCGCCGCTCGGCGAGGGTTGCCAAGTCATCCAAATCCTCCAGCAACTTCTCGTAGTCACTGATCGGGAGCACGACGGCAGTCTTCTTGCCAGTCTGGTCAGTGAGGTACTGCAAAGCGCCACTCATGCAAGAAAGCTTACGCCACAGCGGGCCTTTGTCGAGGCGCCAAATGCGCATGGCAGGCTCCCTCTCCATACCGGTGAGAGACAAGGCGGCCGACCGCATCTGCTCCGTGTGCTTGTCTTGAGGCTGCACGGACAGACGAAGTGTCTTGCGGATCGCCTCCTCCTCCTCATCCTTCTCGGAATCGCCCACCGTGCAGTGAATGAGGTCAGCGTCAGCCAGCAACTCGCCCGGCGTGACCCGCCCCCTTTACTCCAGCAATTCTTATTATGGGCAAAAGTCAGGGGAAACCGTTGAAACGGTTGGACCGCAGCGGGGGCGTGGTTCACCCAACTGAAGTTTGGTGTTAATGAGAGGAAGACTCGGACTACGGGTTT
>CAIWJG010000326.1 GCA_903912925.1 uncultured Verrucomicrobia subdivision 3 bacterium | reverse complement strand
GCTTTCTACAACCGGCGCGGCGTGCGCAGGGCTGCATCTCATGGGCGTGTAGCCGATGGGCCAAAGCTGACCAACTCCCTGCTAACCGAAAACACCCTCCAGACTCTGCGGACCAGCCTCCGGTTTGTCGCCTGCTGTAGGCCGCCTGCTCAGGCGGGATCGAGTTCTGTGCCTGACCCAGTTTGCAATAATGACATGTGAGCCGCTAGAGGGTCAGCCTGTCAGCCTGTTTTCATTGATTCAGTGTTTGACTCTCACCGTACAATCTGCAAGCTCGGGGGCACGATGGCTCCAAGGCCGAGAAGAACGCGATGTGCCCTGAGATTCGGGGTGGCCTATGCCTGAGATTTCCCGCTTCTATGGGATCATCATCCGGATGCACGCCCAAGACCATCCCCCGCCCCATTTTCACGCTGATTATGGCGGGCAAATGGCCCAAATTGACATCCACACGGCTGAAATTCTGGAAGGCAGCCTGCCCCGACGGGCTCTCCGGCTGGTGCAGGACTGGACCGAAGTCCACCGCCAGGAGCTCTTGGAAAACTTCACAGGGCTCCAATTAGACACACCGCGATATCGCAAAATCGAACCGCTGAGCTAGATTACCTCATGATGCACTTTGTCGAAAAACTGGTCGCCGTGCGCCCCTACCGGCTGACGCTGCGGTTCAACACTGGCGAAGTCCGCGCTGTGGACCTGGAATCGTTCTTGCGGGCCAAGGCGGGCACGCCCCAGAGCGCCTACCAAAACCTGCTGGATCCAGCGACCTTCTGCCGCGCGCGCCTCGACCCGCAATCGCGAACCGTCTGCTGGGACGGTCTGGCCCGCGAGATCACGAGCGAGGGGCCTGACCAACCCGCCCCGCTCGACCTCTGCCCGGATGTGCTTTACGGGCTGAGCACCATCCTGGCACAAGATTCCGCGGCGCGGAGCGCGGACAAGAAGCTCACCCGGGCCGAACCCTCCAGCCTGGTTCTGAAGGATGAACCGCCCCGTGAGGTGCGCGGGGGGGGCGCGTAACTGCGACGAGGCAAAAAGCTCCTTTTGGAGCGCCATGCTTATAGCCACAGATGCCACCGGGTCCGCCAAGCTCCAGCGGAGCGGCATGGCACAGGGGCGCTGGGGGCGGTGTTTCGGTGGGACGGTGTTTCGGTGTTTCGGGCTCGGGATTTGAGAGCTGCTCGCTGGGAACGGGAGGGATGCAAAATGCCATTCATCCTAAAACGGCGTTTCAAACCACGAAATACTGGCAAAGGGCACTGGCGACCTGGGGCAGGCATGAGGCATTTGGGGTGTTTGCGAGTTATTTCCTTTTCGGCCCTTTTGGGAGGCGCCGGCTGCCAGCAGATTTCGGCGGCGTGTTCCGTTTGTCCTGTTTTTGTCCCGTTTCGGCAGATGGCCGATTTGGCCGATTTATGGCCGATTACGCCAAGCGTTCGACCTGGGGCATACCGAACGGTCTTAGCCTTTCTGCCCCCAACCCCGGAGTTCTGGTTCGCCTGAGTCATTTGAGTTATTTCTGAGTCATTTCCTTTGCCCGCAGCACCCGCGCCCTCTCTGGCCTGCCTGCTGCCGCGTGTCCCCTTTGTCCCCTTTATGTCCCCTTTGCTCACATGGGCTGCGGGTATCCGGCGCTTCCACAGCCATCTGGCCGAGGCCGTGGAGGCTCAGGGCGGGCCGCCTCCAGTCTTGCAGGCCTTTGCCGCGCATCTGCGCGCGCACCTGATGACGCCCTCGGGCCGGGGTGGCGATCATAGAAAGGCGCGAGCCCTGAGCCCATCCGCCGGCGGCTACACCTATGCGCCGCTGCCGGGGGTGGTTTGGGAAGCGAAGGCAGAAGGAAGAAATCTCAGAAAACGGAGGGGCTGTTACCAAAGTATACTACACGCGGGTTAGTGTATTACTTGCGTTGTGGGGAACAGTTGGAAATTCCAAGTTAGCAACGAGGCGAGGGCGGCCGCGTGGTTGTGATGGGCCAAGGCGGTGGTCTGGAGGATGGCGTTTTTCATCGTCGC
>CAIWJG010000325.1 GCA_903912925.1 uncultured Verrucomicrobia subdivision 3 bacterium | reverse complement strand
GCGGCTGGACCTTTTCGGTTTTCGGGCTTCGGATTTCGGATTTCGGTTTTAGGTTGATCCCAACCGACTTTAGAGCGCCCCTGGCGGATATGGGGCCTGCCGTATTCGGTCAGTGATGGCGGGGTTGCTTCACTGCAGGACAGCGGTGACTGGCCCGTTGCGGTCTGCCTGGATTTCCCAGGTGCGCTGGGTCAACTTGTGCTAGATTAACGATCGGGACGGGTCATGCCGCACGGCTGGCCTGTTAGGTTTAGTGCCGAAAGAAGATTATGAAGAATACTTTGGTAGTGGTTACCGACCTTGCATGTCTCAAAGCCTACCGACTCGAAAACAATCATCCGAATAAGTCGCTGCGCCTTGAGCTGGTCGAGGAATTCAACAACGCCGAGGCCCACGGGAAGCTGGGGGACAAGGTGTCGGATCTATCCGGCCGTTTTCCGCGCCGCACGGGAGCGCAGCACACGACGGGGGCGATGTCGGATGGGGAGCGTCATAACATCGAACTTGAATCGCGCAAGCGGCTGGTGCGCCAGCTTGCGCAGCGGCTCAATAGGCTATTGGGAAGCAAAGAGGTCGAACGGTGCCTGCTGGCCGCCAGCCGCGAGATCAACCACCAGTTGCTGGAGGAGCTGGAACCGCTGGCGCGCGCGAAGATCGAGAAGAACATTCCAGTGGACCTGACGAAACTGGACCGCGCGGAAATCCTGGGGCATTTCTGACTTGGCGGCTTGGGCTACGGCTTGAACCCCGCCTGATCCCGCGCAGGCGCGGAGCCCGTGCTGCGCCTGGTACGGCTGGGAAGCTTGACCTGAGCGAATTCCCCCGTCGCATCCATCTCGCGCGTCCCGTGCCCGGACGGCGGGGGTCTGGTGCCACCCTGGAGGAGCCACGGCGAGGCTCCCATGTAGTGGGGTTAAGCTTCTGCGGTTGAGGCACTTGTGGTGCAACTGCTGTCTTTATTCCGTTACCATGTGCTTTCTGTAGCGTGTATTGCCTGTGAATCGAGTACTGCTGCCCGGTGAGCGGACCGGACTGGCGCAAGCGAGGACGGCTCCGCCGTTTGGCCCCAGCGGCGATGCAGGTATCCTGCTGTTTCTCGGTCAGGGAATAGCAGTACTTTCTGGAGGCGGCACTGAGCTGGGCTCGGGAGCGTAGTTGCGCGGGTGCGCGCGGGTCGCGGGGACGGACGTAAAGCCGGCGAATCTGTTTGCCGTGGCGCACAAACCAGATCCAGTCGCCACAGCGCCCGCTCTTGATGGTGCGGTCAAGACATCGTCCGGAAGGCGCGCGGAACGGGCAGCGGCGACATAGGCGCTCGGGGCTGGCAGTTCGTCTCATATCAAGCAGTACGCGGCAAGTGACTTGAGCTAAACTCGCGCAAACGCCGGTGCTTTTCAACAAGAACCTGCTGGCAGTTGGGGAGCCCAGGGCTGCTCTAAAGTCCGGCCAGTTGAGGGAAGATCATGTTCTGCATGCCTGAAATCCGAAGACCGAAGGCCGAAACCCGAAAGAAGGCCGAAATCCGAATTCCGAGAATGGCCTGATTCGATTGGCTGCTGCTCCGCCGGGGTGGCTATCAATTCGGACCTCGGGTTTGGATTGGCCCGGGCCGACTTTAGAGCAGCCCTGTGGGGAGCCTGACCTGAACCGGCCTGCGGCCAGTCCAATTCAGTCTGGAAATAGGCAGCGCACCGGCTGCCGCCCATGCCGACGATAAACAATGAAGTCCTTCCGGTCCACAGTATAGACCACCGAATCATCGTGCAGCTCACTCATTCTGACCACGCAGGCGTCGGCCAAGTCTATTTCCTGGTCCCGGTACTTTTTGACCAGCGCCAGCTTGCGATCAACCGCAAAGAACGCAAAGAGCACATAGAAAGGAACTTGTGATGATTCCGAGCCAAAGGAGTGACTCGCCTGCCGGGTGAATGGAAGACCGGCGCAATCCATTCATAACTATCTTTCTTTGCGATCTTTGCGTTCTTTGCGGTTAAATCAACTGCCGAATTTAGGATGATGGGTATCCCGCCCGCCGAGCGCAGCGATGATCAACCCGGTATCAGCGATCTTTTTCACCTTGGGCGCGTAGAGCGGCGCGAACCTGGGCATTCGAGCTGCCGCGCGAACGGAACTGTCCCAGCAAATGCAGACTGGCAAACCGTCGCTTCGACTTGCGCGCAGGCCGCGCCAGATCCTGATCCACAAGGTGCAGCAAATACTTAGCTCTGAGCTGACTCCGGAAGAGTTCGACGCCGCGCGCCTTCGAGCCGCTTGCGAGCGGCACCGCCAAAATGCCCCTTTGTTCTTGCACGTCGTACACATCAGCCCGCCTGCGGTCGAGGCCGTTTACCGCGAGGGCGGTGCCGATATGGCCTCGGCGCTGCGCCCTGCACCCTATACGAATCTTCAGCGGCGGAGATGGGCTCAGCTCCGTCAGGAGCGCCATGTTTATAGTAACGCCCACCCTGGAGGCTCGGCCAAGCTCCGTTAGGAGCGGCACTGAATGGCATTCTTCACCCCACAGCCCTCCAGCAGTGGGGCCGCCAGCGCGATACCATGCCGCTCCGCTGGAGCTTGGCGGACCCGGCGGCATCTGTGGCTATAAACATGGCGCTCCAAAAGGAGCTTTTTGCCTCATCGCAGTTACCTCGCCGCGTGTGAAAGATGCGTATAAGGAGCAGGCTGCGCCAGCACATCGCCAGGACAGTGAGGACTGCAAGCCAGTCGTGGTCAGCCTGGAATCAGGTCCAGATTCTTTTACCATCGCGCCCGTTGAGCCGTCGAACACACTATACAATCTCATTAACCCCCTTGCGTGCCAACAACGATGGGAAAATGTGCGATGCGCATCCGCAAAAATATACTGGACAAATGTAATTGCCACGGAAGCTGGGGTGCAGTAGAAATCCCATGCTCAGTAAAGAGCAACACAAAAAGGTATTAAGAAAAGCAACCAGGAACTGACCAATAATTTTAGCAAGCACGGCTACGGTCTTCGTCGAAAACCTCGAATTTTCCCTGTGATGATCCAGCCCAAGCGCGCGCCAATCGGCGCGGCTTGGAGCATTCATCACAAGGGCGCTTCGAGGTGCCTCGACGAAGGGTGCGACAAGTTCGCGCCCTTTTGTTTCCGTAACGGTGTTGCGTTAAGCAACCCAAGGAACAGCAAATGAAACTGATCGGAACTTTAGTAGTAGCAGGGTTAACTTGTCTGAATTCGATTCTTCCGGGAACATTGGCCAAAGCCCAGTCCCCAACGATGGTTATAGATCCAAGGAGTTTTGGCTTGAGTTCATCGAGGTTTGGGGCCAGTGCGGCAATTTCAGGCGATTTGATTGCTCTCCAGCAACCACTTGATTACGGCGTGATCCACCTTTTTTCGGTGCGCTCCAATTCGATTACGAGGCTAAACACCGTCGCTTCCCCGGACTGGGCTGAACATGCTCGTTTCGGCTGGTCTTTAGGAATGGTTGGAGATGTCTTGTATGCAGGCTCTGAGACAACATGGCGCGCTGGCGCACATGATGGAACAGCCTACCTCTACAATAACATCGGCATGGGTCCAAACTTGGTGAGTGAGTGGACGGAACTGCCAAACCAGTGGGCGGGATATTTTGGGCTATGCGGTCGTCTATTCTCAGATGCTCTCGTTGTCTCGCAGGGAAGCAATCCAGAGTTTGGCAGCAGAGCTGGCGCGTTTTTCTACCGGGTGGATAGCGCTGGCAATCGGACGTCAGTGTTTTCGTTCATGGCACCAGACACAGACCGCGATGTCCAAGGAGTTGCTCTTTCGAGCAACCGGTGTGCGGTTGTGTGGTACTCCCGAGCGAACAGCAACGATTGCCAGGTTCTTGTCTTTGATCTCGATCGGGATGCGAATGGTTTCAGCGGCGTAACCACCAATGTCATCATCCCGGCACCAAACTATGTAGCATGGGCGGGGCGAAGCACAGTATGCGACGGTGATCTGGTGGCGGTTGGGGAGTCCCGGTATTCCATAGGAACAAATCAGTGTGGGCGGGTCAGGGTGTGGCGGATTGCCGCAGGCAGCAGTTCCCTGATCGCCACCCTAACTCCGACGGATTCGTACAACGGGGGTAATTTCGGTGAGTCCGTGTGCTTGAAGAACAACACCCTGCTTGTCGGCAGCCCGACCGTGCCCGGTATTTCCAACGCCCAAGGGTGCGTTTACATTTACGACATTCCCCCAATCGGTTCACCCACGTTGCTCAAGAAACTCCAGCCTTCGGCACCAGCCATAGGCAGTGGCGAATACTTTGGGGATCCCATTGCTTGGGATGGATCACGAATCATTGTTGGTTCTTCAGGTAGCTGGGACCGCGACGGGAGCGGGGCTCTATATATTTATGACGCCAGCTCTTTAATCAATGTCGGGCCGCTGCCGCCTCGCGCCGCCGCCGGCACCGCAGCTTTGGTCAGCGGCTTTGTGGTTAGCGTGAGCATCACTGACGGCGGCTACGGCTACACCAATACACCGCTGGTTCGGTTCATCGGCGGTGGCGGCAGCGGGGCACAGGCAGTCGCAGTGGTCAGCAACGGGGTGGTCACGGCCATCAATGTTCTCAATGCGGGTTACGGCTACACCAACGCGCCGGTGGTTGTCATTGAACCGCCGTTCATTCCCAGTCCGGTTTTAGGCATTGCGCCCATGTCGTTCCTTTCCTTTTCCAATCTAACCGTTGGCGGCGTTTATCAATTGCAGCAGTCAGTGGCATGGTATTGGTCAAACCAGCCAGTCAGCTTCACGGCTACAAGTACGACTCACACGCAGATTGTCGCCGGTGTGGCGAGCAGCGGGGATTACCGGCTGGCGCTCAGCCCGGTGTCCGCCCAGGCATTCGCCACAGCAGAGGTGTACTATGGGTTTGTCGTCAATGCGGTGGTAACCAGTGGCGGCTCCGGTTACGTCACAAGTCCGGCAATCGCCATCGTTGGCGGTGGGGGCAGTAATGCCACCGCAGTGGCGAACATCTCAGGTGGCGCGGTGACCAGCATCACCATTACCAGTGCTGGCATCGGCTACACCAATACGCCGACGATTGAGATCGCCCAACCGCCTGACGCTGTCGTGTCGCCAAAGGTGCTGCCGGTGATGCGGGTGGATGCCGCAAACCTGGCTCCGTATGACAATTACCAGATTCAATTCAAGCCCGCCATCGGCGGAGCGTGGGGGAATTGGAATGGCGGATTGTTCAACCCGACGGGCGTGACGAACTCGCAATACCTTCTCGTCACGAATGCTGCCGGCTTTTTCCGCCTGCAATATGTGCCGTGAACGGTCCCATGTGCTCATTTTGGTTTACTGGCACAATCAATAAACAGTTCTATGAAAACAACAGAAGCATTACTGGGAATTCTCGCCATGACCTTGGGTCTGCCCGTTCAGGTCCAGGCTCAATCCTTTCTTACCAATGGTCTGATGGCGTATTATCCGTTTAACGGGAATGCGAATTAACAAAACGTATGAAAACAATCACACTTCTTCTGGCAACCGCCGCGTTGGGATTGCTCACTTTCACCGCCAGCGCCCAAAATCCACCGCGCCCAAACACATTCATGATTAAGTCTATTCAGGCGGGT
>CAIWJG010000324.1 GCA_903912925.1 uncultured Verrucomicrobia subdivision 3 bacterium | reverse complement strand
ACGAGCCTTTGACATCGGGAGCTTCGCCTGCCGCCGTTGCCAGCGGCCCGCGTCCCAACTGCTTCCGGCGGAGCGAAAGTTGCCGGGTGGGGTTCTCTCCCCCACGGGAGTCCTGTTCCGTGTTCACGGCGCACTGAAATATCCGGGTTAGCGACTGCTCCCGAGTAGCCTCCAAGTAATTTGCGAGGGCCTGGTGTGCCATCCAAGGTGTGCCATTGAGCCATGAAGTGAGACAAGATGGCCCATATGGCACAGTTGCCTTGGGTGGTTCCGATGGGGCTGTATATTCGTAATGATCTAATAATACACCACTTACACATATTCCTATGGGCTGGCACCGCCCGTGCTTTAAGCTCCCTGTATTTTTGTATCCAGGAGCTTATTATGGCTAAAGTAATTGGTATTGATTTGGGCACCACGAACTCATGCATGGCAGTCATGGAGGGCGGGGAGCCCACCGTGCTCGAGAATTCAGAAGGACGCCGGGTCACCCCGTCCGTCGTAGCGTTTACCAAGACCGGTGAGCGGTTGGTTGGCGATGCCGCCAAACGCCAGGCGGTCACCAACTCGAAGAATACCGTCTATTCCATCAAACGGTTCATGGGGCGCAAATTCACCGAGGTGGAAGAGGAACGCAAGCGCGTCCCCTACAAAGTCGTCGCCGCCCCAAACGGTGATGCGGCCGTCGAGATCGAGATTGACGGCAAGGTCAAGCAATACACCCCGGCGGAGATTTCCGCCATGGTCCTCGGCAAGCTCAAGACCGATGCCGAGATGCGGCTGGGTGAGAAGATCACTCAGGCGGTGATTACCGTTCCCGCCTACTTCAATGATTCCCAGCGCCAGGCCACCAAGGATGCCGGGCGGATTGCCGGCTTGGAAGTGCTGCGCATCATCAACGAGCCGACCGCGGCGTCGCTCGCTTACGGCTTGGACAAGAAGAAGGACGAGGAAATCGCGGTTTACGACCTGGGCGGCGGCACGTTCGACATTTCGGTGCTGGAAATCGGCGACGGCGTCTTCGAGGTCAAGGCCACCAACGGCGACACCCATCTGGGCGGCGACGATTGGGACAACCGCATCATGGATTCGATTCTGGACGAGTTTAAGAAGGAGTACGCCATGGACCTGCGCAAACAGGCCGACGCCCTCCAGCGCATCAAGGAGGAATCCGAGAAGGCCAAGATCGCGCTCTCCAGCTCGCAGGTCTATGAAATCAACCTGCCGTTCATTACCGCCGACGCCAGCGGGCCTAAGCACATCAGCATGAAGCTGACCCGCGCCAGGATGGAGCAGCTCTGCGACGATCTGTTCGAGCGCACCATCGGCCCGGTGAAGAACTGCCTGCGGGACGCGGGCATCGCCCTGGAAAAGATCGACGAGCTGGTGCTCGTTGGCGGCATGACCCGCATGCCCAAAGTGGTGGAAACCGCTCACAAACTGGTAAACAAGACCCCGCATCAGGGCGTCAACCCGGACGAGGTGGTCGCTGTAGGCGCCGCCATTCAGGCCGGCGTGCTCAAGGGCGAAGTCAAAGACGTCCTGCTGTTGGACGTAACCCCCCTCTCACTCGGCATCGAGACGCTCGGTGGCGTGTTCACCAAGCTCATCGAGCGCAACACGACGATCCCCACCCGCAAGTCGGAGATATTCTCCACCGCCTCCGATAATCAGCCGGGCGTCGAGATTCACGTCCTCCAGGGCGAACGCCAACTGACGCGTGACAACAAGACTATTGGCAAGTTCCACCTGACGGACATCCCCCCCGCGCCGCGCGGCGTGCCGCAGGTTGAAGTGACCTTTGATATCGATGCCAACGGCATCCTGCACGTCAGCGCCAAGGACCTGGGCACGGGCAAGGAACAGAAGATTACGATCACTGCCAGCAGCGGCCTCACCAAGGACGAAATCGAGAAGATGCGTAAGGACGCCGAGGCCAACGCCGAAGACGACAAGAAGCGCCGCGATGAAATCGAGCAGCGTAACGAGGCGGACAACGCCGTCTATCGCTCCGAGAAGATGCTCAAAGACAATGCGGACAAGATCTCCGGCGACGACAAGAGCAAGATCGAAGCGGCCATCACGGAAGTGAAAGAGGCCATCAAAGGCGGCGATGCCGCGGTCATCCGCACGGCGAGCGAGAAGCTCAACGAATCCTGGCAGGCTGTTTCGGCCGAGCTCTACAAGGCCGCCGCCGAAAAGGCCCGCGCCAGCAAGCCCCAGGGCCAGCCCGGTCCGGAGGCCGGTGCCGAACCCAAGGCCGACGACAAGAAGGGCAAGGACGAAGGCCCGATCATCGACGCCGAAGTGGTGGACGACAAGAAGTAGAGCAGATTTTCCCGCAGCACGTGCGGCGGGATTTTGATTCAACGCATAATCATAAACCAAAAGAAAAAAACACAAACTATGGCATTAAATGTAAAACCCCTCGGCGATCGCGTTCTAGTTGAACCGGTCGAAGAGAAGGAAGTCAAAAAGGGCGGAATCATTATCCCCGATACCGCCAAAGAAAAACCGCAAGAAGGCATCGGGCGCGTGCTGGGCACGGGCAAAACCGACGACGAAGGCAAGACAGTTGCGTTCGAAGTCAAGGTGGGCGACCGCGTGCTCGTCAGCAAATACGGCGGCACCGAAATCAAGCTCGACGGCAAGGAGTACAAGCTCCTCGGCTCGGACGACCTGTTGGCCATCCTCCAATAACCGAGACCCTCAACTATCAACAATTGACTATCTACTAAATTATGGCAGCAAAACAATTACTCTTCGACGAAGCCGCCCGGCAGGCCATCCTGCGCGGGGTGGCCAAACTCTCCCGTGCCGTCACCGCCACGCTCGGCCCCAAAGGCCGTAACGTGGTGCTGGACAAGAAATTCGGCTCCCCCACCGTGACCAAGGACGGCGTTACTGTCGCCAAGGAAATCGAACTGGAGTGTCCTTATGAAAACATGGGCGCCCAGATGGTCCGCGAAGTCGCCAGCAAGACCAGCGACGCTGCAGGTGATGGAACGACCACCGCGACCGTGCTGGCCGAGGCGATTTATCGCGAAGGCCTGAAGTACGTCACCGCCGGCGGGAATCCCATCGGCATTCAGCGCGGAATCGCCAAGGCCGTTGAGGCCGCCGTCGCGCACCTCGACAAGATCGCCAAGAAGGTGAAGGACAAAGAGGAAATCAAGCAGGTCGCCACGGTCTCCGCCAACTGGGACACCACCATCGGCGAAATCATCGCCGATGCGATGGACAAGGTCGGCAAAGACGGCACCATCACGGTCGAGGAAGCCAAGTCCATTGAGACCACCCTCGAAGTCGTCGAAGGCATGCAGTTCGACAAGGGCTATCTCTCGCCCTATTTCGTCACCAACGCCGAGACGATGGAAGCCAAGATGGAGGACGCCTACATTCTCCTCTACGAAAAGAAGATCAGCAGCCTCAAGGACATGCTCCCGCTGCTCGAAAAGGTCGCCAAGGTCGGCAAGCCGATGTTGATCATCGCTGAAGACCTCGAAGGCGAAGCGCTGGCCACCCTCGTGGTCAACAAGCTGCGCGGCACGCTCAACATCGTCGCCGTCAAAGCCCCGGGCTTCGGTGATCGCCGCAAAGCCATGTGCGAAGATATCGCCATCCTCACCGGCGCCAAGTTCATCAGCGAAGACCTCGGCCTCAAGCTCGAAGGCGTTGAACTCAGCGACCTCGGCCGCGCCAAGAGCATCGTCGTGGACAAGGAAAACACCACCATCGTCGAAGGCGGTGGCAAGAGCTCTGACATCCAGGGCCGCGTCAACCAGATCCGCCGTCAGATCGAGGAAACCACCTCGGACTACGACCGCGAAAAACTGCAGGAACGCCTGGCGAAGCTCGCCGGTGGCGTAGCCGTCATCAACGTCGGCGCCGCAACCGAGACCGAGATGAAAGAGAAGAAAGCACGCGTCGAGGACGCTCTGCATGCGACCCGCGCAGCCGTCGAAGAGGGCATCGTCCCTGGCGGTGGCGTAGCGCTGATTCGCTGCCTTGAAGCCATTGACAAGGTCAAGGGCAACAACGAAGACGAGCGCATCGGCGTCGAGATCGTCAAGAAGGCGGTCGAGTTTCCGACCCGCGCCCTCGCGAACAACGCCGGCGAGGAAGGTTCCGTCGTCGTCGAAGAAGTCAAGAAGCGCAAAGGCAACGAAGGTTACAACGTGGCCGACAACAGCTACGAAGACCTCGTCAAAGCCGGCGTGGTGGACCCCAAGAAGGTCACCCGCACCGCGCTGCAGAACGCCGCGTCCATCGCTGGCCTGCTCCTCACCACCGAATGCCTCATCACCGAGATTCCTGAGAAGGACAAGAAGCCCGCGATGCCGGGCGGTCACGGCGGCGGCGGCATGGGCGGCGAGATGGATTATTAACCCTTTCGCAGCGTAGGGTCGGCTCACTGCCTGCCCTTCCCGCTGCGGTTCCGGGAGGAACCGGGCAATCGAGCGAGGCTGGTGCAAACCAGCCTCGCTTTTTGTTAGCCTGATGTCCGCTGAAAAGGGGTGATCGAGACGGTTGAGCTATGGCCATGAGGACGGCTGGCAGCGTTTGTTCTCTCTGGCCAGCGTCAGGGGGCCGTCACCCCGTCTTCATTGGGCTTCCGAACTAGTTTTTGTGCATAGTT
>CAIWJG010000323.1 GCA_903912925.1 uncultured Verrucomicrobia subdivision 3 bacterium | reverse complement strand
TGTCCCGGCTTTAGCCGGCGAGGGCCAGGATTGGCAAGCCAACGGGCAGGGCGGTGGCGCGCCAGACCGGCTAAAGCCGGGACACCGAACCGGGAACTCGCGAATGCGCCCGTTTCGCCCGCCTCTTTTCCGCATTCCAGTTTTCCTGGAAAGGGGGCAAAACGTAGATTGATCCCAATGGATGGCTAGGCTGCAGCCGAACGGGGATGTTTTTCGGTGCTGTTTTCGGTGCTTGACGAGGGACGGTAAGGTCGGTACTCTCGGAAGCATGCCGGTAACGGGTCAGACCGGAGATTGGGCTGCTGAAACTCGCCGGGCGGCAAATCCAAGGATTCCAGATGCTTCCCCTTGGGCGCTTCTCCAGGATAGCGGCCTGCGGTGAATCCTTATGCCGATGAAATCAAATTGGTCGAGGAGGCCGTGAAATGAAGCGCCATGCAGCGGTAATCCTAAATTCGGCAGTTGATTTAACCGCAAAGAACACAAAGATCGCAGAGAAAAAGAAATCTCTGCGAATCTTTGCGCCTTTGCGTTACTACGGAGTAAGTGGCTTGCACTACAGTTCTCCTCGTTTTTGCGTGTTCTGCGCCTCTTCGCGGCTATTCCAAAGTGTTTTATCCTGCTGCCCTGGTAGTAAATTCGGATTCCCTGCGGTTTTCGGTTTTAGGGTCATCCCAACCGAAACACCGTCCCGCCGAAACACCGAAACACCGCTTTAGAGCACTGCCCGCTGCGGATATGCTTGGCAATCGGTGTTGGAGTGGCGAATCTTATCTCGTGCATACTTGGCGATCTCTCTGGCGCGCGTTCTCGCGAGTTCTTCAGCTCGCATTGTCATTAGGTTTTGCCGCAGCGGTTGGGGCAAGGGCTGGGGATGCGGAGCTGCCGCTGGCACAGCAGAATACCAGCGGTTCGCTGGGAGTTTCCGAATTGCGTTGTGAGTACATGCAGGACCCGGTCGGCGTTGATGCTCCGCGCCCCCAGTTAGGCTGGCGCCTTGGATCGAGCTCAGGCGGGGTTCGGCAGTCTGCTTATCAAATCCTTGTCGCCAGCACGCCGGAATTGCTGGCCAGGGACCAAGGCAACCTGTGGGACTCGGGCAGAGTTAAGGCGAGTGACTCCGTGCATGTGCTCTACGGCGGCTCGGCCCTGAGTTCCCGGCTCCGATGCTATTGGAAGGCTTGCGTGTGGGATGAGTCGGGGCGGCGCTCGGATTGGAGCCAGCCTGCTCTCTGGGAGATGGGGCTGCTCAAGCCGGAGGATTGGCAAGGCCGATGGATCGGCAGCGGGCCACCCAAGGAGCCTCGTCCGGCCGCAGGCTTCTTCACCAGCACCAACCAACTCACCGAGCTAAAACAGCAGGTGAAGGTGGACGGGCGTTCTACGCTATTGCGGAAGAAGTTTGTGCTCCGTCTGCCGGTGCGGCAGGCGCGGCTCTATGTGACGGGCCTGGGTTATTACGAAGCGTCGTGCAATGGCAGGCGCGCAGGCGACCGCGTGCTGGCACCCGCCAAGACCAATTACCGCCAATGGGTCCTCTACGACACCTACGACCTGACTGCCTGCCTGGTTCCAGGCACCAACGCCGTGGGAATCATGCTCGGGAACGGCTGGTTCAATCCCTATACGAAATGGTGGGAGCCCTACCGAATGCAGTGGTTCGGCTCCAAACGTGCGCTGGCGCAACTCCATGTCGAATATGCGGACGGCTCGACAGAAGTGATCGCTTCAGACGGTTCGTGGCAGACGGCACCCGGTCCGGTCCTCTATTCTTGTGTCTTTGACGGGGAGGTTTACGACGCCATGCAGGAGTTGCCTAAGTGGGATCGGGCGGAAGCTAGCGATGCCAACTGGATTCCGGCAAATGTCGTCGAGCCGCCGGGCGGCAGGCTGATGGCTCACCTGATGCCGCCCATCAAGGTGATTGAGCACATTTCGCCCCTGGCAGTAAAGCAGCCGAAGCCCGGCGTTCAGGTCTTTGATTTCGGACAGAACTTTGCCGGCTGGTCCCGCTTGTCCGTGAGCGGCCCGCGGGGCACACGCATTCGCCTGCGCTATGCCGAAGACGTCCATGAAGACGGCAGCCTCGATGTGACCAGCAACGAACACGCCGAAGCAACGGACACCTACGTGTTGAAGGGCGGCGGGGTGGAAATGTATGAACCGAGATTTACGTTTCATGGGTTTCGCTACGTGGAGCTGACAGGATTCCCGGGCAAGCCGGGCCTGACGAACCTGCTGGGCTGCGTGGTGCATACGGCTTGCGCGAATACCGGTTCGTTTGCGTGCAGCAATGAGCTGCTGAATCGCATTCACCGCGCCACTGTCTGGTCGCAGCGCAGTAACCTGATGGGCTACCCGATGGATTGTCCGCAGCGCGACGAGCGGCTCGGCTGGTTCGGCGACGCAATGGTCTCCATGGAGGAAGCGCAGTTCAACTTTGATATGCCGGCCTTCTACAACCACTGGCTCAACGGCGTGCGCCTCAACCAAAACGGACCCAATGGTGATATTTCGATAGTCTCCCCACGGCCCTACATTCCAGACGAGCCGGACCCGACCTGGAGCAGCGCTTACCTCGTGATGGCCTGGCAGTATTATGTGCACTACGGCGACCGCGCGTTTCTCTCGCAGCAATTCGACGCGATGATGCGTTACGTGGATTACCTCGGCACGCAAGCGACCAATCACATCCTGCCGAAATATTGGATTGGGGATTGGGGCACAATCGTGGAGAACTGGAAGGAAGGCGAGCCCGTGTCGGTGGTCACCGCTTTCTATTACTACGATGCGCGGATTGTGGCGAAGGCAGCTCGAGCCCTGGGGCGGCCGGCAGAAGAAAAGAAGTATGCCGCGCTGGCACAGCAGATCCGCACAGCCTTCAACCGGAAGTTCTTTGACCCGCAGAAGAAGCAATACGAGCAGGGAACCCAGTTTGGCAATGCGTTCCCGCTGTTCCTTGGGTTGGCCGACCCGGCGGATGAACCGGCAGTCCTCAAGAACATCCTCCAGGATCTGGAGCGGAAGAAGTGGCATTTCAACGTGGGTGTCCTGGGCTCCAAGTATTTGATCGAGGCGCTCACGGAGCACGGTCAGCCTTCCGCAGCTTACACCCTCGCCACCCAGACCGGCTACCCCAGTTGGGCCCATCTGTTGGAAGGCGGCCGGACCACGCTGTCGGAATTCTGGGATCTGCACGGCTCTCACAATCACGTCATGCTGGGGAGTATTGACGGATGGTTCTACCGCACGCTGGCCGGTATCCAACTCGATGAGGAACACCCCGGGTTTGAGCATTTCTTCATCAAACCGTATATCCCCAAGTCGCTCTCTTTTGTGAACGCCAGCATCCAGGCTGTCCGCGGCCCGGTCACCGTGAACTGGACGAACACCAACGGGCTTTTCGAGCTGAGCGTGTCCGTGCCTGCGAATAGCACCGCCACAATCTGCGTGCCCGCCGCATCCGGCAAGGATGTTCAAAGCAACCCTGCCCTAAAGCAGAAGCGCTTCGAACACGGATCAGCAGTCTATGATGTGGGTTCCGGGACGTATCACTTCCAGGCGCACGCCGAATGAGATCGGTAAGGCTATGACCGCGCGAGACACGGATTGCACGGATTGACACGAAAGCCTGGGGTTACCCGCTAAACACGCTAAAAGACGCTAAGAGGAATTAGAGAGTTCATTTCCCTGCTTGGTTTAGCGTCATTTCGCGTGTTTAGCGGGCAATCTCTTCATCTGACTGCTTTCGGCCTTCGGATTTCCTTCGGTTTTCGGTCTTCGGGTTTCGGATTTCACCCTCCCTCCCCGCCAGCATTTCCCTTTTGATTGACGGCTGCGCTCTCACGCATCGCGGGCAACCAGGCGACGAACACCGTCAGTGGTTCATCTGCTGCGCCCAATTCAAGGTCACCGCCATGCGCTCGGAGAATCTCGCGACAAAGGCTCAGGCCCAATCCGATACCTTCGACCTGGCCGCTGTGGGACTGGTCGGCGCGGTAGAACCTCTCGAACACGCGCTCGCGGTCGGCGGGCGAGATGCCAGGCCCAGTGTTGGCAACGCGGACGCAGACACGATCCCCGTGTCGTGCCAGCCCGAAGCAGATGCGCCCGTTCGGTTGGTTGTATTTCACGGCATTGCTGGCCAGGTTCTGCATGGCTTGTTCCAAAAGGTCTGCGTCGGCGGTGATCTGCACATCGGTTGCCAGATCGTGCTCCACACGCAAGGTCGGCGCCTGTGCCTGGCAGTCTTCGATGACGTTCTCGATCATGCGGGTCAGGTTGACCGGTCCGCCGCGGAGCTGGAGCCGGCCGGCATCAGCGAGCGAGAGGAGCAGGAGCTTTTGGACAATCGCTTTGAGGTGGCTGATTTCCTCAAGCAGACTGCTGTAAAGCTCCTGTTGGGGCGACCCGGCGGGAGCGCTTTCCAGGGCCTGTTCCAATTCGACCTGGAGACGAGCCAAAGGGGTCTTGAGTTCGTGCGAGGCATCGGCGCTGAATCGCGTGGCCTGCTGGAAGCTTTTCTCCAGCCGGTCCATCATCTCGTTGAACACGGTGATGAGGCGATTGAACTCCTGGTCGCGGGGCATCGCCGGAATGCGCTGGTCGAGCCCGCGGGCGGTGACTCGCTCGGCGGTGCAGGCGAGCACGCCCACCGGGCGCAAAGCGCGATGAGCCAGAAACCACGCGCTCAACCCGGCCAGCAGCAGCACCGCCGGAAGCCCCAGCAGGCAGGCTCGGCGGAGGCGGCCCATGTCCGCGTTGAATTGCTCGATGTTCATACCGAGGACCAGGGTGTTGTGGGGATTGCCCATGATGCCGAAGCGCCAGGACTGTCCGTCCACCACGCGCGTTTCAAAACGCGGCACTCTTCTCGGCAGCGGCGGCCCCTCCCGCCTGGCTGGTTGCTCCCCTGAAAGCTGTTGGGGCGGTGCCCATTCCGGCGGCGATCCGTCCCGCCGGGGAGGTGGTTCGCCGCGAGGTTGCTGTGGCGGTGGCCACTGCGGTGGCCCCATTGTGGAGGTCTCCGAGGGACCGCTTCTCTGCGGCAAGAGGGGGCTGCGCAGCGGGGGAAAGCTAGCCTCGCTGAGGTTTGTGGGCCAGTGGTGCGACACAAAGATCACTTTATCCTGTTGATCGCGTACCAGCGTCAGAATCGAGCGCGGCGGGTCCTGTCCAAAAATAAAGGCCAGTGCCCCCTCGAAGCGTTGGTAGTGGATGGGTCCGTATTGGCGATCGAGATTCCCCTGGCCGAGATTGAGAATCTCACGATCCAGACGGTTGAGGTTGAACTGGTAGGAGATTCGCCATAGGACCACGCCCGTGCCGACCAGCAGCAGCCCGGTGATTAACCCGGACAGCAGCGCAATCTTGAGGCGAAAGGAATTCAGGTTCACGCGTGTTACTTCTCCTCTGGAATCCGATAGCCGACGCCACGCACTGTCTCGATGAGCGGAGCGCCCCCCTCGCCGCTCAGTTTCTTGCGCAAGTGCTGGACATAGACATCCACCAGGTTGGTGCCCGGGTCGAAGTGATAATTCCAGACATGCTCGCAAATCTGGGTGCGGGTAAACGTCCGCCCCGGCGAGCGCATCAGGAAGGTCAGCAGCGCAAACTCGCGTGCGGTCAGTTCAACGGCTTCTCCGCGGCATTTTACCTCACGGGTAAGCAGGTTCACCACGACCTCACCATGCTGGATCGAGTCCTTTTGCTGGCCGGAGGCGCGGCGCAGCAGCGCGTGCAGCCGGGCCACGAGTTCCTCGATGTAGAAGGGCTTCGTTAGGTAATCGTCCGCGCCCAGGTTCAGACCGTCCAGACGCTCGTTGAGGGCGCTCCGAGCGGTCAGCAGAATCACCGGAACCGAAGATCGCCGGTCCCGGAGGTTGCGGAGGATGCTCAAGCCGTCGCGGCCGGGCAGCATGATGTCGAGCACCAGCGCATCATAGCTGCGCGTGGTGGCGAGGGTGTAGCCCTCGTCGCCGTTGTCGCTGAAGTCCACGACAAAGCCCCGTGCCTCAAGACCCTTTCGCAGAAACCCGCCCAGCTTCTTGTCGTCTTCCACGACCAGTATTTTCACGCCGCCAGCCTACTGCCGCCGACCGCAGGGCGTCGAAGGGATTTTCATTAAAGTATTTTAATGAAATCCCGCGTGGGCCGTTAATGTGGCTAGGGCATGATGGGGTATATGAAAACGCAAGCTTCTATCATGAAGATAGACATAGCCTCGATGAACATCACACGGTTCAGCCGGATGCAGCCACTTGGCTGCCTCGCGTTCGCGTTGCTGGTCGCGGCGTCAGCGTTGGGCCAGACGATCACCGCTATCGCCCCGACCTCTGCGGCGCAGGGGACGGCCAACCTGCTCGTGACCTTTACCCTGGGCAGCAACCCGCCGCCGCCGCCAATAGGCACCCTGCCCACCAGTGCCACTCTCGGCGCGAACACGGGCAGCACGTTGGCACGTCCAGGTCAATACACGGTCACCGCCGTGTTCAACATTCCCGCCTCGGAAACCATCGGCTCAAAGAACGCCACGATTGTATTCCCCAGTCCGCCCGGAACGTTCACGGGGACCGCGGTCTTCCAAGTCACCGCTGGTTCCGGGGTGGTCGCCGGTTTTACCGCCACGCCCACCAGCGGGACGGCCCCCCTGGCGGTGAGCTTTACCGATGCCTCGACCGGCACGATTACCAGCCGGCTGTGGGATTTCGGTGACGGCACCACCAGCACGGCGAACAATCCATCCCACACCTACACCAACACTGGCAGTTACACCGTAAGCCTGGCGGTGTTCGCCACCGCCGGCTCTAACACACTCACTCGCACCAGTTATGTCACCGTGAGCGGCACACCAACTCCCGGCGGCTATAGCATCGTTGATACCGGCCAGACCAATTGTTTTGACAATATAAACCTGATCACCGCCCCGACCACCGGTCAGCCCTTCTATGGTCAGGATGCCCAGTTCTCCGGCACCCAGCCCAGCTACACCAAGAGCAGCGACGAACTCACAGTGAAAGACAACGCCACTGGCCTGACCTGGCAGAAGAGCTTTGCCACTAATAGTGACGGATCTGTGAACAAGATGACATTGGCGCAAGCCCAGACTAATATAACAGCCCTGAACGCGGCCAACTACGGCGGCTACAACGATTGGCGGCTGCCCACCATCAAGGAACTCTACTCCCTGATTACCTTTGCTGGGATCGATCCCAGCGGCTACACGGGCACGGACACCTCCTTACTCACTCCCTTTATAGACCGGACGTACTTTCATTTTGCTTACGGCTCTACCAATAATGGCGGGCGGATTATTGATATGAACTACGCCAGCAGCACCCCGTATGTTTACCACACCATGGCGAGCAGCCCTGCTCAGTTTGGTGTAAATTTCGCTGACGGGCGAATCAAAGGCTATTCGCTGGATATGTCCTGGGCAGGACCGGGAGTTTCCGCGTTTCCCGTCCAACTCGTCCGAGGTGCCGTCTATGGAGCAAATGACTTCGTTGAGAACGGAGATTCCACCATCACCGACCGTGCCAGCGGTCTAATGTGGACGAAGGGGGACAGCGCCAAGGGGTTAAATTGGCAAGAGGCGCTGGCCTGGGCCCAGACGAAGAACGTCGAGAACTACCTAGGGCACCGTGACTGGCGCCTGCCCAACGCCAAGGAACTGCAGAGCATCGTGGACTACACCCGCTCTCCGGACACCACCACCTCCGCTGCCATCGACCCGCTCTTCACCTGCACTGGCATCACCAACGAGGCGGGCAAGGCGGACTTTCCCTTCTACTGGACCAGCACCACCCACATGAGTGTCGCTGGATCTGACGCAAGCGCCTTCAGTGGCGGTTACGCCATCTACGTCGCCTTTGGGCAGGCCATGGGCTACATGACTGGGGGGGATCCAAGCGTAGCGGGATGGCTGGATGTCCACGGAGCCGGGGCGCAGCGCAGCGACCCCAAGGTTGGCAATCCGGCTGATTATCCCCAAGGGCACGGCCCTCAGGGCGATGCCATCCGCATTTACAACTACGTGCGCCTCGTCCGCACCGCTCTGACTACCGACGACAGCGTGGGCGACGGCATCCCCAACGCTTGGCGCGCCAAATACTTCGGCGGCAGCGGCACCACGACTAATGCTGTCTCCTGCGCTGCCTGCGACGCAGATGGCGACAAAGTGCCTAACTACAGCGAATACGTCGCGGACACGAACCCGACGAACGCCCGGTCTTACTTCCACATCCAAAGCGTCTCCCACGTGGCAGGCTTCGCCGTGTTCTATCAATCCTCTGCGAGTCGGAAATACACCTTGTATTGCCGAACCAACCTGACTTCAGGCGCGTGGACGAATATCCCCTCGCAAACCGACATTCCTGGCAGCGGCAGCGTGGATGGGCGGCTCGACCCCGAGATCGCAAGCACACCACGCTTCTATCGCCTCGGCGTCCGCGTGCCGTGAGCAACGAGGAAACGCTTTCTGAGGGTCAGGGCAGATCAAACCTCGATTCACGGTAACGGCGTCATACCTTAAGGTGTCATTGCTAACATTACCTGCGACATGAATACAGAAACGTCCGCTCCAGTGCCATTCAATCCCGCCCGCTCCAAATTCACCTGCCTCGCCGTCGCCCTGGTGGTAGTCGCCGCCGTGGCCGAACGCGCGTGGCTGCTCTTCAGCACGCCGCTCGTGCCCGGTATCAACGGGGCCTACTATTTGATTCAAACCCGCGCGCTGATCGAGCAAGGAAAGCTCGGCATTCCTGACCTGCCGCTCACGTTTTGGGTTGATGCCTCGCTTGCAAAAATAATCCAGCTTTGCTCCGGTGCCCCGCTCGAGTCCAGCATCCTGCTCTCGGTGAAACTGGAAGATGCCATTCTTCCTGCGCTCATCGCGCTGCCCATGTTTGCCCTGGTGCGACGCTGGAGTGCTCGCGTTGGCGCAGGACTTTGGCTGCCAACTTGTGCCGCGCTCGCCGCCGCTTGCGGCGCCCCCGCACTCATGGTGGTTGGCGAGTTGGGGAAGAATTCCCTTGGCCTCGTCTGGCTTGCTGCGCTGCTTTGGCGATTGCATGTCTGGCTCGAAGAACCCAAAATGCTCAATGCCGCGCTCGTCGTGGCTTTTCTTGCCCTCCTCGGACTGACGCATATTGGCGTGTTCGGCTGGGCGCTCGCGCTGGCTGGCCTGACGATGATGGTCGCGCTCTGGCGTTGTGAACCGCTGATGCGGCGCAAATTGTTGCTGTGGCTTTTAATCGGCGGCACGGCGAGTTCGCTCGCAGCAGGATTGGTGTTGTGGAAATTTGATCCCGCCCGTGTGCATCGCCTCACAAACGCGATCACACATCCGCTCACGTTTCTTGGCAACAACCAGGGTAAACGCGGGCAGCCCAAGCAACGCCCAGCCGGACAAAACGATTTTCACCCGCAACCATCAAACGACAATGTCTCAAGAGATTTCCGCCCTCCTGGACAAGGCAACCCGATGGACCAATTCGAAGGTCTCCGCTGGGCTTTCAGTGCAGCTTTTCTCACCGTCGCGATCGGCGCACTCGCGATGGTCTGGTATCGCCGCCACAAGCTCTCCGCCGGCGACATCGCGGTGGTTACAGGGTGTGCGCTTGGGTTGATTGTGCTGGGCGGGCCGTGGGTGACCGGTGACAAAGTCATCCGGTTCGTCCTCATTGCCTGCGTCCCGGCGACGGCCATAACCGCGTTCGCCCTCGCACAATTGCCGCTCCCACAACTGCGCAACACCATTATGGCGCTCATCGTCTTTGCCATTGTTGGCGCTGGAATTCGCCACCTCAAGCAAGGTGGACAGCCAGTCATCACGCTGGCTGCGGCGGATGAATTGCGTTCCCTCACCAACGACATTTCTGCGCCTAAGAAAACACTCATCGTCGCGCGGCACGGCTTGGAATGGTGGACGGCGTGGTTTCTCCACACGCACATCGCGCACGCCGATGCGCTCAAGGACAGCGACTGGCAGGATTACCAACAGATATTCTTCCTACGCCAGAAGGCTGGGATGCTGATGCCGCTTGGTCCGCGTCCCGGCAATGGACAACTCCCTCCAGACCGCGGCGGACGCGGATTTGCTGGAGGCCCTCCGCATCGCGGAAATGTTCCGCCACCCGGTGGCCCGCCTGGTGGTGGACCCATGGGCGAACCAGCCATTCCGGACAACGCCGAATTCACACACGACGGCGAATGTTTCACCCTCGCGCGGGTCAATTCGCCGATTGGCAGGTAGGCGGAATATATGGCAGATGTTGCCCCCGCCGGGCTGATGATTGTTCCCGTCATTTCACCGGTGTTTAAGTCTATGGGCATCGTCAGCCGGATACGGAAGGCTGGCGGAAACTCATCGTGCTTTGTCGTTGCGTGGGCGAATGGCAAAAGTCAGCGCTGCCCTATACTTGACCTCGCCATGGAATTCCAAATCACTTAGAATGCCTATAGAATCATTCACAACGGCAACTTGACGGTGAAGCTGCTGCCTTTACCTAACTCGGTCGCGACTTCGATGCTGCCGCCGTGGGCTTCGACGATGGCCTTCGTGATGGCTAGGCCAAGACCAGTGCGGCCCGCAACGCTCGCGCGGGCTTTATCAGCGCGGTAGAAACGCTCAAAAATGTGCGGGAGGTCTTCGCATGAGACGCCCTGGCCCGTATCACAGACGGAAAGAACGGCGGTGTCCGCCTCGGTGGACACCTTCACTCGCACGCTGCCACCGGGGCGGTTGTAGAAGATGGCGTTGCTGACGAGATTGGTAACAGCTTGCCCGAGCT
>CAIWJG010000322.1 GCA_903912925.1 uncultured Verrucomicrobia subdivision 3 bacterium | reverse complement strand
TGTACGAGCCTTTGACATCGGGAGCTTCGCCTGCCGCCGTTGCCAGCGGCCCGCGTCCCAACTGCTTCCGGCGGAGCGAAAGTTGCCGGGTGGGGTTCTCTCCCCCACGGGAGTCCTGTTCCGTGTTCACGGCGCACTGAATTGTCCGGGCTAAGTGCCCCTGGCGGCAAGTCTGCGTTGCGGCGCGGCGGCTCCGAATACGCCACTGGATTTATGTCCCGATGTACTAAGGCTTGCCTAAAGTTGATGCTCGTCGAACTTCTTCCGAGTGGAGCTCAACTCAGATAGCATCATTTGCGCCATCGGGTTGGACGACCCCACAAAAAGGTCAACTTTTTATTGAACGGCCGCCAAAGAAATAATGAAAAGAATTTGATTGTTTGCACGTTGCGAGTAGAGTGAGTGCAAATTGAGCGTCGGCTAAAAGACTCGTAGAGCTATTTAGTAACAACACAAACCAAAATACAGGCCTATGAAAAACCCGTTCCCCACGGTGAAACTTATCATCGCCAGCTTGGCGATCGCGTCGCTTCTGTGTCTGCCGGCGGTCACCCGCGCAGATCCGGTGACCCTCACTCTGAACAGCAGCCTAAGCTATATCAATGCAAGTGGCGCGGCGTTCGGGCTTCCTTACGGAGGCCAGGCACCGGGAGGAATGGCCGCTAGTTATAGCGGTTCCATGGTTGCCGACTTAACCGCGGGAGTGTTCACCTTCTCCGGCGGCAGTTCGATCGTGGGCATAGTAAACCCGGCCGGCCCGTTTTCAACCGACCCGTATCCTGGGGGCCCTTACGCAGGCAATTACGGCGTAACCGCCGGGCCAACCTTTATTACCGGCTATGGCTATGTTATTGTTAACGGAGTTTACGGCGGTATGACCTTGGACTTGACCACTGGCACCGCTCAAAATGGGGCAGCACCTGTCGGCATGACGGATGCGTGGACCGCCGGCACTCTTACTTGGGGCGCGGCTAACTCCGCTCTGCCCTTTGGCCCGTGGAATCCTGTTGGTGGTGGTGTGGCTTTGATGGGTGGCATCTCTGGTCCGGATACTTCCGCCACCTTGGCTTCATGGGATGGCACTACGTTGATACTGCCGATTACCTTCCACACGACTGGATCGAATCGCTACGAGGATTGGTCCGGCCAGCTTGTGGCCACCCTGAGCGAGGTTCCCGAGCCCTCGACGCTGGCGCTGGCTGGCATGGGCATGCTGGTGCTCGCCGGCCTGCAATTCGCTCGCTCCCGGCGCAGCCGTTAAGCAGCGCTGACCTCCGGAGGCCGATTTTCCACCAAGAGGCCGACTCGTAAGAGTCGGCCTCTTTTTATGGTCGCATTTGACAGCCGGCAGTCCCTGATCCACAGTTACACTGCTATACCGAGTGATTATTATCCAATCCTTAACGAAAGTAACAAACAAACGAATATGACCCACACCTCCGTCCATCCCGAGCCGGCGCCACGTGCGCGGCTCTCACGCCGCCTGGCCATTGGCGCGGCCCTGGCCGGCCTGCTGGCGCTTTCGACCACCACGCAAGCACAACAATACTACGACTTCGACAGCGGCACAGACACCGGGTGGCGAACGTCCACGCTTCACCCGAACACGATCACCTACCCTGCCGATACGATGGGCGGTTACGCCTTCCGGTTGCAAGGGACGCCGATGGCCTCAGGTTCGGACACCAACGCCCGCGTATTCGCCTACTTTACAAACCGCATGTACACGAACTTTTACGCAGCCGTGGATGTGGTCGCGTGGAATACCAACCAGGACTGCGAGTACATCCTCGGCATCCTCGGCCGAGCTAACGCCGTCGCTCTGCTCGGCAATCCCACCTTTAACCCAGACGTGCCTAACTGCCTGAGCTTCAACGTGCGGTTGCACGACTGGCGAGCTTATGTGGGGCCGACCAACAACGGACCTTTAGGCGCTGCGGATCAGATGACCGCTTGGAGCCTGATCAATGTTGGCAAAGCAACTCTCGGATCACCGGTGGTCTATACCGCACAGAATCCTAATGGCTTCCGTTGGGTACCGGGCCACGCTTACCGGATGGTCATGAGCTCCACGAACGTTATCGGAGATCCGCATCAGGTCTTCACCGTCAGCTTGTATGACGTGAATGACCTGACGGCGCCGCTATTTACCTCGTCGGGTTACGACACTTATCTGGGCAACAACGTGTACATCCCTTCGTATGGTTATGCGGGCGTGTTTGCCTACAAGCTCACCGATGGGGACTACGATCCAAACGTGGACGTTACGTTCGATAACTTCTACGTCGGCGAAACTGCTCCGGTGACCGCCGTGGTGGCACCCGCGATCCCGCACGGCAAGTTCGGCGCGCCGCAGGTCGTTAACCGCGTGCCGGCTTCCTTCAAGAACTTCCATCCCGCCACCAGCGGTATCACGTTCAATGCGACGACGCTGACCACCACCAACAACATCATCACCTCGGCGATTAAGCTTAACCTGAACGGGGTGGATGTCTCCTCGGGTTTGATCATTTCCGGACCCGCTACGAATGCCAGTGTCTCCTATAGTGGCCTGGTGTCGAATGTGGTGTATGATGCGAGCATTGTGCTCCAGGACGCCCTGGGCCGCCGCACGACCAATACGTGGACCTTTGACACGTTCAGCGATGCGTATCTGGCCTCCGCGGCGGTGAAGGTAATCGAGGCCGAAGACTACGACCATAATAGCGGGGGGTTCACCAACGATCCAGTGGCCTCCGGTTACGCCGACTACGACCCGCTGACGAGCACGGGCACCGCTATCAACATATACATCGGTGATAGCGCTTACGCGGAACAAGTGGGCAGTAATGCCAAAGCCGGCATCTCCCCACCCTTTGATTTCTTCGACTACGATACGTCGGGTAATTCCCAGGCGAATATGTACCGTGGCTTTGATGGGGTTGGCACTCAGCAGGGCAGTTTCGGTTATTGGGTCACTCCAAGTGCGGATACCAACTACACGTATAGCTGGCTATTTGACACGCAGCGAAGCAAGTATTCCAGTCTGAACGCAACCCTGCAGGAGTATGTTGTGCTGCGTACGGAGGGTGGCGAGTGGCTTAACTACACCCGCGAGTTCGACGGCAGCAAGAAATACAACGCCTACCTGCGGGTGGCGGCGGGTCTGGCTCAACCCGTGCGGTTGGATCAGATCAGCGGCACGGACCCCAACTACACGACGAACAACCTGGGCTCGTTTAACGTGCCCAGCACGGGCTTCAATTGGCTCTATCGCTACGTGCCACTGACCGCGGCAAATGGCGATCTGGCGGTTGTCAATCTCAACGGGCAGAGCCAGGTGCGGCTGACGATTGACAGCCAGCAAAACAACGCTACCAAGTTTGGCTTGGCCATGAACTACGCGGTGTTCGTCCCGGCCGTCCCGCAGGTGTATTCCTCCCCCCAGGTTAAGGGTCCCTATACCCTGGAAGCGAACCTAATCGCGGACACCGGGAACAAACGCCTCACCATCCCGCAATCCGGCACCACCAAGTTCTACCGCGTCAGTTGGGCGAGCCAAGTTACGATTACCGGAATCTCAACCAGTGGCGGTAACGTGGTCCTGACTTACCAGTAAGCACCTCTTCCCTTTTGAACGCACGGCTGATCGCTGACCGCGATCAGCCGTTTTAGCGTACGCCCGTAGTGTCCGGCCGGGGCGCGAGCTGCTACCAGGCTGTCATGGCCCGGGCGGGCTCTCCGCGGTTGGCGCTGCGGGCTCGTGGTAGGGCTGGCCAGCGCGATATTTCTCCAGCCGCTCCTGAGTTTTGCGCAAGAGGAGCTGATCCCCGGAGAGGGTTGCAACCGTGCTGGCTTGCTCGCCCGCGCGCACGGCTTCCTTAAATCGGCCAGCCTCGGCATAGGCTGCCGCCAGTGTCCCCAGCAGTGCGGCCGATTGGTTGCGGGTCAGCTCGCAAGCTCGTTCAGCGAATTGGACTGCGTGCGCCGCGTCCCGATTCTCCGGGAGGCTGGCCGTGGCCAATGACCAGGCGAGGTTGTTCAGCATGGCGGCGGTTGTTTGTAGCACCGGTTGATTCCACGGGGCAGCCGGCATCGCCGCCAGCAGACGCAGGGCTTCCTCCGTTTGCTGGGTGGCCTCCCGGGTCTGCCCGGAACGTATGAGGCATTCTACCAGCGCGAGTCGCGGCAGATAGGCATCCGCACGGAGGCGGGTCACCGCCAGGAATTCGCGGGCAGCCTCGGACCAATGGCCCTGCGCTTTGAGGTGACGGCCGAGGTTGAAGTGCGCCTCTTGGTCGCGAGGGTTGCTGGCGATGGCGACGCGATAATGGACTGCGGCGGCCGCGGCGTCTCCCTGGAAGTCCAGGGCGGCCCCCAGGTTGCAATGCGCAGTCGGATTGTCGGGCGCGACGGCCACAACATGTTCGAACAGGGCGATGGAATTCCGCCAATGCCTGAGCTGGTGCTGCGTCAACACCACGCAGCAAACGATCACCGCCCCGCCGGCCACCGATAACACCAGCGCCCGACACCGCCAGCCCCGGGTCAGTTCGCCCACGCCCCAGACGGTGAGCATCAGCAAACCAATGGACGGCAAATATGTGAACCGATCCGCCATGAAGGAACCCCAACCTTTGGTTAGACCGATCACCGGGATCAATGTCCCCCAAAACCAGCACCAACCCACCAGCAGGCAAGGTCGCCGCCGCCCCAGCCACAAGACCGCCAGCCACACGCCCACCACCACCAGCACCGCCCCCCCAAACTCCAGCCACGACCAATGCCCCGGATTCGTATAGGGCACCGCCAGGTTGACCGGCCAGAAGGTCTTGCCCAGATAACAAGCGTAGGCCACAAACGCATTCTGAAGTCGAAGCAACGCCGGCGACGCCTCAAAGCCAGCCACTTCCGGCCTCCCCCCCTCCGTCAAATACGTCAGGACGCACGCGATCCCGCTCAAGACAAAGAACGGAATCTTCTCCCGCACCAGGCAAAACAGCGTGCTGCGTAGCGCGGGGAGCCCGACCTCCGTTGCGGCACTGCGGAGGGTGGCCGTGTCGGGTGGAGCCGCATTCTGCATTCTCCCGAGCGGCCAATAATCGAGCAGGAGCATCACAAACGGCCAAGTCACCAGCATGGCCTTGCTCATCAGGCCGCAGGCCAGGAAGCCTAGCGAGAGGAAATAGAGAAGTGATCGGTGGTCAGTGATCAATAATCGGGACTCCCTGGTCTGCGGGCCATTACCCCTCGGTGACTGATTACTGATCACCGACCACTGATTACTGACTACTGCATTCTCCGCGTACCGGGCATAAGCGATGAGCGCCAGCAGGCCAAAGCAGCCGCTGAGCACATCCTTGCGTTCCGCCACCCAGGCCACCGACTCCACCCGCAGCGGATGCAGGGCAAACAGCGCCGCCACCACCGCACTCCGCCACATCGTTCCCGTCAACATCCGCAGCAACAGAAAAAGCAAAACGCCGTTGGCGGCATGGAGCACCACATTCGTAAAGTGGAACCCCCCGGCTCCCGGACCAAGGAGGCTCGCGTCCAACATCAACGAAAGCCAGGTCAGCGGGTGCCAGTAATCTCCCCCATTCAGCCCAAACGCCCATTTCACCCCTTGCCAGTTCAAACCACCCTGCACATGTGCGTTGGCGGTAACAAAGGTAGGATCATCGTAGTTGAGGAAATCAAAGCCCGTCGCCGGCCAGTACAGAATCAGTGTCGCCAGCCCCACCAACACCGCCATCAGCCGCGCGTGCAAGCGCGGCCGATCCATCAGAGTAGCGAATGCCCTCATCGGAGTAGTTCGGTTTTGGTCGCTAGTCGGCGCACAGGCCTCGCCAGAATTAATATCAACACCCCCGTGCAATCGGCAGATCCGACAGACTCTACTTTTAATGGCGCTTGGCACCGTCCACTACTATGCCAATCTCCCGGAGGAGTTGAAGCCTGATTTTACCAGAAAGTCCCTTCCGGCTCGAAGACTGCCAACAGCCAACAGCCAACGCTCTCTGTCCGGGCAACTTCTGGATGTTGGTCGTTGGATGTTGAATGTTTTCGGCATTCCCATCCGGGTGCCCCTGTGCTTAAATCCCAGCCATGAAGATCGAAGCCTTGCACATTGGCATGAACGTCCGACATCCCAAATATGGTGTTGGACACGTGAAAAGCATCGGCGAAAGAACAGCCGAGATTCGCTTCGAGGATGCGTTGCGAACGCTTGACCCGGAACTAAGCGAGCTCACAGCGGCAGAACCAAGCGCGGCAATCTCCAGCTTGGATATGCCCCTGAAACAATTTGTCGAATCTACCGTTGAAGCCGTTATTGGCCGCTTGGGATTCGAGAAGCCAGATGCCGTTATCGAGCAACTGGGCGTGCGCTGGCACAAGGGCCGAGCCATCTTGCACCCCTCAGACCCTACGTTACAAACAAAGGAAGTGCCGCTGGAAGTGCTGTTTCATAAACTGGTGGGCATCCGGAATCAGTTGCGCGTCCTCGAACAGAAGATAAACGCGCATCCGCAGTTGAATGACGGGGAAAAGGTGGAAATGCAGCAATACATAACTCGCTGCTACGGCTCGCTAACCACCTTCAATCTGCTGTTCAAGAACAAAGAAGACCAATTCTAATTCCAGGGAAAAGCTGAAACGCTGAAAACCGACCCGCAAATGAAGTCCCGAATTCCTTTTAGCGTCCATTCGCGTGTTTAGCAGGCAAATCCCCCTACCCAACCATGACCCCCATTCCTGCCATATCTCCCAGCCGTCCCATTTTCAGCTTTTCAGCTTGTCAGCTTGTCAGCTTTTCCCTGATAGGCTTCTTGCTGGCTGGCTGCGGCCAGAAGGCTGATTCCACCCGAGCCCAAGGAGGTTCGGGACGGCTTTTTGGCGTCTCGTTTCAGACCATGAACAATCCCTTCTTCGTGGACTTGAACGATGGCCTATTGAAAAGCATTGAAGCTCACCATGACCGGCTTATTACGCTGGACGCTCAGTTCAACAGCCTCAAACAGAAGAACGACATCTCCGACCTGATTCAACAACAGCCCGCCGCCATTTTCATCAATCCGGTGAACTGGGAGGGCATCAAGGGCAGCCTGCTCGAAGCCAAGCGAAAGAACATCCCGGTCATCGTGGTGGACGCGCCGGTGAGTGAGCTTGACCTGGTGCTCTGCCAGGTGGCGAGTGACAACGTGGAAGCCGGCCGGCTGGCGTGCGAATCGCTCGCGCAGGTCAAACCGAACGCCCGGGTCGTCATCCTGCACCACTCGGTGAATAAGGCCTGTATTGATCGCGTGGACGGATTCCGGGCTGAGATGGCGAAGCATCCAGGGATGAAGTTGCTCGACGTGCAGGAAGGCAAAGGCACCACGGAAGCCGCGCGTCCGGTGCTGCGAGATCTGATGGGCCGATTCCCGGATCTCGATGCCGCGTTTCCCATCAACGACCCCAGCGCGCTCGGATGCATTTCCGCCATCGAGTCGGCGGGCAAACTGGGGCAGGTGACCGTGGTGACCGTGGACGGATCTCGCGAAGGCGCGGCGGCCATTGTGAGCGGGAAACTTCATTCCACCTCGGCCCAGTTTCCCCGGGACATTGGTCGCATCGCTGCCGAGAAGTTCTATGAGCACTTGGCCGGCAAGCCCGTGGAGAAGGAGGTCAAGATTCCGGTCAAGCTTGTCACAAAGGAAAATGCGGCGCAGTTCCTTCAGCCGGCAAAATAGATGGCAACTCTCATTATAGCCCTGTCCCCCCCCGCCGGGTGAGGGCACCCGGCCTACAAGGGGAAATGATGAAGGATGAATTATGAATGATGAAGGGATGGGGACGCCGGGTGAGGGCACCCGGCCTACGCCGCCCCACCGAAACACCGCCCCACCGAAACACCGAAGCACCGAAGCACCGAAGCACCGAAATGCGCTACTCACGCTTCGCGGCATAGGAAAACGCTTTGGCGGCGTCATTGCGCTGGATGGCGTGGACCTCGAGTTGCGGGCGGGGGAGATTCATGCGCTGCTCGGCGAGAACGGTGCGGGGAAATCCACGCTGATCAAAATCCTGGGCGGCATCCACCGGCCTGATACCGGAGAGATCTTCGTGGAAGGCCGGGCGGTGGAAATCCGGCGAGTGGCTGACGCGGATAAGCTCGGTATCCGGCTCATTCATCAGGAACTCTCGCTCGCGCCCAATTTGTCGGTTGCGGAAAACATCTTCCTGGGGCGCGAGCCGGCGCGTTTCGGTTTCCTGGATCGCGGGCAACTTTTCGCCAACGCGCAGGCGCTCATGGCAGAGTTGGGGTTGTCTGAAATCGGCTCGGTGGAGGCGCGGGTGGCGGACTTGAGCGTGGCCCAGCAACAGATGGTCGAAATCGCCCGCGCCCTCTCGACCCGCGCGCGTATTCTGATCCTCGACGAGCCCACCGCCTCGCTCTCGGAGGCGGAGACGGAGGCTCTATTCGCCAAGTTGCGCGGGCTCTCCAGTCAGGGTGTGGGCATCATCTACATCTCGCATCGCTTGGAGGAAATCCAGCGGCTCGCCCATCGCATCACGGTGTTGCGGGATGGATGCTCCGTCGGGACGCAGCCAACCGCTCAACTGAATCCGAGTGAGCTGATTCGCCTGATGGTCGGTCGGGATCTCAAATCGCACTACCCGCGTCCGCCCTGGAAACCGGGCGCAATCGCGCTGACCGTCCGGAATCTGCGGAACGCGCGGGTGAAGGATGTGAGCTTTGAACTGCGCTACGGCGAAATCCTGGGTTTGGCGGGACTCATGGGCGCTGGCCGCACCGAGCTGGCCCGCGCGTTGTTCGGCATTGATCCGGCAGACGGTGGCGAGATCCTGATAGAAGGTAAACCCGTCACCATCCGTTGCCCGGGTGACGCCATGACCGCCGGTCTCGCCCTCGTGCCGGAAGATCGCAAACGCGAGGGGTTGGTGATGACCGGCTCGGTAGCTTACAACCTGGCGCTCCCGTGGACGCGCGAGTGGATTCACGGCTGCGTTCCGAACATGCAGCGGCGCAGTGCTATCGTTTCGCGCGCGGTGCAGGGTCTGGGGATCAGGATTTCCGACCCGGAGCAGTCCATCGGCAGCCTCTCAGGCGGCAACCAGCAAAAGGTGGTGGTCGGGAAATGGATGGAGCGTCCGCCCCGGATCCTCATTCTCGATGAACCCACGCGTGGTGTGGACGTGGGAGCGCGCGAAGAGATGTTCGCCATTATCCACCGGATGGTGGAGCAGGGAATGGCAGTCATTCTCATTTCGTCGGACTTGCCCGAAGTAATGAATCTCTCCCATCGCCTCGCCCTTTACCGCGATGGCCGGATTGTGCGCGAGGTGGCGGCTCAAGAGATTACTGCTGAAGAAGTCATGGCCGAACTGACCCGCAACTGACCAGCCCAAACCTCTCTTCCCGCTAAACACGCGAAATGACGCTAAACCAAACCCAAGAATGAAATCCCAAATTCCTTTTAGCGTCCTTTCGCGTGTTTAGCGGGCCACCTCATAAACCCACAACCCAAATATCACCCTCGCAGCGCTCAGTAACAGCGGGCGCACAAAAGCAAATCAGTAAAGCGATGACGCCTAAATTCAAATCTATCCGCCAAGTGTTGCCCCTGCTCCTCGCCATCATCGTGCTGCTCGGACTGTTCCGGATTTGGGTGCCGCAGTTTCTCGGACTGGAAAACCTGCTCGACCTCGCGCAGCAGATTTCAGTCAACGCCATTCTCGCATTTGGCATGACGCTGGTGATTCTTATCGGCGGCATTGATCTCTCGGTCGGGGCGGTGGTGGCGCTCATCGGGACAGTGACGGTTGCAGTTCTCGCACAGCACGGGCTTGCCCTGGGTTTGCTAACGGGGTTTTGCATGGCCGCGATGTTCGGGGCCATCAACGGAGTGTGCGCCGCGCGCACCCGGATGCCGCCGTTCATCATCACCCTGGCCACGATGCTGGTGGCCCGTGGCGTCGCGCTGCGCTTCAATGAAGGCCGTCCGCTGGCGGTGCCGGACAAGGAAAGACTGTTTCTCGCGCTGGGTAATGCGCGGCTTTTTGGGTTCTTGCCCGTGCCGGTGCTGTTGATGATCGCTGCCTTCGTAGTGACAGCGGTGTTGCTGCATCGCACGCGCTTTGGTCAACACCTCTACGCGATCGGCGGCAACCGCGAGGCAGCCCGTTTCACCGGCATCCCGCTCGCCCTCAACGAGGTGGTCGTCTATGTGATTTGCTCCCTGCTGGCTGGCATGGCCGGCATCATCCACGCCTCGCAACTCTACTCGGCCGAGCCGGCTTCCGGGCAGGGCTTCGAGTTGAATGCCATTGCCGCGGTCGTGGTGGGTGGCACGAGCTTCACGGGCGGCATCGGCACGATGCGGGGCACGTTGATAGGCGCGATCATTATCGGCATCCTCGACAAAGGCCTGAATCAGGCCGGCGTTCACTTCTCGCTTCAATACATCGTCAAGGGAGTCGTCGTTCTCGCCGCCGTCTATCTGGATGTGCGGCGACGCAAGTGGAAAGGATGAATTATGAATTATGAAAGTCTTCAGGCCAACGGCCTGATTCATACCAGCCCAGGGCAACGCCCTGGGTTCATCGCCCGTTTTGCCGTTGCAGGCCAACGGCCTGCCTCATGCCAGGCGAGGATGAGCC
>CAIWJG010000321.1 GCA_903912925.1 uncultured Verrucomicrobia subdivision 3 bacterium | reverse complement strand
GGCACCCGGCCTACATCCCCCGCAAAACCGCCCGCTTGTAGGCCGGGTGCCCTCACCCGGCGTCCCCATCTCGTCCATAATGAGAACTGCTGTCTTTTGAAATTGTCGGTTGGACAATCCTGAACACCGCGGCTAGGATGCCGGCTACGAAGCGCGGCCGGCATGAACGATAATTCTGTTTACGTCTTTGGCAACGAGATCGAGCTGCCGATGCTCATCCACGTCAGCCGGGTTCGCAGCCACCTCGCCAGCCGTGTCACTTGGCACTCGCATCAGGGGTTTGAGCTGCTGTTCTTGCTGGAGGGGGCCACGGCCTACGAGTTTGCGCGGGATGTCGCCGTGGAGCTGCGCGGCGGGCATTTTCTGGTGGTGCCGCCAAGCCTGGTGCATCGCGGCCTCCACAATGTGCGTTCACCTTCGACCATCTGCGGCCTGGCGTTGAAGGCCTCACGGCCGAGCAGTTGGAAGAATTCGACGTTCACCGCCTCGGATATGGTCAGCCTGCGCAGCGCGTTGGAGAAGGCCAGCCTGAAGGCGCATCCGTTCAATCCCGCGTTGCGTTGGCTAGTGCGGCGATTGATCGAAGAGACGGGCAATTATCCTGGGAATCCCCGCCCCGCGGAGGCTGCCATCGTGCTGCGGGCCTTGATCTGTGCGGTCCTGGTCGAGGCCATGCGCCAGATGCTGGTCCCGCCAACCGAGCCCAAGGAATTTGTAGCCGCGGCCATCGCTTTTCTTAAACGGAAGCTGGCAGAGCCGGTGAGTATGGACGAATTGGTGCGGCATGTCGGGTTCAGCCGGGCGCGGATGTTCGACCTTTTCAAGATGCAGACCGGTCTTACGCCGAATGATTACTTGCAGCGGCTGCGGGTCGAGAAGGCGCAGGAACAGCTCAGGCACACCAGCCGGTCCGTGACCGAAATCGCCCTGGCGACGGGATTCAGCAGCGGCCAGTATTTCAGCACGGTCTTTGCGCGCTACACGGGGGTCTCGCCGACTGATTTCCGGAATGGCGCTAAACCAACAGGCCCGTCAATATCTCGTGCCCCGGCACGAACGGGCGCGCAGACTGAATAGAGAGTAACATGGATTCCAATCAATCAGTCTCTGCTGCCGGTCCCTCACGTTTCACGTTTCACGTTTCACGTTTCACGTAACATGGCTTCCAATCAATCAGTCTCTGCGGCTGGACCCGGCCTGAAAAGGGTCCTCACATTGCCCGCGCTGATCATCTACGGGATCATTCTCGTTCAGCCGACGGCGCCGATGCCGCTTTTCGGCCTGGCCTATGACAAGGCCAACGGCCACGTAGTCACGCTCATCCTGATCGGCATGGTGGCCATGCTGTTCACCGCCCTAAGTTATGGGTGGATGGCCAATGCCTATCCCAGCGCCGGCTCCGCCTACGCCTATGTCAGCCGAGAGATCCATCCTGCGCCCGGCTATCTCACCGGCTGGAGCATGATGTTCGATTATGTGATGAACCCGGTGATTTGCGTCATCTGGTGCAGCAAGGCAACGGTTGATCTAGGCGTCCTCCCAGGCGTTCCGGTGCAGGCCTGGTTTGTGGCCTACGCCCTGCTCTTCACCGGGCTGAACTTGCGTGGCATCGAGGCCAGCGCGCGCACCAACGCCATCATCGCTGCTGGCTTAGGGGTGGTCATCGTGCTCTTCTTCTATGCTGCGATCCGCCATCTTATTCAGACCCCGCCGGCGGACGCCGCGGCCCTGGTGCGGCCCTTCTACGATCCGGCAACCTTCTCCTGGAAAGCCATCTCCAGCGGGGCGGCGCTGGCCGTGCTGACTTATATCGGGTTTGACGGTATTTCCACGCTCTCCGAGGAGGTTCACAATCCCCGCCGCAACGTGCTGCTAGCCACAGTGCTGGTTTGCCTCATTACCGGCGTGCTCGCGTCCCTGGAGGTTTACACGGCCCAATTGGTCTGGCTGAAGCCGGCCTCAGCCTTTCCGAGCCTCGAGAACGCCTTCGCTCACGTTGCCGGGCTGGTCGGTGGCCGGGCCTTGTTTGTCATTGTGACGGGTTCTCTGCTGGTGGCCTCCATCGGTTCCGGCATGGGTGCCCACCTCGGCGCCGGGCGTTTGCTTTATGGCATGGGGCGCGACAACGCTATCCCGCGCAAGTTTTTCGGCGCGGTCAATCCCCGCACTCGCGTTCCCAGCAACAACATCAAGCTGGTCGGGGCGATCGCGCTGGTTGGGGCTTTTGTGTTGGACTACGATCAGCGCGGCTACGATCTGGGAGCGCAACTGCTCAACTTTGGCGCCCTGTTTGGTTTCATGGGCGTGAATGTTTCGGCCCTTATTCACTACTTTGTCCGTGGTCGTGACCGGCGCTTACGCTACCTGATCGCGCCGGTCTTGGGGTTCCTCATCTGTCTTTACCTCTGGGTCAGCCTGGCCTGGATCACGCTCATGGTCGGCGTTTGCTGGCTCGGGTTGGGTATCCTCTACGGCGCCTGGCGAACCTCGTGGTTCCGCAAGCCGATAGATTTCGCGCGGATCGGCGCCGACGAGGAATCCACCCCCCCCGCGACAATGCCCGAGTCGGCCAAGCGATAGGCTGGAGAGCTCAACGGGTAGAGGGCCTATTCGTCAGGGACCCTTTCCACGCTCATACCCGCCGGGCGCTGCCTGCTGGCCACGCTTGGTTCAGCCTGCCTCCGCGGCCCAACTGGGAGAATGTTGTAACCAAACGGCGGTTGCCGCCGTTAATCCGGGTATAATTAACAGGCTGTTCAGCGCTAACGGGTGCTGAGGACAGGCCAACACGAAACCAACAACATAAAAAAGAACAGGAACATCACATGATTATGAACCGAAGTATTCAACAAAGCTTGCTCGCCGGGACCATGGCACTGGCGCTGGGCATGACACAATGGGCCGTGGCAGAGGGCCTGCCAGTTTCCGTTTCTGCCAAGGTCTCGGGCGATGTGCGAAGCATAAAGATCAATGGCAACGCTCAAGACGGCGCCGTCATCGCCCTTCCCGCCGGCAGTGTGGTGACGTTTACCGTCACGATCTCGAATGGCGTACCCCTGACGGTGACCTTGCCGCCGGCCGAAAAGCTGCAAGGCACGCTCAGTGAGTTGATGGATGGCGGCGGGGACTCGATCAGTCTCGGCAACGCGTTTGGGAAGCAATTCACGCTCGGCGACGTGAAGGGCCCCCTCAGCTTCCTCCTGGTTGGGATGCAGAGCGGTGTGTCAATGGCGAAGGACCGCAAACCGGAATTGTCCACCATTACCGATGGCAAGTCTGGCAGCAAGAATACGGAGCCTTTCGAATTTGGCCCCTTCAACATGGATCTATCCAGTGCAGTTGACATGGCTGACAATGCGGGTGTTTCCGTGATTTCTCAGAAGGTCCGCACGGCCCCGACCAGTGCCGATCAAGGCAAGGGCTTCAATGTGGATATGCAGAAGCTCATCGAGACGATCAGGGATTTTGTTGCCAAGCAATAGAACCATTTAATAAGTGCCGAACGGAGCGGGCCTTGACGGCTCGCTCCGTTTGTCTTTTACAAGCAGGCGGGCCGGTGCGCTGTCTGCCAGCAACAAAGCGGACAAGGATTACCGTCAGACCTCTCCACCAAGCTCCT
>CAIWJG010000320.1 GCA_903912925.1 uncultured Verrucomicrobia subdivision 3 bacterium | reverse complement strand
TGAGATTGCCATCGGTCATACCCAGCCCATCGCGCAGCTCGGTGAACGACAGTTCCGGCGTGGCGGCGAGCATGGACATGATCGTCAGCCGCCCCTTCTCGTGGATAACACGATCGAGCTGGAGAAAGGGTTCCGGGTTCACGGTTCATTCCCGCGCTGCTCGGTGAAATAGAGATAGACGCCGTAGGCCAGGTGCAGCCCGCCGAAGAAGACACCCATGACGCCGTGGGCGTAGTCGAGCGGGCGCAACCCATCCGGAAAGCCCACCGCAAAAAGGCCGCAGCCACCCATGATGAACGCCCAACCAAAGAGCCTCATCCCCCGCGGCATGAAGAACCCCGCGGCATGGAACGCGCACCCATACAGCACCACCCAGATCAGCGGCAACCAGAGCATCCCCCCCAGGCTATCGCTGTTTCCCGGGGCCGAACCGGCTCGCGCGAAAATCACCGCACTGATCATTAGGCCGGCAACCAGTGGCGGCAGCAATGCCAGCGTGATACGCCGCGTAGGCGGCGACCAGAAGAGCTCCGATTCCTTGAGCGCCTGCCGCCGGACGAGCAGGAAGGACCCTGCCAATGCGACCACGCCCACCCCGGCCCAGAACAGGATGAAGCTGCGCGGCGAGCCTATGTTCAGCGTCCGGCCCAGCAGAGCCGCTATTAGGCCGGTGGCGCCGTTGAAGATCATGATGGGTGCCAGCGCCCGCCGGTAAAGCGCGGATCGTTCCATCAGGGTGCGGATGACCTGGAGATGTTCGGCGGCCCAATTCGATTCCATGCCGTCACTTTGCACTACAAAGCTTAGGTTGGCAACTACAACTTTGGGGGAGGTCTGCCGGAGTTCTCTAAACCCCGCTGTTGGGGAGGGCGAGCGTCCCCATAAGCCCAAACCTCTCAGGCATGCTGCGAGAATCGGGGCTGGCTTGCCCTCCCAGGCTTGAGCTTGGGGACGGTCTCTGCGCTCCGGCTCGTTACCACTTCACCGGCACGGACATCTTCTTGCCGAAGCGGTTGTGGTAATGCACCTGCTGATTGTGCACGCCAAATTCATGCACCAGCCGGGTGATTTTCACGTCGTAGCAGCAATACTCGGCGATTTCGAGCAGCTTGCCCTCCCGGTACCATTCAATGGCCTGCAACCCCTCCGCGGTCTTTTCAACGCCGAGGGATGCCGTGGCGATGGAGTCCAGCGAGAGCCGGTGCCGCAACTGCTCTTGTAGATCAACCATCATGTCCAGCGTGGGCAACTGGCGCAGGTCAAACGAGGTATAGCCATGCAGCACCTCATAATCGAAGCGCAGATTGTTGAAGCCGACCACCAGATCCGCGCGCTGCAAATCGGTGATGAGCGCGCTGACCTGCTTTTCGTCGTATATCCTGTAGGCGTCCTGGGCGGTGCTGTAAGTCACGCCGATGCTCATGCCCATGAGGTTGATGTGCCCCCAGCCGCCGACATCTTCGGCGGACTTCTTTGTTTCCAGATCGAAATAGAGGATGTTCTTCATCTACGAGTCGCATTGGCGGAACACCACGCCCGCCGTCCCGCTACTCTATCGCTGACAGGGAGGGAGAGGAAAGCAGAAATGGAAACGAGAGAAGGAACATCCAACAACCAACGGCTGGGCGTTTCGTTGGATGTTGGATGTTGGATGTTGGGTGTTTTTAGCATTTAGCCTTTGGCCTTTAGCCTTTCCCCTGTAACGTCCAAGGACAATGCAAGCACCTATATCGCGCCGCACGTTCATCACCCGCACCAGCGCCGCCGCCTGCGCGGCGAGCCTTTCGCCGCTGGCCCTGTCGGCAGCCGAGGAGCCCGCCGGAACCGGGTTCGACTTCCCGCTGGTGGACTACCATATCCACCTCGACAACAGCACCATTGACAAGGTCTTGGAGCTGTCGCGGGAGCGCGGGATCAAGTTCGGCATCGTCGAGCACGCCGGCACGAAGGAGAACCAGTATCCGGTCGTCCTGAGCAATGACGACGCACTCACCGGCTACTTGAAGATGCTGGAGGGCAAGCCGGTGTTCAAAGGCGTGCAGGCCGAGTGGGGCGACTGGATGAAGTGCTTCTCGCCCAAGGTCCTGGCGCAGCTCGATTATACACTAACCGATGCCATGACGTTCACCGGCAAGGACGGACAGCGCGTCAAGCTCTGGGACAAGGACGCCGAGGCCCGTGTGGACATGGCAGACAAGCAGAAGTGGATGGACCGCTTTGTGGACTGGCACGTGGAGATCATCAGCCAGCAGCCGATTGACATCTTTGCCAATACCTCCTGGCTGCCGGCCTCGATGACGGCCGACTACGAACTCTACTGGACACCCGAGCGGGTGAAGAAAGTGGTCGCGGCGGCGGTGGAGCACCGGGTCGCGCTGGAGATAAGCTCGGGCATGAAGCTGCCGAAGCTGTCCTTCCTGCAAATCGCCAAAGCAGCCGGGGTGAAATTCAGCTTCGGCTCCAACGGCCGCTATCCGAATATGGGCAAACTGGAGTATTCGCTGGAGATGGGCCGGGCTTTGAAGCTAACCAAGGCTGATATGTTCACCCCCGCGCCGGAAGGCCAGAAGGCGGTTCAGCGATGGGAACGCTCCGGGCGGAAACTGTCGCGCTGAGATCCCTCGCCAGCATGACGCGTCGCCGCTTTATTGAGCTAGGTGCCCTGGGCGCCGCCGCGGCCAGCCTGGGGAGGCTGGATGCGCGGGCCGCTGCGAAAGACCCGCCACAGGCAGACCCAGCGGCGGACTCGGAGTATCTCACGCGCGAGGAGAACTTCGTCAATGTGGGGCGCGGCAAACCGCCGCCACATGAGCTATCCGAAGAGAAGCGCCGCGCGGTGGGCCTCACCCACGAGACCTGGCAACTTGAGGTACTGCCCGATCCGGACAGCAACGCACAAGTCGAACGCCCGCTTTCGAAGGAAAAGGGCAACGCCCTGACCTGGGAGCAGTTCATGTCCGTGGCAGAGAAGAAGGCCGTTCGCTTTCTGCACGTGATTTCATGCACGAACATGCCCAAGCCGCTGGGCATGGGGTTGTGGGAAGGAGTCCCCTTGCGCGAGGTGGTTTGGTTGACGCAACCCAGGACCAACATCCGGCGGGTGTACTACTACGGCTACCACAACGACGACCCGAAGCAGCGGTTCCAGAGCTCGCTGCCCGTCGGCCGGGTACTGGAGGAACCGTTGGGCGAGCTGCCGGTCGTCCTGTGCTACAAGTTGAATGGGCAGTGGCTGACGGCCAAGCGCGGCGGGCCGGTGCGCATGATCGTGCCCGGTGTCTATGGGAACAAATCGGTGAAGTGGATTCAGCGCGTGGTGCTCACGAACGACCCGCGGCAGAACGACACCTACGCCGATTGGAATAACGACACGGACAGCCCCCTGAAGACCTGCGCGTCGTTCCGCTCGGTGCCGGAGAAGATTAAGTTGGGCCAGGTGGTGCCATTGACGGGCGTGGCGCAGGTCGGCATGTCCGGCTTGAGCAAGGTGCAGTATTGGGTCGCCGCGCACGAGGCGGCACTACCGGCTGACGATCCCAACTTCACCAGCGCCGATTGGCGCGATGCTGAGATTCTACCCGCGCCTGACCGCTGGGGGGGCGGGCTACCGGACGCGAAGCTACCCGCGACGCCGCTTCAGTTTGACGCGAACACGGGCAAACCGCGCGAGTGGCCAATGCGGGATTCTATTGCCTTCTGGAATGCCCGATTGAGCGGCCTCGCGCCGGGGAAATACGATCTCCGCTGCCGAACGATAGACACCAACGGCGTAGCGCAGCCCCTGCCCCGCCCGTTCCCCAAGTCGGGCCAAAACGCAATTCAGAGGGTCTCCCTGACTGTGGAGGGTTGAGCGACCCCGAGACTATGACTGACGCAAGAAACGACAAACGAAGTTCAAGAAGGACCATCGCCATCTCCGGCCTGGGACTGGCGGTCGCGTTGTGGGCCGCCGGATGCGCGGCGCCCAAACCCCGCGCGACCGTCTCCGCACCCGAGGCAAAGCCGCTCACGCTCTTTCTGATCGGGGATTCGACGATGTCGGACAAGCCGGTGATCCCGGCTTACCCGGAGCGCGGCTGGGGCCAGATGCTGTCGATGTATTTCAAACCGGAGGTGCGGGTTGCCAATCACGCGCGGAACGGACGCAGCAGCAAGAGCTTCCGCGACGAGGGCCGGTGGAGCAGCGTGCTGGCGCTTATGACGCCGGGCGACTACGTGATTATCCAGTTTGGCCACAACGACGAGAAGAAGGGAGACGCTGCGCGCTTCACCGAACCGTTCGGCGAGTTCAAACAAAACCTGAAGCGATACGTACACGAGGCCCGGGCGGCTCAAGCCGTGCCGGTGCTGGCCACGCCGGTGGCGCGGCGCAGGTTCGGCACCGACGGGCAGGTCCGGGATACCCACGGTGATTACCCTAAAGCGGTGAGGCAAGTGGCCGCTGAAGAGCAGGTGCCGCTGCTCGACCTGGAAAAGCGGAGCCGGGAGTTGCTGTCGAAGATGGGGCCGGACCAATCCAAGCGGC
>CAIWJG010000319.1 GCA_903912925.1 uncultured Verrucomicrobia subdivision 3 bacterium | reverse complement strand
CGGTTTGCGGCATGTTCACGAGCGCGTGAACATGTGGACGTTTCCGTGTACTGCGACCCAAATGAGACGCCATGAACCGAAGCATCAAGGTTCGCCTGACTCAAGACCTGACGCGATACCATCCGGGTTTAGTACCCGGCGTTGAAGGCGTCACCGTTGGTCAATACGGCTTGTGGAGCAGGGGCTGAGGGGCTCCCCAATCGTTGGACAGCGAAACGGCTCTGCTAAGAGGTAAAACCGGCCCTGCTTTTTGCACTGCGTGCGGGGCCGTTGCCGCACTTCCGTTGGTGAGACTGTATCCGAGGCGTCCTCGTGATGCAATGAAGTTCCGTATTTGCATCCCCCCCAAAAAAGGGGCCGGGGCAGACGAAGCCGGTGGCTTGCTTTCAAGGCAGTCCGCAGGCGGTGAAGACGGGTGTGCGGCGCTGCCGCCGTCGGCGCATCTGGCAACTTCTCCCAGGCGGGAATGCCCAGGGGTGGCCGGGGACAACGCTCCCCGCTGGCGGACTCACGTGGGTGCATTGTAGACCTCCACGGGAGTGTGCCCATCCAGTCCCTGGTGGGATCGCCGGTGGTTGTAGTAGTCGAAGTAGCGGGTGAGTCCCGTGAAGAGTGCGTGGCCCCCGGCATAGCAGTTCAAGTAGACATCCTCGTACTTGACGCTCCGCCAAAGCCGTTCAATGAACACGTTGTCGAGTGCGCGGCGGCGGCCGTCCATGCTGATGCGCACGTTCTGGCTGGCCAGGCGCTTCTGGAAGTCCGCGCTGGTGAACTGCGAACCCTGATCGGTGTTGAAGATTTCTGGCGCTCCAAAGGCAGCAAAGGACGCGTCCAGTGCGTCGATGCAGAAGTCGGTGGTCAGCGTGTTGGAGAGGCGCCAGGCAAGCGTCCTGCGGCTGAACCAATCCATGACGGCGACAAGATACATAAAGCCCTTTTCCATGGGGATATACGTAATATCCGAGCACCACACCTGGTTGGGTTTGCGAATGTCGATGGCGCGCAGCAGGTAGGGAAAGATGGTGTGGCCGAGGCCGGGCATCGACGTGTGCGGTTTCGGATAGATGGCTTCGAGCCCCATCTTGCGCATCAGTCTGCGCACGCGCTTGGGGTTCCAGTCGCCCCCGGTCGCACGGTTCAGCCAGAGCGTCATGCCTCTGACGCCCAGGAACGGGTGCTCGATATGTTCCGCGTCCATCATCCGCATCAGTCCCAAGTTCTCCGGTGTTTCGATCTCCGGCAGGTAGTAGAAGCTGGATCGGGGCAGCCCCAGCAATTGGCATTGTCGCGCCAGCGAGAGCCGCCCCGTGGAGTCCACGAGTGCCCGCCGGTTAGCGGTCGAGGTCAGGGAGCTTTTTTTTTAGCCACTCCAGTTCCATCTTCAGCCGCCCGATCTGCTCGTAGAGTGCCACCTCGTGATCCGGGCGCACACCGCGCTTGTCGGCAGGATGCTCGAAGATGCCCGTCGCCCCGTCCTGCAACTGCCCTTTCCAGAGACTCACTTGCGTGGCATGTATCTGGTAGCGCGTTGAGATTTCGCGGATGCTTTCCCGCTCCCGCAAGGCGTCGATCGCCACTTTCGCCTTAAATCCAGGCGCATGTTTCTTCCGTTTGTCGCCCATGTTTCCGCTCCCATTTCCGGACCGATTTTACATCTTAGCAACCTGTCCAGTTTTTGGGGAGCGGCTCAGACCCCGCGGGACAGACTCTACGAGGTGGCATCTGGGCAGCAGGGCTTTTTCACCACAAAACAAGCCCTGGCTTCCGGCTATGCGGCGCGGACACACTGTTACCATGTCGGTACCGGTGCGTGGATACGGGAACATCGCGGGATTTATCGCCTGGCTCGTTTTCCCGTCTCGACGGAGGCACAGTACGTCCTTTGGTCACTCTGGTCCCGGAACCGGAGAGAAGAGCCGCAAGGGATATTCTCCCATCAAACAGCGCTGAGCATTCTCGATCTCTCGGACCTCAACCCAGTGCAACTGCAT
>CAIWJG010000318.1 GCA_903912925.1 uncultured Verrucomicrobia subdivision 3 bacterium | reverse complement strand
CGAAAATGGCGCCGACTGACGTCGGCGGCTACGCTCTGTCAATGAGTGACCGCAGCCTGGCGCGCGGCCGACAGCCAGCGCGTCAGCAGGTCGCGGCAGTTGATGACCTTCTCGGCCAGATCCACCGGCACGTAGTAATACTGGTTGGTCGCCTCGAAACCGATTCGCGAGTCGCGGCTTTGGATGGCGTGCAAGCGCCGCGCCAAGTCCATCTCCAGCAGCAGCAGCCGTTCCAATTCAGCGCAGGCTGACTGCGCATCGTCCTGGGATTTGGCCGCCTCCAGTCGGCGGCGCGCCGAGATGAAACGCGCCTGGTTGGCCACGCTGCGGAAGTGAATCGCGGCGGCTTCCCCCACATTCAGCTCCTTTAGCCCCGCGGCCCTTTGTTCGGCTGACAGCTTGCTGCGGCACGCCTCAAACGCGGCGGCCATAATCCCGTGCGCGTGCTCAAAGCCGGTCGCCACTTTCTCGAACTGGCCGATGAACACCTCCGGCGGATAGACCGCGCGCCAGCCATCCAGATCATCGTACGGGAACCCGACCATCGACGCGGCATAGCCCGTCGGTTTACCCCAGAGCGGGTTGGCGGGACCAACTTGCATCGGCGCGCTATAGACCAGGCCGCCATGGAACGGGAACTCGCTGAATGCGCGGCTATACTCGCGCCAAGCCGGAACCACATGCAGCGCCAGTTCCTTTCCGAAACGGCGCTGCGCCACCCGCACCATCGCACCCTCCAGGTCCGCCGCCTCGTTCCCTGCGGGCGCAGAACCAATCTCCGCCACCACTTCGAGATTGGGCGACGGATATCCCCCCAAGGTCCAGCCCAGCATGAGCCCGTTGACGCCCAGCGCGCGAAGATTAGCCGCATGGCGGGCGACGTTAGCCACGGCCGGGATATAGGGCACGGCCGAAAGCTCCCACGTGTTGCCGCACTGCATCTTGGCGAGGGTGCGCATGCCCCGGGCATGGGCCACTTCCCAATAATGGCGCGCCCGCTCCCCGGGTCCGATGGTGGAGATCGAGTATTCGCCCACCGTCGTAGGCACGCCACCCCGGCTGATCGGCATGCCCCATTCGCTCACGCTCATGAACTGCACCTCGCGTGGAAGCTGGGCAATAATGCTCTCCACCCAGTCATCGTGCCAGCCCCAGTCCCAGGCGATCAACGTCTGCGCGCTCCCCGCGCGCCGGATGCCGTCGTAGAAAGTCGAGTTAACCTCGGCGATCACCTCAGCCGGCGCGCGTTTCCCGCAACGCGGGCACGCCTTGCCGGTGCCATGCGACCAGCAACTGGTCAGGTTCTCGGAACCGGTGATCGTGAAGAACCCCGCCAGCCCCGGCGCCGCGCGGCAGATCGTCTCCACGGCCGACGCCAGCCATTCACGCACCTCGGGCGCACTCGTGCACAGCGCCGCGAAGTCGCCTTCCGCCACGCCTTTGACGTTCGGTCGCGTGGCAAAGAAGCTCGTCGGGCAGGACCGGGGCTCGTTCAGGTACAGATAGACGCCCACGCCATGCCGCCGCGCCCGCTCCACTAGGAGAGTCAGATTCTTCAGGCGCGTCTTATAGCCCTCGCTCTGCTGCGCATCCCAGGGGAATGGCGCCAGCCGCGTCAGCACCGCTTGCAGCCACACCCCGTCCACGCCCGAGGCGGCCAGGCGGGCCAGGTAACCCTCCGGGTAAGGGTCTAGCGAGGGATCGAGCAGCGGGTCGCCGTAGAGAGCGAAGAAAGAATAGCAGTACCGTGGCGAGAAGGCGCTCGTGCCTGCGGAGCGGGCTCCCGCGTCCTTGGGTGGCCGCGACAGCTCCTTCACGAACTCAAACAGAGGTTGTTCCGGCTCGCCCACCCCCTTGGGAAACTGGTCGCGCAGCACGCCGGCGATTTCGCGGGCGCGGGCCTGCGTAACGGCAGTGGGCCGACTGTATCGCAACGGCTCGCACTGTGGTTTCAGGTTGCCGAGCTTGATGTAGAGGAAATCGTCCTCGCGCAGCGTGAAAGCCATCTGGTCCGCCGTCCAGCCCAGGAGCTGCAAGAGCTGCTCGTAGGGCAGGAGCTGCCAATTGCGCTTAATGACGGACAAGGCCGAGCGGCGTTGCTGCTCCACGGTGACGTGCGGCGGCCCGGCCAGCCCCATGCTCCGGCCCAGGCGCGCAATATCACGGCCGCTGCAACCGACGACTTCGCCCATGCGCCGCGCCGGCACCAGTTGCCAGTTCCGCCAAACGAAGGCGTGGAGCCGATCCGGGAAATGCGGGAATTCCACCGGCTTCGGCGCGCTCCCCCGCGGCAGGGCGGCCGCGGTAATACCGCCTTGCTTCCCGGCCGGAGCTGCTCCAGCCCAGCCTTCCATCAGGCCATACTGCGCCAGCCCGCACGCCCCGACGCCCAGGGAAGTTGATTTGAGGAAGCTTCTACGATTCAGCATTCCGCCCGTTCGCTCTTTGTTTGAGGCCATAGTGAGTTTGTGTGCCCGCGTGATAAATCATCCCGTCGCCGAAGGCAATAGGGTTTTAGGGCAAATGCAGAAGGCAGAATGAAGAATGCAGAAAGCCGAACGCCCGAATGCTCCTGCAAAGTACCGGGCGGCGGAAGACCAACGAGATTCGCCGACGAGAATAACGTCTTCCGAATAGCAGACCAACCGGTGCTTGCAAAACCACGTGTGGGCTCGGGGAATCCGCCGTGACACCGCGGAATGCACCACTGAGGAACCAGCCGAGTATAAGCGGAATATAAGCGGAATACGAGCGGAATACGAGCGAAGCACAAGCGGACATCTCCCAAGCAACTGGCTAGCACCACGCCCCCTCCTCCCTCTCAACACCCCTGCGCCGACTCGAACCTTCAGGCATTGCGCTCCAGCGTTCTTGTCTGCCCGCGACTGCGCGCACCGGGCTAAACCCCCAGCTTACTGGTGTTGCCCCGGCGGCAGTCTGGTATTGCTCTGGGGGTGGTCTGGGGGCGGCCTGACGTGGATCGCACAAGACACTGTAAGTAAGATACTTACGAGATTAGCGTTTCGGCTCTGGGTGCGCCTGTCTGTCCCGTGCGTGGACGACGCTGGGACGGGGAATGCCCGGCGAGTACCTGACCTGATTTGCGTAAGATATGGGAAATGTGGGCTTTACGCCATTAACGCAAAAGCTCAGGCGCAGCCGCTGGAACTTACGCCACGATGAAGCCGGGGAGCAGCGAATCTCCCTGCCGTCGTGTGCTAGAGGTGCAGCGGCTGTCGCTTGGAGCGTTTTGGGCCACTCAATCATGCTCTATCCGTAATATCTCTCTGCCTCCTCCACCAAATACTGACGGACCGACAATAAACAAACTCCACGTGTTTGTGGGATGCTGCAAACGCATCAGGAAAGCAATCGTCCGGCGACGCCGTGTGGGGTGCGCGCCGTGAGGTGAAGTTGATCTGGTCGAGCGAACCTGCTGAGTTGTGAGTCGGTAAGCTTCAGCCGCTGGGACTGGGCGGCGGGCTTGTGGGAGCGAAGGGGTCCTTCCAGCCCCTGGGCGTTAGCTGGCAAAGGTCCTTGTTGGGATGGCTGGGCAACCGCCGCCTGACGTCGTGGAGGTAAGCGTAGGATTCCACCCCCAGCCGCTTGCAAGTGATCATGAGCGAGAAGAGATTGGCGTCCTTTTCTCCCGCTGCCTCCTGCCCCACGTGCAGCCAGTTGCGCCGGGGATCGGCTTGGGTGTCAGGCGGAACCAGAACGTTGGCTCCGTTGCCTTGCCGGCATCTCCAGCGCAGAAGACTGCGGTAGCACCGTCCGTGCTTTCCGGCGAAGGCCAGCAGCGAGAGCCCGCTGCCTCGGTGTTCTCTGACAATCTCAGCCTTCTCTTTTGGGGTGAGGTGGCGTCGGGTGGTGCGGGATTGAGATGAAGGTTGCTTCACCCAGCCGTCCTGCCATACCCGCCCCCCTCACCGTATGACGGCTCCGCCGGACGGTTACGCTCAACCCGCACTTTCTTTTCTCACTTCTGTTTTGCTCCGCCGGCAAAACCCAAGCCGCTGGAAATAGCACGGCAATCGATTCAAAATCCCGGAATTACGGCTGCGGGCCGACTTAGGAGAGTAAACAACAAAGAATAGCAGACATCTATGACATCAAACAACCACGAGCGGAGACTTTTCGAGCCAGACAAGGAACAGACCGCGGCTGCCGACAGTCCGTCCCCCTTGCCAGAAATAGCCAGGGCAGCATCGCTTATCTACCCGCTTTGCGGAGAGGTGGAATGGATCCGCCGCTCCCCAAGCAAGTGCTCGCCGCTACGAAAATGGTGGCTACGATGGGCGTATGGGGTCTTGTGATCGGGGCTCAGGGAGCGGAGTTCGAAGCGAGTTCCTCAAGGCCATGGCGGAGGTCTCGCGCCGCCCTCGTTTCGCCCCCCGGAGAAACAATATCAGAGCGTTGGCTAGATTCTCTTTCGTCTAGCAGCAGCAGGTTTTGGAGTCGACCTTCAGGTCAGCCCCGCAGGTGCCGGCTGCTCAGCGAACACCTGCGATTAACTAATTAGCCTCCTTGAAGGGGAAGGTAACAAACTAGCAAGCGAATGCTGAAGCCGCGCCCGTTTTTGGGGTCGGCGGATCACTACGTGATAGGGTCTAACCGCCGAAACAAGTCGCGGTTTAGCAGCCGTAGCATTTGGTGCTGTGATTAGTGCCAGTTCCCGAAGAGCTCAAACGGCGCCCAATAAAACGGGTGGGTGAAGTCTTGGGAACTGGCATCGGTGCCCGCTGCAGCGGGATCGAGCTTTCCACGCATCATGGCTATTTGCGCCTGGCGAAGGGCTTCAGCCTTGGACAGCTTACCTTTGACCCAGAGTTCATAAAACTTCGCCATCATCTGGGACGTGCTGAAATCAGCCACTTTCCAAAGCGAGGCTAGCACGCTCTGCGCCCCTCTTGCCAGCGGAACCGAAGCCATGCCATCGACCTCGTTGCCGACCAAGTCCTTGGTAAGCTCGGCGGTTTCGCAGGCTGAAAGGGTCACAAGTTCCACCCCATCAAACGTCCAATCCTCTTCGGTCATTATATCCCTCATCTCAAGCCGCTCAGCCCCCCCGAGACAAAGGTATGAGTTATAAAGAGAAACCGGATCACACTTAGCGTGAGTGGCAACATGCACAACTTTGGTCGCATTGGTTGCCGAACTTTTGAAGACCTCCTTGGTAAAACTCTTGTTCATCCAGATATTACCAAGCAAAATGCCGTTGGTATTCTCCGCCGTGCGGACGATGCTCTCAAGCTCCCGTGCCACGTTGGGCAGATCATCGGTGAGCCCCATGCCGGCAGCGCCCCACGTACTCGCGGGGTGAGCTTCCCGCCCATAATCGGATAATGATCCCGACGGAATCATAACAATCTGAAAATCCTCGATGAGGTAATTGGTTCCCTTGAGCAACGCCGCAAAGGGAACATAGCGCAGGGCTCTGTCGGAGGTAATCAAAAGGGTTTTGGCCCCGGCAAGGCGCAGCTCCGGTTCGATCGGCTCCACCAGCCATCTGTAAAGCTGCCGGCTCTGCTCGCCCAGGTGCAGCCCTCTTCGCTCAAGGCTATCCCTAAAAAGCCCACACTCGCAGCTTAAATTTGTCATCAAGACCGGCACGCTCTTGATCTTCTGCGTTCTTGCGCTCGTGAAGACGATGTATAAGTTGGTCGGCGCGACAAGATAGCGAAGGAACACAACCTCACCGCTCGGCGAAAGCTTCCTCATCGGTGTGCGCCAGCCATCAACTGTCATTTGGTCCAGACCTCCGTTTCCCGCACCGTGCAAAGCATGCAGCATCTTCACTAAGGTGTTGTCATGCGCAGTTAAAGCCTGCCGCAGCTTTGATGAGACCCGGGAGTGCGCATTTTGCGACTCATCATTTTGCGACTCATCAAAAAGGAGACCGCTTGTTATTGTTAGCGACTCAGCAGAAACAACATGACCTCGTAGCCTTTCGTCTTCCAACTCGCTCAGTTCTCTACGACAGGCCAAAACATTGTCCTGGGCTTCGGTATAGCCCGCCAGCAGTTGCCGTTCCTGAGGGTCCATTCCCACCGCTTGGGTGCCCCGTTCAGGTCTGATACGAACGTACTCTGCGAACTCCTGGCGCTTCAGCATATCCAGGGCCTGCTCTGCCTCTCCGATCCGCCCCTGCCGAAGTAGCAACTCAGCTAAAAAACGATAATCATCCGAATACTGAACCAGGAATGACTCCTGCAGCTCCTCTTTCAAAGTGTGCTGCCGCTGACGCTGCTCGTTGACCGAGTTAACGGCCATCTTGCCAAAGAAGACGGCTTCGAGCGAATGGCCCTTCATATCCAAGGCTCGAGCTATCGTGGCGTAGTTATCATGCAGATGCAGTCCATTGGTAGTTCCCCTTAGGAGATGTTCCCGTAAAGCCTGCTTGCTCAACTCGAAAGCTGTATCTGCTTTGCCCTGACGCAGGTTGATCTTTGCAAGCTCTGTTAGAGCCTTCAAGTTTGTTTTTTGGGCGAAATCTTTGTGCCCCGAGGTTGCTCCAAGATCAATCAGTTCTCGACAGCGTTCTTCGGCCTCGGCAAACCGGCCGGTGGCAATTAAGAGCTCTACCAAGCGTGCCTTATTACCAATTGTACACGCAAGTTGATTGTTGGTCTGCAGAGTCTGGATATCGGGAGCGATGGAACTAAGAATCATCTCCGCCTCCGCATAATTGCCTTTCTTAATATGCGCGTTGGCCATGCATTGCTTTGTGGCAATCAAGAATAATGGGGCAATGTTTCGCACCGCCAAAGCCTGGTTGCAGCACCGGAGCGCTTCTTCGTACGACCCCATGTGCAAATAAAAGTATCCGGCCGTTTGATAAACGCTGCATGACATCAGGGGCTCCATGTCGGGTCTTTCAGGCAGTATCTTCAGCAATCGAGAAACGACAGAACCAGCCTTGTCAAACTGTTCCTGAGCAGTATAGTGTACCACTAGATTAAGAGACGCATCAATGCAGGCATCCGATGCGGTGCCGTAAAGAGCTGCGGAAAGTTTCACCTCCTGTTCTCCTGGGGAAATCGCAAGTTTATCGTCTCCCATAAAGCTATACGCTTGGCTCAAGTGCCCCAAGAGCTTGAGGTTGACTAGCTTGATACGGCGCGGAGGATAGGTTCCATAAAGCTTCTCTTCCCAGCAAAGAACGTTTGTGCATATCCGGATAACTTCCAGACAGCGGTCATCGAGAAGCAGTTGGTCCGTGGCTGAAAGTATTTCAGGGTCTTGCCCAAGATGTTCATCGTATGAGATGAACAAGCTACAGAGGTTAGTTAGACATAGCCCTGTCAGCGCGCCATGTGCACCATCCCTCGCCTCTAGGACGGGCAATGCCTTGGTCAGGTGGTATTCGGCCAGAGCTTTATCGGCCATCTTGGAATAGACCAGCCCCATTACCAGCGAAGCCCAGGCCGTCCTCAAATGATTGGTGCCGAAAGATTGTGTGTAGATTGAAAGAGCCTCTGTGAAACACTCAAGGGCCTTGCTGTGTTGGCCGGTGTTAGCGCAATAGGTGCCGAAGAATAACAACACCAACGCAAACTCTGGGTGCTTTGGACCTGATAACATGGTCTGCATCTTCAAAGCGTCATGAAATAGCCTGTCAGCCGTCTTGATGTCACGATGAGATTGGCGCGACATCGCCAGGTTGCAGATTGCGAGGACAGAATTGGTATTCTCACGATAACCATATGTCTTGCGACACAGAGATAGCGCCTTCTTGGCTAGCGGGTAAGCCTGTTCAAACTTCCTTTGGTTTACCAGGTCACTGACCCGCCCATTCAGACTCTGAATAAGCTCAAGCTGCTCCGCTTGCTTTTGAGATTGAGCCTGAGCCGGAGATTCGCAGAGGACAAGAAGCCCGAATAGTAGCGAAACGACACCAGCGCGTAGCGCCAAAAACCAATGCGTAAGGTCTCGGGTAATGGGAGCGCCTAACATTGTTCAATGCTCCCGGAAAAACGGGTATGGAGACTCTTTCCCCACAACGGCAACGGCATCAATGTCAACAGACTTGATGGACACGGCTTGCTTGAACGTGCCTGTGCTGAGCGGTGGAGCGCCCCGCCCCCGCTCCTGGAGAAGCACCAATTCACCATCGATGTGAACTCTCTGGGCAGTTGCGGCCGCATTGGTGGCAACGAAAGTGAAATATTCACGCTGGTCATAGTCCGACCTGGGAGTCGCGTCAGGATGAATCGCGCCAGTCAAGACAACGTTGGAGGCAAAAGTGAAGGTAATAGTCCGCCGGTGAAAATCGAGGTCCAAACGAAAGCTTTCGTTAAGAAAATGCTTTGCCGGAATTTGATTGGTTGCGGAACTATTCCTGGCTGCTTGAGACCTCAATGAGGCCACAGTGACAATCGGGTTAGTGTTTGCAGCGAATTGAGTCGTTTGACGAGCCAGAATCGCGTTGCCGCGCATCAGGGAAAAGCTTATGACAACAGCCAGAGTCAAGAGGACAAGCGCAGCCATAGCATAGGCAGGAGCGGACAACAACGATACCCACTCTGTCAGCCATTCCCAGAGGGTCTTGGCTGCACCTGGCTGGTCCCAACTGACTTTCGGGGAGCCCGCCTTTTGAAGCAGCTCTGCCAAGCGTTCCTCGCACCTCATGCAGAGATCCAGATGCGCTCTGGCGCGCGCGTGGCGGGAGGAATCAAGCTTCTTGTCCAGGTACAGCCTAAGCTCCTCGTCTGAGGCGTGGACAAACTGCACCTCCTTGCGATTCCTTTTGGCTCCGGTTGCGAGCAGAATTATCCATTGGGCCGGGTCGCTGTTCTGAATGTCAGGCAAGGAGCTTTCTGTTAGCTTCAGCACGCCCTGTTCCTGGCAGACGCCTCTGCCCACCTCGCAACTCTTCGAGCGATCCACCAGGAAGAACATAAGCCCTGGGCGCAGCGCTGCCACAATTGCCGGGTCGGTGCCTTCCTTCAACTCCCACTGCGCCGACACGCCTTTCTGATCTTCGTGCGGCGCCATGCAGATTTTGACGGCAAACCCGCTCATCCCCTCCGGGCTCTCCCCCCGGACTACCTGCTTGAGAAAGTCAGAAAGTGAACCCTTCCACAGGAGTGTTGACGTTAGCGCTGTGGCGGCCGTGGCTGGAACGGCCGCCCCCGAACGCTTAACCGTCTCTGACCAATCTTGGGATGTGACCTCTTTGAGCAGTCCACTGATTTCGGCCTGCCATTTCCACTTCGCCAGGCGCGCGTCGGCAGTTGCGCTCAGCCAATCCGCGCATTCTTTGAGCCGCTGCCGTTCGAGGAGGAGATCTCTGGTGGCTTGAACGGTCCCAGGCCTAATGCCGCTATCAGCCACAGTCGCGACGCAAGCATGTAACTGGGCCTGGCTTACCGGATACTCCAGTCGGAAATGCACCACATAGAGACCCGTCCCAGGCACATCCACAATGGCCTCCTCATCTCCAACCATATCCTCACCCCAGAAGACAAGCGGGGTGCATGGTATCCCGCGCCAGACTACATCGCCGCCTGCAGCCATTGGGCATAATTTCAAAAGAACGTTTATAGGATGCCAGGTGTAGCGGCTTTCCAGAGCCGCTCCGTCGAACCGCTTGACTTCGTGACTGGTGGTCCAGATTTGGTCCACGGCGGGGACATCCACGCTCTGGCGAGTAGGTGACCCATGCTTCTTACCCCCGCCAGTAGCGGCGGGCAGCAGCAGCTTTTGAGGTTGGGAGGCGTTAAAAGATTTCCAGGCTTGCAAGGCTATTTTCGCCTGCTCTTCGGCTGAGATCTCGGGGTGGAGGATATGGCCGGGATCATTTTCCGCCCGAATCTCCTCCAGAGCGCGCTGGCAGTTGATGCTTTCAGCAATTTGTTTTGGCAGGTAGATCCGGTAACCGTGCTCGAATGGCAATCTGGCTGCGCCGCCTCGCTCATATTCGGCCAGGAGTTCGCGCGGAGGCACCTCCGGCCCGTCAAACGGGTCCGGCCAGAGTTTCTGGGACTGCCGCAGCGCGGCGTCTAAAGCCACCGGATCTCGGAAATCAACCTTGTTCATACGTCACCATCATCATCTAAGGGGCCCGCCGATACAAATTCCGGCTTACGGTGAAAAAATTGGAGACGCAACCTCATGAATAACCTCTCCTGAAAGTGCTGAGCCCGGAGGGTGTTAGGCTTAGGATACTTAAACTGTTGGGCATAGTCCCTTATCACGCCATCAAGGAGCTCGAGTACTTCAGGGATGGGCCTGGGCCGCATCTCTTCCGCCTTCCCCCAAGGTCGAAAATAGTATGCAGCAGCCTGCGCCAAAAGCAGACGCCGGCGCTCGCCCTTGCACCATTCGGAAACGCTGGAGTTTGAGCAGCCGCTCCAAATCTCGAAAACGGTTTGTGTGTATTTAGTTAGCCTGACTTCCTTCTGCGAGTCGCTAACAGCTTCTCGCAGTTTGTCTAGCGTGGGACCTGCGTGAAGCTGCGCCTTTTCCCAGATTTCAAAATCCAGAAGATAGCGCGCCGCACGTCCCTTCTTGGTGCTGTCTGGCCGCTTATCCGGCGATAATCCCTTGTCCAACTCGCTCAGCTTGAGAGTTATTACACCTACCGCGCAGCCTATGTCTCGCTCCTCACCGCGCACTTCAGAAGCGATCTGCATCGCTCCGAGTCCCTCTGCGATCTGGCAATCCCCTTGCCCCGTCAGTTGCTCCGCTGCATCCTGCAATGTCGGGTGGTCCTGGGGGTCAGCCGACATGTCCTCTCGTAAAGCAACGTGCTGAGTCCCTTCGGGAAGGGAAAAGACAATTCGCACAATGATCTTGGCCTGAGGGATGGTGAAGCCACACCCTGCTTTCTCCATAGCTTCCTGCAACAGTTCGCGAATCTGCTCTGGAAAAGGAATATTAAAGGGGATAGCGTCTCTTGGCGCAATTATACTCTCATCGGCTTCTGTCTCCGGGGCGTCTGCCTCCTTCGCCTGTTTACTGGGGCTTCGGAGTTGAACCTTCCGTTTGCCGAGTCCACGTGCGAATTCGTCCACATTCAAGCTCGCATTAAGAGCGTGGCCGCGTCCTTTGAGCCCGTAAGGACGTCGCTCCTTGTCGACATTATTATCGAGAGGTTCAAAGACGTCGTTAGCGAGTGCTTCGCGAATCTTCTGATCGAGGAAAGCGTCAGCGTTGTGCCGATGGATATTGGCTTTAAGCCAGCGTATTCCCGATGTAACAAGATGACCAGCAGCCTCACTGTTTCGAACTTCGACCGCCTCATAGCGTTTTGCATAGAGCGCCTTGGCCCAGATGGGGCCAGTGGATTCGCGGAAGAACCACAGCATTAGCCGGCTGTGACCTTCCTGCAAAGCAAAGGGCAATCGTTTCTGACTCGCTGTGTATCTTTCGCTGTCAGTCTGATCCTCACCCGCAGTCTTGGAATCTGAAGGGTCCAGCTGGCCACCCCTTCCAAATTCCGACATCAGGTATCCTTGCATCTTCTTCACGATCGGCAGGAAGACCAGTTTACTGAGCTCCAAAACGAACTCTTCGTCAGTTATTAGCGATTGCTGATTATTTATCTGCCGCTTGGCCATTCGAAGCAGTAGAGGATACAGCCCCGGTCCATTCATCGCGCCAGGATCGTTGCTCTCAACGTCGGCCACCAGATTAGCCAGTTGCTCCCACAACTCCTCGCTATTCACAACCACCCGCCCCCTGGTTGCCGGAGATAGCGGAGCATCTCGGCCAATTCCTGCTTGCCTCGGCCGTTCAACGCCCGCATCGGGGCCCCGATGCTCCGTCGCTCGACCGGGCGGCGGTAAGGGAGCAGGAAGCAGGTCTGCTCCGAAATCCCTTTCGTAAATCGCGGCGACCGCAAGCAGAACTCGCTAATGTCAGGAGGGACCCGCGCCCTGCCCGGCGCCATCTCCACTGGCGTTTCCGGGCCTGCTTCGAGAGTCACCAGAGCCGGCAGATGTGAGCTTCCCTCGCGATAGAGGCGGTAGTCACCCAAGCTCCATCGCTCGGACCAAAGCAGTTCGCCAAGGTAGATGTGCCTGGGTCGCGTACTCGTCAGGTTGTCGTGGTCGTGCTCAACCTGGTTGTCGCGCACCGCCTTACCGAAACGTTCCCGAAGACGGCGTAACCTTTTCACAACTCGCCCGGGCAAGTTTTTGCGTTTCATTCAAATGCTATCCGCTTTTGTCCGCATTCCGGTCTGGCACAAGCCATTCCACAAAACCCAGACGAATGCTACCGATTGGCTTGGCCGGTGTCAACTGAGGTGTTCTGGCCCAAATCCTCGCCTTAGCGTTTAGCGACAAAAAAAGTCCCAGCTACCCCCCCAGGGGAGGTCTTCACGGATTCCGCCACAGCTCAAATTCCTCGCCCCAACCGCACAAAACCTTTGCAACCCATTGATTTAGAAACACT
>CAIWJG010000317.1 GCA_903912925.1 uncultured Verrucomicrobia subdivision 3 bacterium | reverse complement strand
TGCCCTCACGCGGCGTTCAAGGGCGTGAAATAACCGGGCTAGAATACTTCGGCTCGCAGCCCCGTCGCCGTTCGCACGCGGCGGGCGATAGAAGACAGGACCTTCAACGGCAAATGCTCGCAGTTGGGATGGTGCGGGGGCCGGTGGGCGGAGTACACCTGCACCTGGGTTATCTGCGCACCGGCGGCCTTGAGCTCCCCCAGGCGCCGCACGTATTGCTCGACCTCTTCCCGCGACGGCCCCTTTCCGTCAAGCAAAGGGAACAGGCTCTGAATGATAATCGGGCGTCGCTTGCCCATCGCCAGGATATTGGCCAGGACCTTCTCCAGAGAGACCTCGGAACGGTTAACCCGGTTCATGTGCTCTTGCGTGCCGGCCTCGAGCTTGATCCACACTTCGTCCTCGTTCGTGAGTTCCTTTACTGCCTTCACGACCGCCGGCGCGTCCAATCCCGTCCCGTTGGTGATCAAGACGATCTTGAAAGAGCCATAACTCTCGTGAGCGCGGATGCGCAGGACTTCGCGAACTACCTCCTCGAAATTCGGACAAAGGGTGGGCTCGCCGTCCCCGCTCAAGGCTACTTCCTTCAACTCCAGCAGCTCCGACGGCACGGTGCGAAACCACGCAAACCCCCGAAGCCGGCCCCCCGCCACCACGCTCAGCAGGCTTTCCAACTCCTCCGACATGCCTCTGATATCCACTTCTCTCTTCCCGCTCGCGTTGTCCCGGTCCACTTCGCAGTAAACACAATTGAAGTTGCAGCCTTGGTCGGGATTCAAGTTAACGCCGACGGATAAACCGCGTGCGCGCTGCGAAATCACCGCGTACACATACCGGTTGCTGAGCGAATTGCGCGGCCGTCCAAACGCCGTTTCCGCACCCCGCACGTCCGGCATCTTCGGCCTGGGCGCGCTGGCCGCGGCCTGGCCTGCCTCACCCGGACGGCGCTGGTCATTTTCCACACCATGGTACATTAGGCAACTTTACGGACGCGATTCACTCCCCAGCTCTCCCTATCTTGTTAAACAATTCGTAATTATTGGCATGAGCTCGGGTTGAGATCGCCGGTCAGGTACTGCTGGCTGAGCGGTCCGCAGGCTTCGGTGAGAAGGTGAGCCCTGTTACGGTGCCAAACCGGGGGTAGAGCCTGCCCTTGGCAGTCTTGCGAATGCTTTGGCAGCTCGGCCGCAAGCCACCCTCTCGACCGCCTAGCTCATTATGGGACGGATGGGACGAATAGGACGAATGGCGAATGATCCTATGCGGCCTCGGACACGCAACAGGGTGGACCCCAAACCTCCCAGACCAGCCAAAATTAGAACTGCTGGCGTCCGCCGCACCAGGGCTAAGCCAGGCGAGCGGCAGGGGCACTGGTGTGGCTCCCAGTCGCCTACGGCCAGACCCAGTCGCCTTCTTCAACCGTTTTGCTGACGACTCCACCATCGTCCTTTTCGTTCCAGCCGACGGAGTAGAGGGCGAACCGGCCATCCGCACTGCGGTGGTATTTGAGGGGCTGGCCGCCGATGATGTCGTGTGGGAGCTTCGCCGCGAACTGGGGCACCAGCGCGTCCAGGCTCTCGGGATACTGGCCGTGGGCCAGGCGGTAGCGCTCCAGTCCGCAAGCGACGAACGCTTCGTTGGCGAGGGTTTGATTCCGCGCCATCGTTTGCGAGGCTTTCACAAAGTTGGGCGTGGCGATTGCCCCCAGGAACGTGTAGGGAGTGCGATGGATGAACGCGGGTTGCCTTCTCATATTGGCTTCGTCGGTCTTGCCGGGCAAGACCAGGTTGTTGGGGACATCAAAGATCCCGATGGCCATTTGGTGGCAGGGGGCAACCGCGGCCATGTTTTGATAGAGCCAGCCGCGTGGCATGAACCAGATCAACAGGTACATTGGATTACTGAGTTTCTGCCACAGCCCCAGCGGCTCTCTGTCGAAGAAAAACAGCTTCGTTAGCTCGGCGGGCGGGGTGATTTCCATCGTGCGGCACACGGCGGCCCGTTCGGCTTTGAACGACGTGCGGACTAGTGGCAGCAGGTTGACGTCCATAAGCTGCTTCTGCATCGCGGCCAGCTCCGGCTCCCGCCAAGCCTGCAGCCGCAGACCGTCCTGGACGATGCTCGTATAAAGCCCCGTGATCGCCACATCAATCATGGCCTCCACCAGCGTCGCAGCGTTGCTGGCCGGCTTGCCTTCCAGCATGCGGCACAGGTCTCGGACCAGCGCCAGCTCGAGCCATGCGGCCTCCGGTTGGCCGAGGAGCAGGTAACATTGGGCCCGCTGCGACAGCATTTGGGCCACGGTTCGGAGCCTCACAAAGTTCGGAATCGGGCGCCCAAAGGGCCGCTCGTAGCCGCTGTCCATCCGCGCGAAGGGGCGCTTGAGCGCTTCGCGCAGCAGGTCGAGGTCGGCCACCGCCGACTGACTCAGGGCGAGGTACTCGGCCGCGGTATAGACCCGTAATTCGAACGACACGCGAAAGCGGTTGCTGCCAACCGGCACGACCTTGAAATGGCGAAAACTCGCGGAGAGGAATTCGTCGAGCGCCTTGCTGGTCGGTACCGCGTCGGCCTGCAGCACCAAATGGACGGGATTGATCTGGTCGAACGGCCGCGCCAGGAGCCCGTAACTCGTAGCGCCCTCGGCGGATGGCCCAATTCTTTCACGGAGCAGTTTTGCCGCTTGCTCGCGCGCTGCCGGGTCGTCGAACCGCAAGACCGCGTCGGCCTTCCCCGGCGGGAGCGGTCCATTAGACGGAACGACGTCCACTTCCGCCACTAGCACGAGTCCAGCTTTAGCATCCTGGTGCGGTGCAAGGCTAAAGGGGGCGTTGGTGTTGCGAGACTGGGATAGGTTGCCGGAGAGAGCCCCGGTCCAGGACTCCTTCACGAACCACTCCGTAATCTTCGGCGCCTTGAAGATGTTCTGCTCATCCGGCACCGGCGCCGGAATGTAGGAGCTCCAGTCGAGCACTGCGCCCTTGGCTTCCAGTTCGCGCCGGCACTTGTCCCACGCCCGTTTGCCGCGCCAATCTTCCACGGCGTAGAAGATGCCGAGCAGTGTGGCCAGGCAAGCCAGCCAGAACAGGTAACGGGGGATCATTCGCTTGTTAACCAGCCGCCCAAAGGCGCGATTCGATAGCGTCGGCTGGCCATCCGGCCTCCGCGCCAGCCGCACGACGCCTCGACAAAACGGCCGGTAGAACAGCCAGGCGAGAAAGACGACGGCGGTAAGATTCACCAGCGCAAAGGCGATCTTCTCCGTGAGCGATGGCAAACCTATCGTTATGTTGAAAGCCAGCCGCATTACCAGAAAGTAGCCGGACTGGAAGAGCGTGACGGCGCCGACGGCCAGAACCAGCCAGCGGCACACACGCCAGATTAGTGAATGCTGTTTCGTGTTGTTTTTGGGCATGTCGCTCATGAATTCCCCCCGGGCGATCTACGCCATCAAAAGTCTGTGGCGGAGTTCGCTTCTCGGTCGCGGCTGGGCAGGTTTCGGCCGTTCGGCCACGGGTGTTTCGCGCGGCCCGAGCAGTTCGGACAAGAGTCGCTCTTGCTCTTGGAAGGCCATCAAGACCTGTGGAGCAGTCGGCGAGGCACGTTTGGCCACCAGAGGCGCGCTTGGCCCCGTCGCCAGATTGAATCCCAGGATCAACAGCCAGATCGCCGCCAGTCCGGCCCAGGCGGTCGGGTGAGGCCAGAGGAGAGTTGAGAACAGGGAGGGCGAACGGGGGACGTGTTGCGTGGTGCGTGGTGCGTGTTCGGAAGGGGAGGCTTGGCGGGCGGCGGAGAGAATATCTGTCCGCCACTGCGGGGGCACTTGCCGCATGGGCTGAGAGCGAAGGTGTTTCTCAAGGTCGTCCGGGTTCATTTATGCATCTTTCATCAAGCACGTATCGCCAATTGCCAATCGCCAAGTCACTTTATCTCGTCATAGAGAGGACGCAGCCGCTCGCGCAATTTGTCTAAGCCGTAACGGTAGCGGCTGGCCGCGGTATTGAGGGGGATGCCGAGCAGTTCGGCGATTTGCTCGAACGTCAGCCCCTCCCAAAGCTTCAGGTGCACCACCGCGCGCTGGTCTGGCGGCAGTTCGCCCAGGGCGGTGGAAAGTGCCTTCCGGAAGGCACCTTCGTCGGGCTCGTGGGCTGGAACGAAGACTGCGATGCTGTCTCCGGCCAATTGCTCGTAGTGCTTGTCCCGGGTGCCTCGCCGCCGGATGAGGTCAATGGCCAGGTTGTGCGCCAGCCGCAGCAGGAAAGCTCGCTCGTCGCGCACGCCATCGAGCAGCTCGGGGCGTTTGGCCAGTTTGACGAACAACTCCTGGAGCAGGTCACGTGTGTCCGCCTCGTGGCGGGTGAAATTGAGCAGGAAGGCGAACAACGCCTGCGCGTGTTCATCGTATAACCGCTCAACATCGAGTGGTGCCGACATCAGGTAACAGACATGACGCGCCTCGGCGTACTATTTGTCTAGCGGAAATGCGCGCCCTACCTTCAAGCCTTCAAGCGTCCAGGCCAATTCAGCACCTTGCCTTTCATGGGCTTACTGAGGAGTCCGCAGCATACACTACACCCAAAGCTGCCGAGGCTGCTCCCTCTCCCCTTCGGAAGGGGAGAGGGCTGGGGTGAGGGGTTGCTCGGTGTCGTCTATCCCGCGGTCTTGGCAGTAATCCATCCTTTTCTTTCCAGGGCATGCTCGCTTACGATTGCGCGGACGACGACACAGAATAAGCAGTGATCCTGAACCTGATTCTCGGCTCCCTCGCTCTGCTGAGCCTGGCCCTGACATTGTGGCAGTGGCTCGTGGCGCGGCGTTTCCCCCTGCACCAGCGCGTTCCGCAACCCTCCCCACTTACGCCGCAACCCTCCGTGACCTTGCTTAAGCCGCTCAAGGGTTGCGACACGGCTACGGAGGATTGCCTGCGAAGCTGGTTCGCCCAACAGTATGCCGGCTCCACGCAGATCCTGTTCGGTGTCGCCGACGGGGAAGACCCCGTTTGTGGGATCGTGCGCAAGCTCTTGCAGGAGTTCCCGGGTAGCGACGCTCAGCTCGTAGTATGCGGGCCACTGCTCGGCGCGAATGCCAAAGTCTCCAAACTGGTCGAACTGGAACGCATGGCGAAGCACGAGATCATCATTGTCAGCGATGCCGATGTCCGCGTGCCCCCTGATTTCCTGGCGAACTTTGTCGGCCCGCTGTGCGCTGTTCCCCTCTCCGGTCCGATGGTCGAAGGCTCAGCCGGCGTAGCTCCTGCCCGAGTAGCCGCCGACGTCAGGCGGCGCCATCTTCAGTGCGGGCAGAATGCGCCGACTGACGTCGGCGGCTACGCGAAGATGGTAAATCCCGCCGGGTGTGGTGGATCCGAGGCCGGGGAGCAAGCCTGCGGTTTGGTATGTTGCTTTTATCGTTTGGCCAACCCCACGACCCTGGCTATGCAATGGGAGGCGGTTGCCATCAATGCTGACTTCTGGAGCCAGGTTTTGCAGTCACGGAGCCTAAAGCCGATTGATTTCGCTCTTGGCGCCGTCATGGCGACCCGCCGTCAGCATCTCTGGGAAATTGGCGGGTTCGCCGGGCTGGTGGATTGCCTGGCTGACGACTATCAGTTGGGCAACCGCATCGCTCGTCGCGGCTACTCCATTGCGATCTCGCCGGTCGTGGTCGAATGCCGGTCGGCGCCGATGGGCTGGGTCGCCGTTTGGAAACACCAGCTCCGCTGGGCGCGCACCATTCGTGTGTGCCAGCCCGTGCCTTATTTCTTCAGCCTCCTGAGCAACGCGACCATTTGGCCCCTCCTTTGGCTCATCGTCAGACCCGCCCCACAGGTCGCGACCTGCGCCCTCGTCTGCTTGCTCGTGCGCGTGCTTACGGCCCTGAACCTGCAACATCGGTTGACGAGGACCCCGCCGCCCTATGCCCGTGGCTGGCTTGTGCCCATCAAAGACCTGCTCCAGTCGGCCATCTGGCTGCTGGCGTTCATGGGCAACCGCATCGAATGGCGCGGCCAGCGAATGCGCCTTCGCCGCGACGGCACTTTGGTGCGGGGCTGACGGCAAGCGGAGGCAGTCTCACTGAAAGCCCGGAGGTCGCGGGAGCATTTTCACGGTTGAAGTATCACGGGCAGGCAATATGCTCGGCACGATCTTATGTTGTATCGACAAGCCGGAAAGGCCGATGAAGTGCTCTCCATACTGGGCTTTGGCTGCATGCGCCTGCCAATCCTGGAGGGCAAGGCGCACGTCATTGACGAAGAAAAGGCCCAGGCCATGGTGGATTATGCCATCCGCCACGGCGTGAACTATTTCGACACCGCCTACATCTACCACTCGGAAGTGCCCTTTCAGGCGGGCGCGAGCGAGCTGTTTCTGGGCCGCGCCTTGAGCGGACAGCGGGAGAAGGTCCATGTGGCAACCAAGCTGCCCAGTTGGTCCATCGAGAGCCGGGCGGACATGGACCGCTATCTGGACGAGCAACTCGGCAGGCTGCAGACGAACCAGATTGGCTTCTATCTCGTGCATGGCCTGACGGGAGACGTCTGGAACAAGCTCGAACGGCTTGGCATCACGGAATTCCTCGATGCGGCGCTCGCCGACGGGAGAATCGGGCACGCGGGTTTTTCCTTCCACGACGAACCGCCGTTCTTCAAGCCGATCGTGGACGCCTACGATTGGTCGTTCTGCCAGATTCAATACAACTTCATGGATGAAGACTTCCAGGCGGGCCGTGCGGGGCTGGAATATGCCGCCGGCAAGGGCCTGGGGGTGATCGTCATGGAGCCGTTGCGCGGCGGCGGGTTAGCCGCGCGCGTCCCGGAAGACGTGCAGGCGGTATGGGGCAAGGCTCCGGTCAAGCGGACGGCGGCGGAATGGGCGCTGCGGTTTGTCTGGAACCGGCCGGAAGTGAGTGTGGTGCTGAGCGGCATGAGCGAAATGCCGCAGATGGAGGAGAACATAAGGATTGCGAACCTGGGATTGGCCGGCTCGCTTACGGGCGAGGAACTCGCGCTGATCCAGGAAGCCAAGGCGATCTACCAGGCAAGGACGCGGGTGAGCTGCACCAGTTGTGGTTACTGCATGCCGTGCTCGAACGCTGTCAACATACCGGGCAACTTCCTGCAACTGAACAACCTTTCAATTTACCAGGACCGGGCGACCGCCGAGTTCTTCTATTTCCACATCCTCAAGGAAGAGCAGCGAGCAACCCATTGCGACGAATGCGGTCAATGCGTGGAGCGTTGCCCCCAGCATATCCCGATACCGGAGCGGTTGAAGGAAGTAGTGCGCGAATTCGAGAGCCACGCCCGCGGTTGATTCGGATTTCGGACTTCGGATTTCCTTCGGCCTTCGGGCTTCGGATCTCGGATTTCAGCGGCCCTATTTGGCTTGTGCCTGAACCGCTGCTACCGCGCGCCGGGCGCCGGCGTTGACCAACTCCTCCACGTCCTCGGCCCAGTGAAACGCGGGCATGCCGTACACTATTGTTGCTTGCGCGCCTTCGTAGCCGCCGTGGCCTTGATCTCCCGGCGGCACGTCTGCCTTGAGCACGCGGAGTGTCGGGATGTAGTTCATCACGTCGTTGCAATAGCCGGCGACCCAGGTCTGAGGACCGAACTCTTCTTTGAACTTGAGCGACCAATCCACTACTGGCTCGCCACCGAGCGTGATCAGAAGCTGCTGGCCGCCGAATTGCCAGGCCTGCAAGGGCAGGGGATAGGTGCTGATGGACGGCTTGCCAGCCTTCAGATCCGCCAGCAGACGAAGAGCCCAACGGCGAACGAAGAGTATCTTGTCCGTCGCCAGCCTTTCGAGGTCCGATTCCGTCGGCGGCGGGCCCAGGTGGAGCGTCACCATCTCTATTGTGGTCCGCAGCTCGGGCGCGAGCGTGTGCGGTGTCGAGAGCAGGGCTTCCTCCACCGCGGCGGCAAGCATGTTACCAAAGCGTTCGGCCAATTCGAGCTTGCGGCGGGGCTGCGGGTTCTGATCAGCGCCACAGCCCATGAAGAACATCGCCGTGGCATCCGGGTGACTCTTCTCCAGCGCGAGTTGGGCAAAACCGGCGTAGTCACCTGACCACTTATAGAAATCCATTACCGTGTTGTGGCAAGCGTAGCCGAAGAGCACCGCCTTCAGTTTGCCGTCGGGCAAATAGACCGCGAGCACGGGAACGGTATGGTCCACTGGGCCTTTGAGCGCGCCTTGATTGATGAGCTTCGGCACGTCCGGCTCGGGGTTGTTGCGGCGGTTGACGGCGAAGCCCGCCGCGCCCTGTCCTGCAGCCACGCGCGCGGGTGCCAGATCGGCCAGCGCCTTGCCCACGGTCGCGACGATCTTTGTTTCGAGTTCGGTCGAATACTTGTCGATCAGTGCAACCTGGTTCTGGTCGAGGGGATAGATGTCAAGGAGTGCGCCGCGCAGGACCGGTCCACAATGGGTATGCGTGGCCGAGAGGAGAATCTGGTCCGGTGCGAGCGCGAACTTCTCCTTCAGCGCCGCGCAGATGTGCTGATAGATGGACTGCGGGAAGCCCAGCAGGTCGCCGGTGAGGACAATGGCCCGATGGCCGCGCGAGTCTTCGAGGGCGAGCACCTTGATCCAGAGTTCCATCACCTTGCCGTCCGCCGGGTTGGTGCGGGAGGCATAGCCGGCCATCCAAAGCGGTTCCGTGGGGGTGATAACCGCCCTGGCCGTGCCTGCCTTCCAGAGGGATTGATCGGCGGCGAGCAGCGAACTGGCGAGCAGCCCCCCGAGCAGCAGCCAGACCAAGTAATAACGCAGGAATCTCATGCCCGCCAACTTTCGGCTTCCGTCTCCGGAGTGCAAGCGGAAAAGCCGAGTGGAGTCAGCCGTGTGCGCATTCGCGAGTTCCTGGTACGGAGTTCCGGCTTTAGCCGGCGAGGGCCAGGATTGGCAAGCCAACGGGCAGGGCGGTGGCGCGCCAGACCGGCTAAAGCCGGGACT
>CAIWJG010000316.1 GCA_903912925.1 uncultured Verrucomicrobia subdivision 3 bacterium | reverse complement strand
AATCCTCACGCAACCGGAAGCCCGCGCCGAAATCGGAACCGCCGTCAGTGTGCTCGCTCGCGTCATCGCTGCCGTCGAGCCGCGCAAACTCGCCAAGCACGGCGACCCGTGGATTTATTTCTACGAGCACTTCCTCGCCGCCTACGACAACAAACTCCGGATGAGCTACGGCGTAGTGTTTACGCCGCAGGAAGTCATTGGATGCCAGGTCGCGCTCGTATCCGAGCTGCTGGCCGACCGTTTTGGCAAGCCCCTCACTTTCGCCGACGAGGGGGTTGTCTCGCTCGACTCCAGCACCGGCACCGCAGCCTACCCGATTGCCGCCATAGTGAGCGCGCTGCGCCGCGTCGAGGCGCGCTTTGGAAAGGGCGCGGTCGCCGAGCACGCTACGCGCTGCGCGCAAAACATGTATGCCTTCGAGATCCTCGTCGGTGCCTACGCCGTGGCGCATTTGCGGCTGACAAAACTGCTCACCGACGCCGGGGCCACGCTGCCCGCCGACGGCCTCCACGTCTTTCTCACTGACACGCTGGAGTCGCCCTATGCCGACCCGCCGCAGCCGCCGCTTTTTGGAAAGAAGCTCACGGACGAGCAGCGCCGCGCCAGCCAAGTGAAGGCCGAGGTGCCCGTTTTCGTCTGCCTGGGCAATCCGCCCTACTTCCGCGAGGAAAGCGGCGACGATGGCGCGGAAAAGACGCGCGGCAAGTGGGTGCGCTTCGGCGACGAGAACAAACCCGGTGAGCATCCGATTCTCCAAGACTTCCTGGTCGAATCCGTGGGTGGGCACGCCAAAAACCTCTACAATCTCTACGTCTATTTCTGGCGCTGGACACTGTGGAAGATGTTCGAGAACGGCTACGCCGCGCGGCGCGGCATCGTCAGCTTCATCACCGCATCCAGCTACCTGCGCGGGCCGGGCTTTGCCGGGATGCGCCAGCGGATGCGGGAGGCGTTCGATGAGTTGTGGATTCTCGATCTCGAAGGCGACAACCTCGGCGCGCGGAAAACGGAAAACGTCTTCGCCATCCAAACGCCCGTGTGCATCGCCACCGGCATCCGCCATGCGGTGAAAAAGAAGCATGCGCTGGCGAAGGTGCGCTACGCCCGCCTCACCGGCACGCGCGAGGAAAAGCTGGCGAAGCTCAAAGCCATCCGGGGCTTTGGCGATGTCGCATGGGACGATTGCTTTGACGGGGCGACGGAACCGATGTTGCCCAAGCGTGTCGGAAACTACTTCGCGTGGCCGCTGCTCACAGACTTATGGCCGTGGCAACTCAACGGCGTTCAGTGGAAACGAACATGGCCGATTGGTGAGACGCGTGAGGTGCTGGAGGCACGCTGGCGCGCACTTGTCTCCGCGCCGAAGGACCAGCGCAGTCAGTTGATGCGCGAAACCGAAGCGCGAACCGCCGCACGGGAAATTGAGCCGTTTCCGAATCGAGAGAAACAAACGCCGAAGGATGAGAATGGCGCGCAAAAGACAATGCTTCCAGCAATCGCGTCGCTCGATGCCGATGCCGAACCGGTGGATATGGAGCGTTACGCGGGACGCAGTTTCGACCGGCGCTGGATTCTGCCGGACAACCGCCTTTGCGACCGTCCGCGCCCCGGTCTGTGGGCTACGCATGGCGAGAAACAGGCTTACTTCGTGAGCCTACTCACAAAAGTTCTCGGTCTCGGCCCCGCCGCCACCGCGACGCATTTGATCCCCGACCTCGACTCCTTCTGCAATCGCGGCGGCAAAGACGTCATCCCGCTCTGGCGCGACGCCGCTGGGACGCAGCCGAACCTTCCCCCGGGCCTGCTCAACGTGCTCACGACGGCGCAGGGCGCACCGGTTTCCGCCGAGGATTTCTTTGCCTACACCTACGCCGTGCTCAGCGCGCCCGGCTACGTCGAGACCTTCTCCGAGGAACTCACCGTCCCCGGCCCGCGCCTGCCTGTCACGCGCGACGCCGCGCTTTTCCGCCGCGCCGTCGAGCAAGGCCGCCTCCTTCTCTGGCTGCACACCTACGGCGAACGCTTCCTCCCCGCTGGCGCGAAACGTGGGCAAGTCCCATCTGGCACGGCGAAGTGCATCAAAGGCATCCCGACCAAGCCCGAAGCCTACCCGGAGGAGTATTCGTGGACGGAAGGCGCGACGCCCGTCGAGGGCGTGCTCCGCGTGGGGGCGGGCGAGTTTGCGCCCGTGTCGCGCGCCGTGTGGGAGTTCAGCGTGAGCGGCTACGAAGTGCTGCGGGGCTGGCTCGGCTTCCGCATGAAGCAACGCAGCGGACGCAAGAGCAGCCCGCTCGACGATCTCCGCCCTGCCGCCTGGACCGCCGCACTCACTGCCGAGCTGTTGGAACTGCTCTGGGTGCTCGAAGCCACCGTCGCCACGCAGCCGCAGTTAAACGCGCTCCTTTCCGAAATCCTCGCCGCCCCGCTTTTCACCGCCGCAGATTTTCCCGCACCCACCGCCCCCGAGCGCGCGGCCCCCGGAGAAGCGCCGGAACAGGCTCAACCACAACTGGAAATGTGACGTTTCCCGTTCCCCCACCCGCCTACCAGCACGTCTCCATCTGCGGCCCCCAGGCCAAACCACCGTGCAGGTGCAGGTACTGAGGAGTCCGCAGCATACACTACACCCAAAGCTGCCGAGGCTGCTCCCTCTCCCCTTCCGAAGGGGAGAGGGCTGGGGTGAGGGGTTGCTCCGTGTCGTCTATCCCGCGGTCTTGGCAGTAACCCGGCCCGCCAACCTGCCCGACGAACGCACGGCTCAAATGCGCCTGCGTAATGTGGGCGCGGAGAACCGGACGATTGAAGAATTGGCAGCCCGAGGCCACTTATTTTGGGCTTGAGGTTTTTAAGCTAGGAGTTTAAAAAGCTCAAATGCGTTACCTGCCTCGCGAGTTGGAGCGGCAGATCACTGCCGCGGCGAAAAGCTTTCCCGCGGTGGTGTTGACCGGGCCGCGGCGTTCCGGCAAGACGTTTCTCTTACGGCACCTGCTGCCGAAAGCCAGCTACTACCTGTTCGAAGACCCGGATGTCGTTGCGCGGTTTCGGCACGACCCGCAGGGTTTTCTGGACGAGGTCAAGCCGCCCGCAATCCTGGACGAAGTTCAGAATGTGCCGGAGGTATTCAACTTCGTGCGGGCCCGCACCGATCGGGTGCCTCGGCGCGCCGGGCAGTGGTTCTTGACCGGCTCCCAGGAGGCGGGGCTGATGCGCAACATTACCGAGTCCATGGCCGGACGGGCGGCCGTGTTGCAGTTGCTGCCGATGTCAGCGCGGGAGACACCGCGGGTTACCCTGCTGCACGGCGGCTATCCCGAAGTCCTCGCCCGGCCAACGGCAGCACGGCTCTGGTTCAGTTCTTACCTGCTCACCTACCTGGAACGGGACGTGCGGGCTATCAGCGCGGTTCATGATCTGGCGGTGTTCCGGCGTTTTCTGGCGCTGGTCGCCAGCCGGCATGGGCAGGTGCTCAACAAATCCGACCTGGCGGCACCGCTGGGCATGAGCGTGCCCGGCATCGGACGGTGGCTGGATATTCTGGAAGCCACCGGCCAGATTCTTCTGGTGCTGCCCTATTTCGAGAACGTAGGCAAACGCCTGATCAAGTCTCCCAAGCTCTATATCGCTGACTCCGGGCTGGCCTGCCACTTGCTGGGCATCGAAACCGCCGCTCAGTTGGAGCGGTCGCCGTTTCTGGGCCCGATTTTCGAGGGGTTTATTGCCGGCGAGATGGCCAAGGCGCAGTTGAACGCCGGCCGGCGCCGGGAGCTTTACTACTTCCGGGATCAACAGGGTTTGGAGGTGGATTTCATCGTGCCAACCCAAGGCGGCGGGGTGCGCCTGGTCGAAGCCAAGGCGGCCCGCACCGTCACGCCGAGCGACGCTGGGCCGTTGCAGCGATTGGCCGCAGCCTGGCGCGGCCAGGCTGGGCCCCGCGGGAACGCAGACATGACGTTGGTGCATCGCCCGGCGCGGGCGGAACCAGTTTCACACGCCGTGGCACCCGGGGTCCGAGCCATGCCCTGGCAGGAATTTGTCCAGGGGCTGGTCTGACTGCCGACAGCCTCTTGCCCGGCTGGCGGGTTCCCCAGCAGCAATTCGCATTATGGACGAGATGGGGGCGCCGGGTGAGGGCACCCGGCCTACAAGAGGGCGGTTTT
>CAIWJG010000315.1 GCA_903912925.1 uncultured Verrucomicrobia subdivision 3 bacterium | reverse complement strand
CGCTCCAACCCATCCGCTCCAGCCCCTCAATCACGAATTGCCGAGGAGCCACTTCATCCCCACCACCAGGTTGGGTTGGCGCGTTTCGATGGCCAGGTGAAAGTGGTTGCTCATCAGGCAATCCGCAGGGACCTGCCAGCCAGTCTTTTCACACGCCTCGGTCAGCGTCGCCAGCAACCGCCCCCGGTCCTGGTCATCCTCAAAGATCGCCTCCCGTCGGTCGCCCCGGTTTATCACATGATAAATCGCCCCAGGACATTGAATGCGCAGCTTCCGAGCCATGAACCCGGCTTAGCCTCACCTCGCCTCTGGGCGCAAGCAAAACATTACAACCCATGTTATCTTTATGTTTGTTGTTCGGTGCCGATTTCGCAAGTCCGCTATTCCCCGGCGGTTATGGCCGACGCAGCCGATAGAATATCGCCGGGTTGGCCGGATTTATGGTTATGGCCGCCGAGCTGGTGGTGCTGGTGCCGGGCAAATCGAACCACTGACCGGTGCTCAAGCCGTTCGTTTGGGCTTGGAGAATCCAACCGATATGATCAGCCGGCCACGCAATGGTGAGCGTGTTGCTGCTGACGCAGGCCGTGATGTTTGTCGGATTATCGGCGGTGTAGGGGTCTAACACGCCCGGCGGGGTTTCTTGATCGAAAGCCTGCACATATTCCAGGCCAATGGCTGCGTTCAGAAGATTGCTGAAGGAGCTGAAACTGACGTCCAGATTCGCAGCCGGGCTGCTGCCGCCCGGAATCAGAAGCTGCATGGTTGCCGGGGGCTCCGCCAGGGTCAGCGTTGTCAGGTTACGCAGTTGGTCGAAGGTTTGGGCGGTATAGAATACGCGAACCAGATACTGCCCAGTCGCTTTTACCTGCCGCAGTTCAAAAACGAGCGTTCCCCCAGGAGGGCAGAAGTCCGGTTGGTAGCCGGGGAGCAACCAGTGCGCGCCAAGCAGCCCGGCCAATCCGGCCACATAGTAATCGGAACTGATGATCACATGGATCCGGGTGTTCGTGTCCCCGAATGCCCCGGCAAGATTCGTACCGCTTATGGTTTGGATCATGGTGCGCAAAATGTGGGAGGCCGCGCTCGAACTTTGCACCCTGGCCAGGTACGGCTGACGCATGGCAATCTCGATTAGCAGGGTGTTAATCCGGGTCTGTTGGGAAAGCGCCGCCAACGTTAATTGGCCCCAACCCACCTCGTTGGTCGGGAAGTTATCACAATATTGCATGACAAACGGGTCGGCGGCGGCCGCCACGGAGGCCAACCCGCCCATCGCAATCACATTTCCCGTATAATAATACGGGGGACCACCGTTCGTCAGTGGCGCACTGATCGTAAGGGTAATGGGCACGGTGGTTGGATCAAACGAGCCTGGCAGGGCGCCGTTCGTGGGCGATATTCCCGGATAGCGGGGCTGGGTTCCGGGCGGATAAAGCAGTCTGCTGATCAGGGAGAGCTCGCCGCTGTAGGCGGACGACAGGTTTGTTCCGCTGCCGTAAACTCCTTGCACTTCGGCCAAGGCGCGCACCGGGTCAACGGCCACTGGCGCCACCCCTGCCAAAAGGGGATCAATCACCGGGTCCGCATTGGTCGTCGCCGGGGTCGCATTGGGCGGCGGCGGGTAATAGGTGTGAACTGGTATGTCTGCCCCCGGGATCAACCCCGCCCCAAAGTTGGCCGCGGTCACGTAGGAGCGCTCAATGGTATTGGCGCGGAAATACGAGTGAGCTAGATCGGAAGTGGCATCGCCCGTCAGCAGCCCTTCGTGGAGCAGATACTCGTGGAAGTAGGCGCCGAGCTTGCCTGCCGCCTGCTGTCCGCGCGGGGTCAGGTAGCCGACTGGAACCCCGACAAAGTCGGGGAAAGGATTGGCTGAACACTGGTTCAAGCTGTTGGTGCCACTTGTGGCCGTGCGTATGCTGTGCCGGCCAAAGAAGATGATTTCTTTAAGAACGGTGCCATCATCCACCGCTTTAATCGTCTGGGCCAGCACCGGACCCTGGCTGGCGACGGCGAGCAACAGGCCCGTCAGAACGATTTTAAGGGAACTTCCGGCCACTGCTTTTCGGCGTTGGGTTGATGGTTTGGGTTCGGTATTGGGAGTGGAACTGATAAGCCGGGGCTTTTCGCGCCCGCTGGTAATTGAGGCGGCGCAGGTGAAGGAGAATTGCTTTTCGCTTTCATTCATTGCGGCCCCATCCTGCCAGTTTTGGCGGAGGGGGGCAACCGGTAAGCTTTGCCGGTATTCTGGCGGCTTTGCCCCGTCGCCAGAGCGTGGGCGGGCGGCAGCGGCCGAGTGGCCAGGCTCGGCGGGAGAAGCCTCGCGATTCCGGGGCGAACCGGGCCGTAAAGGGTCATGAAGGGGTTCGAGTGAAACGTGAAACGTGAAACGTGAAGGGAATCCGAAATCGTAGCCCAGTGAAGTAAAGGTGAGAGTGTCATGTGCTCGCAAGGCATTCGTCTCCCGCTGCCGGGTGAAAGAAACATGACAATCTCATTAACCCCTTTACGTCGTCGCCACCTCTAGGGGCATCGCGAGCCTATCAGCCGGTATTCCCTGCTGGACCGTGCCAATCGTGCTCACGAACCGCTCGCCCGCCAGAGCGGCAACTCCGTAGGTGCGACATGTTTATAGTGACCACCACGCCCCCCGATCTTTTCCGCAAGCCCCGTAGGGGCGACATGGCCTGTGCGAGATGGCACCATGCCGCCCCTACGGGGCTTGCGGAGATTTCGGTTAGGGCGGGCTATAAACATGTCGCCCCGCTGGGGTTGGTGAGCTTTGGCGGCCGCCCCCCCCGCAGCCCAACGGCCCGGCTCAGGCCAGCCCGGGCAATAATGTTCAATTGCTAACAGACAAGCAATCTTGCACGCGGCGCGAAGGCATGGGACAGGGTGCGCAAAACCTACAGCGGATGGGTGGTGACACTGCGAAGTCTGGCCCAATCGTTCGATCCTCCCGGCTTTCCCGGAGACCATTCAAAGCTAGCGGCGTCTCGTAGCTGATAGATTTCGGCGTGACCATCGTTAAAGTTGATGCCGTACCCGTTGCCATGAACGCGCGATGGCAGGTCCGGAAACGACGCGCTTCCCACGTCCACAACAAACATGGCGTCGTTGATGCTGGCTTGATCCTCATCCAAAACCAGCCAGGTTTGCGCCGGTTCTTTCAGCTCGCTCTCTTTGCAATAAACCGGCCTAATCGGATCTCGCGGAGCGTTGGGATACAGTACCACCCACTCGGGCGAAGCCCCTTGACTGCGGCCGTTCATATATGAATTCATCGAGATGCTCCGCAGAATAGGCTTACCTCTGAAGACGGCAGCAACCCCGGGATCATCGGCCCGCCGGTTGTCAGCGGGGCAATGGTAGAGGCCCATCGATTTCGCATAGAGCCAGAGCAGTCCGAGTTGTATGCCAGTGGGATCGGCCCCGCCGTAAGCGTACATACTGGGCAGGCCGCCGGTTTCCGCGTTGCCGCCGCACCAGGAGGCGGTGAAGGGAGGATCGCTCCAAACCCAAATAGGAGCGGCCGAAACAAGCCTGCCGTTATTGTCATCCGCATACATTTTCGCTGTCAGCGCAAACTGTCTCAGATTGTTGACGCAATATATCCGTTGGGCTCTGAGCTTCGCCTTGCTGAGCGCCGGCAGCAGCAGGGCGGCAAGAATGGCGATGATGGCGATCACCACCAGCAGTTCGATCAGCGTAAAACCCGAGCGGCTGGCCTGCCCGAAGGTCAAAGTACGGCTTCGATCACGTCGCATCCCATCTTTCGAAGGACTTAGAATCCGCATGGCATGACTGTGCGCTCTGGGCGCGGGATTTCAAGCCTGATTTCAAGGCGCGCCCGCTGCCGTCCGTGGGGCCGGGCATGGTGCTGGGCAGCCTGATCGACAGTGGCATCGTGCCCGTGGTCCGGTTGACCGGGGTCTTCCGCCAAGCAGGGCACCGCTGGATTATCACGATCGCTCACCGCATCAATGAGGGCCACATGCCTGCGATACTGCCATCGCATCGACCGCACGTTAGGGCGCGGATGCCACAGTCCTCAGCCACGCGAAGCTCCGTGAACTGCTGGCTCGCTGGCCAGACCAATCTCCCGTTTGACCCCTCCATCAGCGTTTGCCTTCCGTTCAGCCAGGCGGTGCAAGCGGACCGGGGGAGAACATGACGTTCTAATGGGCGACCCCATTACGAGAGTTTGTAATCGCCGTGGATCTTCTCAGACTGCTCCATAGCGCGGGAAAAAATTCCAGCGCCCAGCAGCGATAGGCCGTTCGGACACGATTCTCCAAATAGCACGCTGAAGCTGTTTCCAACCCTACTTATCAGAGCACCTCGGGAGTCCGCAACGTGCTGCAGAAGGGAATAGTATTGTAAGCGTTCGGCGAACCAGCGCCGGACAAGCACGTCAGATTCGTGTTCCGCTAATGTTGAAAGCAACGCCTTTTCGCAGAGCTGTTCATATAGACACTCACCTTGCGACTGCCAGTCAACGTAAGAGCTTATCGCTGTGGAAACGAGAACGCCCAATAATCGCAGGACGCAGAATTCCCGATGAATGCGCTCTGACCAGTATTCGTCGTCGCCAGAAGCGTCGTGGTGAGAATCGTCCTCCGCAAGTTTACGAACGTAAGAGACAAGTGCTCCGTCGGGTCTGGGTGTGACAATTGAAAGCAGCAAACGAATTGCGGCGTCTTGGTCACATCTTTTGCGGAAGAGAGACATTGCTATCAAAAAGCACTGGCGACTGATAAGAAGTTGGTGTTTGCGCGCCCGCAGGTAATCAGCGCTGCGCGGGTAAAGTTTATGGTAGGAAGAGTCGGTAGTACTGCTTCGACCCTGTTGTGGGGATGGCGACACTCACTACATTGCCGACTACATTTCTCGGTGCAGATACTTCTGTCCAGGGACCACTCAGACTAGTGGCAGACTGCAGTGCTGCTGTACTGTACTGTGCAGGCCATGAGACTATAACGGCACTGGCTATCGCGAGCTCAGGAAGTACTTCGTCTGTGGCCGGCAGAATGGCGGAGTAGAACTCCGTACCTGTCTGATTGCCAACGAGTAGAAATCTCGTTGTCGGACTATAGAAGAATGTTCCGATGTTAGTTATCGGACATTGGAGTGAGTACATCGTTCCTCCTAACTCGCCGATGAAGAGAAGGCTGTCATATGGGTCATTAATGTTTGATGTCTTTACGACGATGATATCACCCGAGTGTTGATAGAATCCACTCACATACATCGGTAGTCCATCCGCGCGAATGCCGACTGGTGAAGCGAATGTTAGACCTCCGTCACGGGAATATTCTGCACTCCAAAAATAGTTCCCGTCACCAAAGGTCCAACGGTTCATCAGCATCAGGCTGGAAGTTGGCGATGTGACTCTTACTAACCGAAAACCATCACCGTACAATCCAGATATAGGATCTGCCCAGATTTGGGTTGTCCTCCCGCCGTCCGGCCAGTACAATTCATTGGTCGGAGACCATAGGTGTGCGCCAGATTTGCTGCCAAAGTTCATCACTGAACCATAGAGACTGTCGCCGACCGATACGATGTATGTGGCATCCCAATTCCAATACCAGATGCTGACAAAGCTCTGAAGCGCTTCATCGTAACGCCAGATACCTGTCGTACTGCCGATAAAGAATTCTGGGTAACTATTGGACCATGTACACATTGCCGTTGTCGTTGCAGATATGTACGGAGGTAACCCAAGAGGTTGTACTTGGAATACAGGTGCAGCACCACTGTTCGCGATGCAGAACTGTCGTTCGCCACCAGATGCTAGTTGGTGGGCGAAGAATGTCGAATGATTACTCCGGACTCGTTCTTCGATACTCCAGGAAATATTGGATCCGTTGGTGCTGTCGTGAGGTAATCCGTAATACGGCGCCCAATTGAGTGTTAGGCTCGACAAGTTTGTCGTCGCACCAGCTGGTGCCGTAAACAGCGAGCAGTTCAATGTGATGATGAGGAGGCAGGCCAAAAAGGCGCTGCGTACTGTGTGTTTCTTGTTTCTAATGATCATAACTAATCTTGTGTTTTGATTCTGACGTTTATGTTTGATTGAATCTACCCAAAATAGATACTATACTTTATTTCGTAAAAAGCAACATTATGCGCAGAAAAGTGGCGTGATACCTGCGTGCCGCGCCATGTGACTTATCTAGTGAAAGGAATTAGTAAAGAAGGATTAGAATATTCGGTGCGGACTCTCGCTGAGATGAGCGAACATATCTCGTCATGAACCAACTGATTCCAGAAGTGACTGTGAAATCCATCACAGGCAACGCATGAACGGCACCATTACTATCATCTGAGACGACTGTGTCGCAGTCACTATTACCATCTGACACAAACATACTACGGAAGGTACAGAGTGACTTGTCAGTTGAATAGTTTACAGTGACTCTGACAGTGGCGCTCGTACGCGTGATTTTGTCAGGATCAACCTCTATCGTCGCAGTTCCGCGAGATCTATATGTTATCGTCATGGTGTTGCTCGTTGTATGGAAGTTGAGCGACTCGATGTCTGCGTAGGGTCTCAGTGCGACCTCAGCAGGACCTACGATGACCGAGCTACCGAAACACACACTACCCAACCTGACTGGCGGGTACGGGATCAGCCGAAGGTATCCATCAGCATACAGTGCAAAGTATATCGGACATCCGCCACCAGCATCGGGTATACACCCGCCGATCTCGATGTAAGTAGTATTCGTCTGCGCGACGACACCATTCTTCATAACAGTCATCCCCTGAGGACGCCAGAAGTATTCGATTCTATTAGCTATAACATAAAGTCGACTGTTGTTTTGAAACTTATTTCCCATTGCCACTGGTCCCTGATAATAGTCCGTGGTTGGTTCTGAGGTGAGGCAGCCGTGCCTATTTTCATCGCAACTGTTGGTCCTGACGATATACTGATCTGGATGAGTCGCAATGATACTAAAGTGGGACACGTTCGTCCTGATGACCAGACTGACATTGTCGTGTTCTGGACAAGGGTCAGGAAGCGAGTTGTTCATGCAGACCCAATCGTTGGGAATCATAGTGGCTCTGAAGTACTTCCGTACTGCTCCGTCAGTACCATCGGATTGTATGTGTGGGTTGTTGGTGTGGAGAAAATACGAATCCGTATTCGTCCATCTGATGAGATCAGACGATGACTCGATACAATAGTATCTATTCGTCTGACCGGTCAACTGCAGGGTTTTGAGGCTACTATTCGTAGCTCCGATGGAGATCACTGGTCTCTGTGTCGCAGCGGTAGCGGCGAAACTGAGCAGTGCGATCATGGATATCGTGACCAATGTGGTAACTACTGATAAGAATGTGGTTTTTGCGCGCCCGCAGGTACTCAGCGCTGCGCGGGTGAGGGAGAATTGGTTTCCAAGCTCAGCGAGCATGGCGCAACCTTGTTAAATGCCAGGCGTGCCGTCAAGAGCCAAATTGTGTTTATTTTCAACCACTCTTGGCGAAGCTACCGGCCGGTTTCTCGTGTGCGGAGCCCAAAACGCGGAAAAGGGAGTGCGGAGCGGGGTAACTTGGCTGCGGAGCGGGGGGCAAATGGCCGTTGCG
>CAIWJG010000314.1 GCA_903912925.1 uncultured Verrucomicrobia subdivision 3 bacterium | reverse complement strand
GGGAATGGGGCTCACGTCCTTTCCACGGGCCCAGGATCTCTGAGGCTGCTCGCCCTCACCCGGCGGGAGGTGATAGCGCCACCCATTTTACTCACTCCACACATGTTCTGCCCTTGACGCTGATCCGCCGGTGGACACACTCGGTTCTCGTATGGGCCGAATGATCAAGCGCTTTCTCACTTTACCAGCTTTACTAACCTCGTTGGCTGGCGCCTTAGCCGCGCACAGCCCGCTGCTGCCACGACCGCAGCAGGTGCAATATGACAACGGCACTCTGGCGCTGCGCGGCCTCTCCATTCACTTTGCCATGGCACCCTGTGCGGAGGACCGCTTCGCGGCTGAGGAGTTGGCCTCTCGGCTATCGGCGATTGGCCATTCCCAGATACCGATTAGGAAAGGCAAAGCTTCCGGACCAGCGATTGTCCTGAACCGCACTGCGGCGGGCGGCGCCCTGCCTGGTGACAACGAAATCACCGGCCCCGACTCGCGCGAAGCCTATTCCCTCCAAGTTACCCAGAAGCGCGCGGAGATTCGCGCTGCTTCATCCGCCGGCCTCTTCTACGGCGTCCAGACCCTGCTGCAAATGGTGGAGGGCTCAGGGCCAGGGGCGGTGCTGCCCACAGCCATGATTCGCGACTGGCCCGCGCTCGCTTACCGCGGCTTTATGATGGACCTTAGCCACGGCCAGTTGCTGCGCGTCTCCGAAATCGAGCGGCAGCTCGATCTGCTGGCCCGCTTCAAAGCCAACCAGTATTACTTTTATTCCGAAGCGAGCATCGAGTTCGAGGGCTACGAACTGGTCAATCCCGACGCCCGCTACACGCGCGACGAAGTCCGGCACATTGTCGGCTACGCCCGGCAGCGCCACATTGACGTGGTCCCCTGCATGGAGCTTTACGGCCACATGCACGACCTGTTCCGCATCGAGAAGTTCGCCGACCTCGGCCTGCCACGCTACGGCGATGAGTTTGACCCCCGCAACCCGCGGGTGCTCGCGGTACTCAGCGATTGGGTGGCGCAGACGGCCAAGCTGTTTCCCAGCCCCTGGTATCATGTTGGCTTCGACGAGCCTTGGTCGCTGGGCAAGATCGGCATGGAGCCGGGCAAGGACCCTTTCAAGACCTTCATCGAAGTGCTCCGCCACGTGGCCGGCGAGGCGCAACGGCACGGCAAACGGCTGCTGTTCTGGGCGGACATCAACCAGGGTGCCAGCACGCTGTCTAACCATCCCGAGCTCATCCGCGAGCTGCCCGGCGGTGCCATCGCTGTCCCTTGGGTATATGATGCGCACGCCAGTTATGACCCTTACGTTAAGCCACTGGCCGAAGCCGGCGTGCCCACCGTCGTCGCTCCAGCAGTATGGAACTGGAACGAGATCTTCCCCGATTACCATCGTTCTTTCGTCAACATCAACGGCCTGACCGCCGCGGGGAGGAAGTTCAAGACGCTGGGCATTCTGACTACGGGTTGGACTGACTGCGGCCAGACGATCTACCGGCAGTCGTTGCCCGGCCTGGCCCTGAGCGCCGCCGCGGGATGGCAGGCCGGGCCGGTGGACACCAACACCTTCTTCGCGGATTACACCGCGCAGATGTATCCCCCAGCCGTAGCCGCCGAAGTCGCCCCCGCGCTCGAGGAACTCGCCACTGTCCAGGACCTGTTCTGGAAGGTGTTCTCGGGCGCAACGCAGCTCGCTTTCTGGAACGATCCGCTTGAACCTGGCCGCCTGGCCCGGATCGAGAAGCACCAGGCGGAGTTGCACAAAGCGCGCCTGCTTGCTGAGCACGCTCAGGAACGACTCGCCCGCGCCCGCCGCCTCGCGCCGACCGATCCCACGCTCAACAGCCTCGTGCTGGCCGCGCGCCTGTTCGACTATCTCGGCATGAAGTGGCTTTATGCCGTCGAATGGGCCGACTACTTCCGTCAGTTGCAAGCCAACCCGGACCCCAAACTGGTGGATCTCTACATCGGCAACCAAATGAACGCCCTGGATCACGGCATGCTAGCCGATCTGCGGGATGCCATCAGCGGCCTGAAAGAACCTTACCGCGCGGCCTGGCTGGAGGAAGCCACTCCCTACCGTCTGCCGAATGCCTTGATGCGCTTCGACGCCGAGTGGTTTTATTGGCAGGCGGTCCAGCAGGCCGTAACGGACAAAGTCTTGCATGGACGGAACAAGAGCGAGCCATTCCCCTCGATCGCCGTGATCCGGCCGGCACGGCAGACGAAGGAGTGAGGGGAAGGGGAGCGCGGGAGTGGCCTCTCCCCACCGGATGCAGCAATTCTCATTATGGCGATGGCAGCCCAAATCCGAAACCCGAAGGCCGATTCCGCCAGCTCACCCTTTAACCTAAACTCGGCAGTTGATTTAACCGCAAAGAACGCAAAGATCACAAAGACAGATAGTTATGCATGGATTGCCTAAGCCTTCCATTCACCCGGCAGGTGCATCAGTTCTTTGGCTCGGAATCATCACAAGTTCCATTCTTTGCGATCTTTGTGTTCTTTGCGGTTAATCCCAAG
>CAIWJG010000313.1 GCA_903912925.1 uncultured Verrucomicrobia subdivision 3 bacterium | reverse complement strand
TTCGGGTTTCGGGTTTCGGTATTCGGATTTGGGCGGCGTATGCTGGGCTTCCGATCCGCCATGTCCGAGAGCTAAATCAGATCTTGGAGAACTTTGGTATTGCCTCCACCTGCCCGCCCCGGTAATGCTCTGCCCGGTCGGTAAATAATTAAACCTGTTTAACTGCTAATAATCTTATGGCCGAAAATTGTTTCCATCCGAGTATCGAAGGCGGGCAGCATGGCGCCAAAAGTCTAACCCAATTCCTGGATTACGCCAAGAAATCCGGTGCCGCTGGCGCACAGCCTTCCTGTTACATGCTCCAAAGCGCTAAGGGCTTCAAATCCGCTAAGGAGATCAGAGAAGCCTTTGCCAAAGCCGAGCTGAGCCTCGACGGCGTGTCCACGCATTGCCCGTTCTGGGTCCATACGACGGCCTGGACCGGCAGCCCTACGGTGCGGCCGTTCATCCCCGCGGATGTGGCGAAGAAGTCGCCCGCGGACATCGAGAAGTGGGCCGAGGACTATATCCTCCGGATGCTGGATCTGTGCGCGGAACTGGGCCTCAAGGTGGTGCCGATGTTCTGGGGCGCGGCGTTCGGCTGGGAAGTCGCGACCGGTTACCCCTGGGGCTTCTGGGCCGGCAACGGTTATGACTTTATCAAAGAAGGCCAGGAGCGCTTCGTCAAGAAGACGGCCAAGATCCGCAAGCACGCCAACGCGAACGGCCAATACCTCGCCCACGAAATCCACCCCGGCACGGCGGCGATGTGCGCCGACGACTTCAACATGCTGGTGGAGATTTGCGACGGAGACAAATGCCTGGCCGTGAACGCCGATCCCTCACACTGCTGGGAGGGCGAAGACTGGGAGACGCGCTTCCTCAAAGTGGGCCCGCGCATCTACGGCTGCCATGTGAAGAACTTCGTCATCCGCAAGGGCCAGCAACTGCGCAAGATTGAGGCCGGTTGGCAGAAGCGCGCGATGCAGTTTGTGGACATCCCCTCGGGCGACCTGAACATGGTGCGCTATGTCGAGATGCTGATCCACGTCGGATATCCGCAACGCTTTTGCCAGGTGAATGGCACGAAGACCGCGCCGCTCATCGCTGAGGCCGAGAGCGCCTATCGGGATGTGGATGCTTGCAGCACCAATGGCATCCAGTACGTCCGCGATTATCTCTGCTTCCCGGTCGCGACGGGTTCGTTCGAGGACGGCATGGGCGCATAGGCCCAGCACTCCGCACCCCAGCGCAGATCCGTTTCACCCTCTCCTCGCCGCAAGGTGGGGAGGGGGTTTTTTGTTGAACTGGCGGAGAGACTGGGATTTGAACCCAGGGTGGGGTTTAAGCCCACTCACGCTTTCCAGGCGTGTGCTTTAAGCCACTCAGCCATCTCTCCGGCGTGTGAGCGCGGCTGTTATTCGCACGAATGAGTCTCAAGCGCAAGCTCATTTAGCCCGCAGTCACAACTTCAGCCGCTTGAACACCGTTTCAGGCAGCAGCCGAATCACCGCCATAATCCAAAACCAGATGGCCGGGGTGTAAAGCGCGCTCTTGCGCTTTTCGATCGCGCGGGAAATATCCCTGGCCACCTTCTCCGGCGACGCAAAGAGCGCCCCTTTGCGCAAATGCGCCGTCATCGGGGTATCAACAAAACCGGGCTTAATGGTCAGCACCGTCACGCCGCTGGGGTGCAGGCGATTGCGCAGGCCCGCCAGATAGAGCGAGAGGCCGCCTTTGGCCGAACCATAGATGAAATTGCTCTGCCGACCCCGGTCTCCCGCCACGGAGGTAATGACTGCGATCGTCCCGCGTCGCTGCGCCTCGAAGTAAGCGGCCATGGGCGTCAGCATGGAGACCACGCTCAGGAAGTTGGTCTGGTATGACTGTTCGGCTAGCCTGAAATCGAGTTCGGCGGCTTTCTGGTCTCCCAGCACACCGTGCGCGATGAGCACCGTGTCCACGTCCCCGAGCTCGCGCCGGGCCGCCTCGAACATCGGCCCGTGTCGTTCGAAATCATTCGCATCCGCCGCCAGTGTCCCGACTTTCTTCGCTCCGCGCACCTGCAAATCCGACGCCAGGACTTGCAGCTTGGCGGCGTTGCGGGCGACCAGGAACAGCTCGTCGCCCCGGGCCACGCGAAGTCGGGCGAAGGCCTGCGCGATGGCTGACGTAGCACCAATGATCAGGATTCGGCTCATGAGGGTTTAGAGACTGCGTGTGACTCGCCGCCAAAAGCTTGAGGAGAAGCGCGGATCAATAAACTTCGCAAACTCCTTCCAATTGGGATACGAAGCCTCGAAGCTCTGCGGAGCCATCCGGGCGTCCTTGGCCGGGTAAAGCACGCCTCCGTTGCCCAGCACAATCTCGTCGAACTCGTCCAGCAGCCGCAGCGTCTTTTCGCCCTGGTTCGCGAGGTCCATCGCCAACGTGACCCCCGGGCGGGGAAAGGAGAGCATGCCTGCCCGAGGACGGTGCCCGAAGGTCTTCATCACCGCCAGAAATGAGGCGGCGCCGGATTTCGAGACCTTTTCCAGCACGCGGGACACCACGCTTTCGCCGGCGGCCATCGGCGCAACGAACTGGTATTGGAAGAAACCGCGCCGGCCGTACATCCGATTCCAATCCAGAATCGCGTCAAGCGGGTAGAAAAATGGGGTGTAATGGACCAGCCTGGTTTCGCGCTCCCGCCGCTGCTTTTGATAATAAAGCGTGTTGAAGGCGGTCACCGTCAGGCGATTCAGGAGCCAGTTAGGTGCGTCGAATGGGAAAGTGAGCTGCCTTTCGCTCCCGCCTCTCCGAGCAGCGCCGGCCTCCGCAGAGGTGGCGGTATTGCCACGCATGAAAACCCCCCGGCCCAAGTTCCTGCCCGATGCCAGGCAGTCCACCCAGGCAACTGTGTGCTCGAACGCAGCCTCCGATTCCTGCACCAGAGCGAAGAAGTCCGCCAGCCCGCGGTACTTGATGTTCTCCACCCTGATGAACGGCGTTGGGATTCTCTGGAGCTGGAACTCAACCGAGAGGATCAGGCCCGTCAAACCCAAGCCGCCGATGGTGGCTCGAAACAGCTCGGGGTTCTGTGTGCTCGAGCAAACCCGCCGGCTGCCGTCGGACCGCAACAGTTCAAAGGCGCAGACATGCTCGCCGAACGTCCCCATCCGGTGATGGTTCTTCCCGTGGATGTCGTTAGCGACCGCACCAGCCACGGTGATGAACTTGGTGCCGGGCGTGACCGGCAGGAACCAGCCGCGCGGCACGATCAGGTCGAGAACCTGGTCCAGGCAGACGCCAGCCTCGCAGTGCAACCGGCCAGTGTTGGTGTCAAACGCCAGGAAATGGTCCATCCGCGCGGTCGTGAGCAAGGTGCCGCCGTCGTTGAGGCAAACATCGCCGTAGCTGCGGCCGCGACCGTAAGGCAGCACCGTCCCCGCGATGGACTGGAAAGGCGGCGTATCACTGCTCCAATACACAGGGACGGCAGCCTGTTCGGCCCGGGGATAATGTCCCCACGATTCCAGCGCGGTCGTTGCGGTCACATCATGAGATTCCGAACTTCTTCTTCAGCACCATGACCAGCATCCTTAGGGCAGTCTTCGACACTCCCCACACCCCGAACGAGTGCTTCGAGGAGCCACCAATCCTCGCGTAGTAGCTAACCGGAATTTCAATCACCCGCATGTCGTTGCGGACGAACTCGATCATCATCTCGGGGGAGAGCTCCGGCCCGGGGCCCAGTAAGTTGTGCTTGATCTCCTCGTAGCTCGACTTCCAAAAGGTTCGGTAGGTGCAGCCGACATCCGTAAAGCGAGGCTCCTTGGATATCCACAGGAGCTCGATAAACTTCGCCGCAGTCACATTGGCGATCCTAAGCCAGAAGGGCATGTTTGCGCCCTGGCAGATCAACTGACAGGTCGTCCGGGTGCCGATGACCATGTCGCAGTCCTTCAGGTACTCATAGAGCTTGTCCATGTCTCGGGACCTGAACGTGGCGTCTCCCTCCACGATGGTGACAATGTCGCCGGTCGCCGCGGCGACCCCGTTGATAATCGCATCTCCGTAGCCTTGGAATTTTCCCTGCACCAGCTTCAGGTTGAAGCGGTCCTTCAACTCGGCGAGCTTTTCCAACGTCCCGTCGGTGCTGCCGCCGTCCACGACCACGATCTCATCCACCGAGTCCTTAAAGTCGTTGATCACGAAGGAGATGGAATCCGCCTCGTTAAAGGTGGGGATGACCAAGCTCTTTCGCTTGGAAGGAAAGCCGACCTGATTCGCGAGGAACTGCGCGAAATGCCAGTCGTCAATGGTGTTAATATTAACGTATATGCCCCGCAACTCGTGCGCATACACCCGCCGCTCCTTGGCCATGTTCGAGATGACGTCAATGAGTTCTTTGCGCCGGGTCACCGGGTGCACTGGCGTCTTCTCGATATACTCGAAGACCGCGTCCGTCAGCAGGAACGTCCCCAACCCCAGCAAATCATTCCCCACTTTCTGCGGCTTTTCACACAACTCGATGACGCGCATGTCATCGGCCAGGTTCAGCGAGTAATTGCGCGCGATTTCCTGTGGGCTGTGCTTGCGGATAAACGTCACCAACGCGTCAGCCCCCGGGTGCTTGGTCTGCTTTAGCGTGGCGTGGTTGAAGTCCAAATAGAACTCATCCCCCAGCAGCACGTAAAAGGCGTTGCTGACCTTGTCTCGGACCGCGAACAGGGCGTCCGCTATGCCGTGGTCGGGATCGCTCCGGACATACTCGATCTGCACCCCCAAATGCCGCCCGTCGCGAAAATGACTCCGGACTTCCTCCTCGCCATGGCCCACGATAAGCAGAATGGAAGTGACGTTGAGTTGGTCGCGCAGGATCTCGATATTGCGTTGGAGGTTGGGCTTCCTGTCAACGGGCAGCATGACCTTCACCACGTCCACGAATCTGCTCTTGATCCTTGCCCGCGTACCCCTGCCGCCAGCCAGGATCACCGCCTGCGTCACATTCATTCCCGACCACCTCTGGTAAGGCGTGCAATCCTCGCGGAGGGCAACGAGGAAAGACTGTCTTTTGACGCCGAGCGGGTCGGGAGGACGTGGCTTCCGTTCGAAATCATCTTGGCGGCATGCTGCCAAACAGGAAACGGTGGGGCAAGCCGCAAGTTCTGGCAGTGTCGTGACGCCGCGCATTCGCGAGTTCCTGGTTCGGTGTCCCGGCTTTAGCCGGCGAGGGCCAGGATTGGCAAGCCAACGGGCAGGGCGGTGGCGCGCCAGACCGGCTAAAGCCGGGACA